>NZ_JAAIYB010000910.1 GCF_010894475.1 Myxococcus vastator
GCACCGCCGTCGCCCGAGGCCACAGCGGCGCCAGCGCCCCACCCCGCGCGTGGTGCGGCGGGAAGAAGAGCACCTCGCCCGGCTCCACCTTCCCGTCGTAGCAGCGCAGGTTCTCAATTGGCACGCCCAGCTCCGCGTAGAGCCGCGCCACCTCGTAGATGGAGGGGTGCGCCACCAGCGGGAAGCCGCGCCCCGCCAGGTGCTTCATCGCCTCCTGGCTCTTGCCCAGCGGATAGCCCAGCAGCACCGGCACCGCGCCGCGCTCCAGTTGCATCCGCAGCCACGTCTCCACCTGCCCCAGCACCTCCGGACGCGGCGGGAAGCGGTAGCGCGGGTGGCCGAAGGTGGACTCGATGACGAGCGTGTCGCACTCCGCCACCTCCGTCGCCTCGGCGGTGAGCGACGGCGCCACGTTGAGGTCCCCGGTGTAGACGATGCGGCGCCCATCCGGCCGCGTCACGCGGAGCTGCGCGCTGCCCAGGATGTGCCCCGCCGGTAGCAGCTCCAGCACCAGCGGCCCCAGCTCGAAGGGCTGCCGGAAGGGCACCTCGCGCGGCTCCCGCACCGGCCCCAGGCGGTGCGTCATGAAGCGCAGCGTCGCCGCCGTGGCGATGGTGCTCTCGTGCCGGGCGATGTGGTCCGAATGCCCGTGACTCACAAAGCACAGCGGCGACTTGCGCTTCGCGTCCAGGGACAGGGGGGTGCCCGTCAGGTGCATCCCGTTTCGCCGCAGCTCCACACTCATGGGAAGGGCCTCGGGTATAGCGCGTCCACCCGCCGGTGGCCGCCTTCACTTCACCGC
>NZ_JAAIYB010000911.1 GCF_010894475.1 Myxococcus vastator
GCCCACGGACGGTTGACCGCCACCCTCGGCATCCCCACCTTCGGGGCCGAGGGACAAGGCACATGGTGGAAAACGTCATTTTCGACGTGGATGGAACCCTGGTGGATTCGGTGGACGAGCACGCCGAGGCATGGCGGCGCGCCTTCCTTCACTTCGGCCGGGACATCCCGTTCGCGCACGTGCGCAGCCAGATTGGCAAGGGCTCCGACCAGCTCATCCCCGTCTTCTTCAACGACGAGGAAGTGGAGCGCTTCGGCAAGGAGCTGGACGAATACCGCGGCAAGCTGTTCCTGGACGAGTTCCTGCCGAAGGTGCGCGCCTTCCCCCGGGTGCGGGAGCTCTTCCAGCGGCTGCGCGCGGGCGGCCTCCGCATCGTGCTGGCCTCCAGCGCGAAGGAGCCGGAGCTGAAGCACTACGTGAAGCTGTGCGGCATCGAAGGCCTGTTCGAATCGAAGACGAGCGCGGACGAGGTCGACAAGAGCAAGCCCCACCCGGACATCTTCGAGGCCGCCCTGGCGCGGCTGGGCAAGCCTTCCGCGGACGTGACGGTCGTCGTGGGCGACACGCCCTATGACGCGCTCGCCGCCAACCAGTTGAGCCTGCCCACCGTGGGCGTGCTCGCTGGCGGCTTCCCCCAGGATGACCTGCGCTCCGCGGGCTGCCGCACGCTGGTGAAGGACCCGGCGGACCTGCTCGCGCGCTACGAGGCGTCCCGGCGTGAGTGGCCCTGGAACGAGTCCGACGCCAGCCAGGTGGCCAAGGACGACGAGCAGCGCTGAAGCCGCGCCCCCGCCCTTCCC
>NZ_JAAIYB010000912.1 GCF_010894475.1 Myxococcus vastator
CCTCAAACCAGCGTTCCCGTGGCGCGCTTCTCTGGCAATGCGCTCCAACAATGCCTCTGCGACAGCAGAAAGAAGTCCCACACAATCGTCTTCACCATCAACATCGCTGGGAAACCGGGCAACGGGAAATCGAGCAAACTCCGTGGCGTCGAATTCCAGAACAAATACAGAGTCATAAACACCAATCACAGCCCCCATTGAACAGAATGAGCGCGTACCCGATTCCGCATCGTGCCGACGCAGATCTTCCTTCACCACACCGCCAACACTTACCGTAGAAGCAAATTCGCGTAAGATTTGCGCCCGAAGATGCACCAATCTCGACTCATCACTCTCGTAAGCATCCACCCCTTTTTTCAACTCATCCAACGCTGGATTCCATTGTATAGACTCGTCGCCGCTAAAGACTGACGGTCTTTTCTCTGGCGACCAACTAATCGCCACAAAGCCGAGCCGAGGCAAGGCTCTCACGCCTAGCCTGCCAAACATGCCCCTAACAATCTTTCCCGCACTCTGAATAAATTCATTCTGATACTTCCAAACCAACATCTCATCCGAACTTACCCGCATAGCATCCTCCCTCTCTCTCTGATGCTATCACAACTTCGACCACAGAGAGACGAATCGGGCATCCAGTCCGCAGCCCTTGAGACTCACTCAGGCGTGTCCCTCCGCCCGAGCGCACCCGGCAGGCACTTGAAGTCTGTATCCGTCCGGATTTAGGCGTCGGGTGAGTTGAGCGGACGGGAGGGCTCCACGCGTTCTTGGGGGATGCGATGGAGGGACAC
>NZ_JAAIYB010000913.1 GCF_010894475.1 Myxococcus vastator
GCCCCACCCCGCGCGCCTTCGCCAGCCACCCGAGCGCGCCAGGCCGCTCCGTCCCACGGGCAACACCCCACCCGCCGCATGGGGCCCTGGGGGGTTGCCTTCCCAGGTAGGCTCGCGAAGATGCGCCCCCATGACACCGCTCCGTCGCCCCTCACGAGATGAGCTGGACGCAGCCACCGGTCGCACCATGCCGGACGTCATCGCGCCCCGGCTGCGCGTGCTCTTCTGTGGCATCAACCCCAGCCTCTACTCCGCGGTGGTGGGCTACCACTTCGCGCGGCCCGGCAACCGCTTCTGGCCCACGCTGCATGCCGCGGGCATCACCCCGCACACCTTCCAGCCCACGGAGCAGGCGGCCTTGCTCGCGCTGGGCTACGGCATCACCAACGTGGTGGACCGCGCCACCGCCACCGCGGACCTGCTGAACCCCGCCGAGCTGGCCCAGGGCGCGAAGGCGCTGGAAGCCAAGGTGGCGCGCTACCAGCCCCGCTACCTCGCGGTGCTGGGCGTGAGCGCCTACCGCATCGCCTTTGGCCGTCCCAAGGCCACGCTGGGCTCGCAACCCGAGCGCCTGGGCGACACGCGCTTGTGGGTGCTGCCCAATCCCAGCGGGCTCAACGCGCACTACCAGCTCGACGCGCTGGGCCGCCTCTTCGCCGAGCTGCGACGCGCCGTGGAGCAGGGCTGACGACTCCCGGTGCGAGTCCGCGGCGCCGCGCACACCGTGCCTTGACCCGTGGGTGCGCCCGCATGCGACGCTTCCCACCAGGCCCCCCCCCGACCTG
>NZ_JAAIYB010000914.1 GCF_010894475.1 Myxococcus vastator
GGGAGGGGGGCTTGGAGGAGGTGGACATGGCGTTCGCGGCGTATACTCGCAACCCGCGTGAGATACGAGTTGCTCCTCCAGACGATGACGCCGGGCTCGCCCTACGAGGCAGCGCGGGTGGATGCCCTCCTTTCCGAGCGAGGAGTGGTCGCCCGGCAGGATGGCGTGCGCAGGTGGTCCTTCAAGAACGGCGACGTCGACATCGGCGAGCTGCGTGAGGGGGGCCAGGTGGTGGCCACCGAGCTGCGCGTGCCGCTGTCGGACCGCCCCGACCTGATGCGCGAGGCCGTGGAGGCCGCGGCGGCCCTGGCCTCCGAGGCCGGCGTCCGGCTGGTGGACCCGCAGCTGGGCCGCGCGCTGACCAGCAAGGACGACGCCGGGGTGATGGAGCAGTACGTCCGGACGGCGCGCTACGCCGGCGAGGTGGCCGGCGTGCCTGACGCGATGGGCGCGGGCAGCTACGCGCTGGAGACGGAGGGCTCCCGAGGCTTCCAGCTCTCCACGCGCATGGTCCTCATCGCCATGGGCATCTTCGTGGTCCTGTACCTGGTGGTGGACTCCCTGGTGGGCCAGCTCGGCGGGCGCTGACGCGGTGGCGGAAGACGGGCACGGCCCCTCTCGAAGGGTTACCTTGGGAGCGTGTTCCGTTACCTCCTCCTCGCCCTCATCGTGGTGCCGTTCCTCGAGCTCTACCTGCTCCTGGTCATTGGCCGGCAGATAGGGCCCATGCCCACGCTGGCCTGGGTGCTGGTATCCGGCCTGGTGGGGGCCGCGCTCTCCCGGGG
>NZ_JAAIYB010000915.1 GCF_010894475.1 Myxococcus vastator
GACAGGCGCGGGGGCGCGAGGGAAACAGGGGTGTGTCGGGACTCTATCTCACTTCTCGTGCTTCGCGAGGCCCCGTCCCCACATCCACGCCGCGCCGGGGAAGACGCCACGGCCGGCATGTCACTGAAGCCATGTCACGCCACGGTCATGGAGCCCCGCGTCATGGATCCGGGGTACGCCGCGCCCCCCGTCATCGACCCGGGCGCGGCGCGGGCAGGCCCGTTACAGTCGGAGGTCCATGCGGCCCCACTTCCACGTGGCCGGCTTCCCCGTCCGGCTCCACCCGCTCTTCTTCCTCGTCGCCTTGGCGACGGGCTGGACGCTCATCTCCGAGCCCGCGCGGCTCGTGCTGTGGGTGGGCATCGTCTTCGTGTCGGTGCTGCTCCATGAGCTGGGGCATGCGCTGGCCTACCGCCGCTACGGCTGTCCTTCTGAAATCGAGCTGCACGGCATGGGCGGCACCACGCAGGCGCACGATGCCGCGCACCTCACCCACCCGCAGTCGGCCTTCGTGAGCTTCGCCGGGCCGGGCATCGGCTTCCTGGCGGGCGGGCTCGTCTGGGGCCTGTCGCAGCTGGCGCCCCTGGGTGCGCCGGGCGGCCTGGTGGACCAGGGCGTGCGGCAGTTCCTGTGGGTCAACATCGGCTGGGGGCTCTTCAACCTGCTGCCCATGCAGCCGCTGGATGGTGGCCACCTGCTGGCGGACCTGGTGCGCGCCCGCGGCGGCTACCGCCATGAGCGGGCGGTGCTCGGCGTGGGCATCGCCACGGCGGTTGGGGTGC
>NZ_JAAIYB010000916.1 GCF_010894475.1 Myxococcus vastator
CGCGGACGTCAGTCCCGTCCCACTCCGATATCCGCCCCAGGCGTCAAATTGAGATGTGGTGAGGGCTCCGTCGAGCTTAATTCTGCCTACTGCACTCCCGAGCCCATCATGCAAAATACGGTCGCTGCCAGTAGCAACCACCAGTCCAGCAGCGCGCTGGTATATTAGTGGCTCCATGCTTGGCAACTGCTCCTCAATCAATGCGCCTCCGCTCCACAAGTACGTGGTGACGCTCTCGCCATTGAATCGAGAACGCCTTAGTCCTGCATAATCATACGAGTACGTGAGCTTTCGTTGTTGTTCGCCGTCCGCTAGATCCACTTCAACAAGTCGGTCAGCCGCATCGAAATACATCCAACGCGTGAATGCCCCCCGCACTTCACGCACTACGCGACCTGCACGGTTTGTTGAATAGCTCGCAACGATAATTTCTGCAGGATCATTGCTAGGCAGTGGATTCAAGACTTTTTTTCGAATCTCGCGTAGGGCGCCAGGCGAATCAGGGGTGTCGTAGTGGTATGTTAGATGATCCTGCGGTTGCGCTACCGCCTCGAAGGCCCCTTTCCCCAGGGGGCCTGCATAGGCATAGTCGGTCTTCTCAGCAAGCCGTGATCCATCATTCGATAGACTATAGATGACCGACTTTCCGTCTGGGTAGCGCACCCCCGTCAAGCGGTCAGCAGCATCGTACCCGTATCGCGTCGTCTCGACCGTTTCTGCCCCTTGTCTGTCCACAATCTCGGAGAGCCTGTTGTCGCGCCCATCGTATTCATAGCTAAAGC
>NZ_JAAIYB010000917.1 GCF_010894475.1 Myxococcus vastator
CGTCGGAGAGGTTGCGCCAGCCACCGCCCGCCGCGCGAACGCCCGTGTGCGAGCAGAAGAACCGGACCGAGGGGTGGGTGAAGAGGTCCTTGAGGGTGGACTCCGAGGCATGCGCCACATCCACGCTCATGCCCAGCCGGGCCATCTCCTCCATGACCTCCTGGCCCAGCGGCGTCAGGCCCCGGTTGCCCATCATCGGAAAGGATGAGCCTCCCAGGTCGTTGTTGGACAGGTGGGTGAGGCCCATGAAGCGCACCCCACGCTGGTGGAGCTCCGCCAGGCGCGCCACCTGGCCTTCAATGGCGTGCCCTCCTTCCACGCCCAGCACCGCGGACAGCCGCCCCTGGGCGAGGTTGTCCTCCAACATGGCGCCTGTGGTGGTGATGCGGGCGGCGTCCCCTGAGCGCTCACAGAAGGACGCCATCTGCTCAATCTGCCAGAGCGCCCGGGTCCACTCGCTCGCCCGGGCGTCCCGGGGCCACCCACGCCACGCGGCGAACACGGGGAAGCCTCCAATGAAAGGAAAGCCCCGGGTGACGATGGTGAAGCACTGCAGCTTCACCCCCGCCTCCCGCAGGCGGGGGAAGTCCACGTGGCCCTCTTCAGAACGTGCACACAGGTCGCGGTTCCACATGAGGGAATCCGCATGGCCGTCCGCGATGCACCACCGCTGGTGGAACTCTTTCACGTCACCCATGCGCGCAAGTCTGCCCACCCGCGTGCGCGAAACAAGCACCACCCGCGTCCCAGTGCCCACGCAATGGCCCCTGCCC
>NZ_JAAIYB010000918.1 GCF_010894475.1 Myxococcus vastator
GGCGGAGGCTGCGTGCCGGAGTGCGTGTAGCGCGTCCAGGCCGTGTCACGGGCGCAGTTGCAGGACACGTCCCAGTACGTGAATGAGTAGTCGATGGTCTCGCCCGCGGACAGGCCGGTCACCGTGTATTGGTTCCGGCCGTTGACGATGCCCATCCGATAGTTGAGCTGCCCCTGGTTGTTGCGGACGTAGTGGATGTCCGCCCAGGCGTTGGTGTCGACGTAGAAGACGGCGGACGAGCCCGACGGCGTGACTCCAAAGGTGGCTGCGAACGCGTCGCCCACCAAGAGGGTTGCGACCAGTACAACAACGGCCATTCCTGTTGCTCTGTTGTGCATCGTTGTCCTCTCCAAGCGATCCACTCCGGGCGCGGATTGGGGAGATTCTCCATCGTCCGAAGGAAGTCCGATTCTGAGGCAGGAGGGCACGGATTCCTATGGAGTTCGTTAATTCGTACTAATCCTGTCGGCTCCGAGACGGAGGCAGGCAGGGCCTTCCACGATTGACGCGATGGGCCAGCTGTGGCGTGGCGCGGAGCGTCGTGGATGGCGGAATCCGTTGCCCCTTCGCCGCGGGCATGGTGGATGCGAGGCAGGAGGGTGGCCCTGGTACCGCTGGCGGTGACGACGAGCACGAAGGTGGACGCGGCGCTGGTGCGCGAGGCGCGGGCCGTGGCGGCGCGGTGGGGCGTGCCTTTCCTGCCTCGGCGCGCGAAGGAGAGCGTGGCGCCGTGGCTGGGGACGAAGGCGGCGGCGCTGCTGGTGGTGGG
>NZ_JAAIYB010000919.1 GCF_010894475.1 Myxococcus vastator
GTCGCCGGTGGCTCCGCCGGAGCCACCGGCGACTGCGTGAGCACCGCTGCGAGGATGAAGGCGAACATGGATGCGGCGCACCCTACCCCACCGCGCCCTCCGACGGACGTCCAGCGACATGTCCCGCGCCGGGCAGGCGGCCGGGCGGTCCGTCCACCCACCGACGTGGGCCCGCGCCGCCGGTCCATGGTCGCACCGCGCACGGGGTCCCCATCTTCGCCCTTCGGGTGGGGGAGCCGGCATGCGTCACAGCCAGTGGTGCGGCCGGCGCGGACCCGCGGCGCGGTGGCGGAAGATGCGGCTGCTGCTGGCCCTGCTGCCCTCGCTCGCCCAGGCGGCGGCGCTGCCCGCGGACGCGCCACGCGCCGGAGACGCGGAGGACGCCGCGCCACCTCCCCGGCCTCGCCAGTTCTGGTGGGCCCTGGGTGAAGTGACGGCCATCAACCTCACGGTGTGGGGCTTCGACCGATTCATCCTGAACAAGGACTTTGCCCGGGTCGGCCTGGACGCATGGCGAACGAACCTGGAGACGGGGTTCGTCTGGGACAAGGACGACTTCATGACCAACCAGTTCGCGCACCCCTACCACGGCAGCTTGTACTTCAACGCCGCCCGGGATCACGGCTTCGGCTTCTGGGGTGCCACTGGTTTCACCCTGGTGGGCAGCCTCCAGTGGGAGCTGTTCGCCGAGAACCACTACCCCTCCTTCAACGACCTCATCAACACCACGGTGGGCGGGTGGCCCCATGGGGAGGTCATCTACCG
>NZ_JAAIYB010000091.1 GCF_010894475.1 Myxococcus vastator
CCTCCCCTCCAGACAACCCTCTCACGCCCGAGGGCATCGCCCTGGGCCGCTGGCTGTTCCACTCACCGCGGCTGTCCTCCAATGGCCAGGTGTCCTGCGCCACCTGTCATGAGCAGGCGCGGGCCTTCGCGGACGACGCGGCGCTCACCCGGCGCGGCGTCAGCGGGCATCCCCTGGTGCGACATGCCCCCGCGCTCATCAACCTGGCGTGGATGGAGGGACTCTTCTGGGATGGTGGCGCGAAGAACCTGGAGTCCCTGTCGCTGGCGCCCCTCACGCACCCGGACGAGCTGGGCAACAGCCAGCTCCCGTCCATGATGGCGCGCTTGTCCTCGGAGCCGGAGTTCGTCGAGCGCTTCGAGAGCGCCTTCGGCCCAGACAGCCTCACCCTGAGCAATCTGCTGCGCGCCCTGGCGCAGTTCCAACGGACGCTCGTCTCCGCGGACTCCCGCTATGACAGGTGGCGCCGGGGCGAACCGGGAGCGGACCTGAGCCCCCAGGAGCAGCACGGGCTGGCACTGGTCCAGCGCCGCTGCACCCCGTGCCACACCACGGAGCTCTTCACCGACAACGCCTACCACAACAATGGGTTGGACCCGGACTCAGCTTTCGGTGAAGGCGAAGCGGAGACACGGGGCCGGGGCCGCGTCACGCAGCACCCCGAGGACGCGGGGCGCTTCAAGACGCCCACCCTGCGCAACGTGGCCGTCACCGCGCCGTATATGCACGACGGACGGCTCGCGACGCTGGAGGACGTCCTGGCGTACTACCGAAGCGGGATGGTGCCATCCTTCACATTGGACACAGCTTTCCAGCGCGAAGGGCAGTCACCTAGTCTTCCATTGAATGATTCGGAAGCGGACGCCATTTTCTCTTTCCTCCATGCGCTGACGGACGAGCGATTCCTCACAGTAGAGGCGCTGAGCGCCCCACCGTAAGCATTTCGTGCGTCACGGCGCTGTGAACGGACATGCCTGGAACTCCATGTCGGCATTTCCCGACAACCTGATGAGCCGTAGGTCGCCGCTACCCCACCCTTCGCCCACAAACACTCAAAGAGAACATGAATTCACCGCAAGAGCGCATTTTCTTGCAGCGGCGCCCAGTTCCACCGTCTCTCGCTCAACACAGACATCAAACAATAACGTTACCCACAGACTCCCAACCAAAGCACAACGACTCTCGCAATAAAAATCACAGGCGCGAGTTCCAACTGGCTTTTCACCGCCAAAATCAAGTAGACAGAAAGCGCCTGCAATACGGCGGGCCCTAATTCAGAATCTCAACCTGAAAGGACATCCACAACCATGAAGCGCACGGCCATTTCGCTGATGCTGGCATTTTCAACCATGACCGGGCTGGCGGCCTGCGGCCCCGACGCGACGATTGACCAGCCGGCATCCCCCGAAGCGCCCACCGTTGAAGGCAACGTGACCGCGATGGCGTGTCCTCTCCCGGATGGGTACTACTACTGCCCGAGCGTCCCTGAAGTTCGCTACTACTTCTTTTCGCCGACCTGTCCTGACACTGAGCCGGAGAATACTGCTCCCTTTCAGCGGGCCGACTGCGTGGCGGCCTGCGACACGGATTGCGTCCACGTCAGCACCCCGTAAGCACATTCGCCCTGCATTTGAGAGGACTTGAAACTCTCCAAGGAGAGATGGAGCGATTGTCTCCATCTTTCCTTATGCATTTGCATCACACGTCACGGCGTGGCGAACGGGTCCGAGAAGCGCGGGTCCGTCAGGAACGCCGTGTCGGTGAGCGACTCGAGGAACGCCAGCACGTCCTCCTTCTCCTGCGCGGTCAAGGTGAAGCCTCGCACGAAGCCACTCTGCAGCGGACTGGCCTCGCCGCCGCTCACCAGCCGCGCGTGCCCTCCCGCGGCGTAGTGGTCCAGCACGTCCGACAGCGTGGCCAGACTGCCGTCATGCATGTACGGCGCGGTGACGGCCACGTTGCGCAGCGACGGCGCGCGGAAGCGCCCCATGTCCTCCGGACGGCCCGTCAGCTCGATGAGGCCCGGATCCTCCGCCGGATACGTCCCCTGCCCGTCCACGTTGTACAGGCCCGTGTTGTGGTAGGGCAGGATGGGCTCGAACGTCGTCTCGTGCACCGTGGCGTCCTGGAAGTTGAAGCCAGAGTGGCAGTGGTCACACTCCAGCCGCTCCGAGAAGAACAACTCCATGCCCCGCTTCTGCTGCCGCGTCATGGCCTCCACTTCATCGCCATACACATAGCGGTCATACGCGGAGCCGCCGGAGATGAGGCTGCGCTGGAACGACGCCAGTGCCCGCGTCAGCGTGGCCACGGACACGGGCTCCACGGCCTCCGGAAACGCGCGCTGGAACTCCGCCTCCAACTCCGGGACCGCGCGCAGCCGGCCGAGCAACTCCTCTTCCCTGTCGCCGAAGCCCAGCTCCACCGGCTCCTTGCCGAACAAGGGCACCAACGCCTGCGCCTCCAGCGTCGTGAGTGAGGGATTCGCCCAGGTGAGACTCGTGGCATAGGCCACGTTGGCCAGCCCCTGGGAGTTGCGGCGGTGCGTCTCGCCCGTGCTGCCCTGCGAAGTCACCAGGGGCTCGGTGAAGGCGCGCGCCGGGTCATGGCAGGACGCGCAGGACTGCGTCTCGTTCCGTGACAGTCGCACGTCGAAGAAGAGCCTCCGCCCCAGTTGCACCTTCTCCTCCGTCATCGGGTTGTCCGCGGGCACTCGCGGCGTGGGAAACCCCGCGGGCAGGTTCCACACGTAGGCCTCCGCCTCGCCAGCCTTGTCGCCACAGCCCGCTGCCAGCCAGGCCAACACCGCCAGCCCCCCTGCTCGTCTGCCCACGCGCCACGCCATGACGTCCCTCTCCTACTCCGCCTTGATGAACGCCTGAGGCCCCGGTGCCCCCTCCTGGCTCCGGTGCGTCAGCCCCATCCGGCTGAACACGGGCGCGCAGTCCGGGTCCGTCTGCTGCGACATGCACCCCACGGAGGTGTTGGGCACCGCCGCGTTCTCATCCAGGTTCGAGCCTGAGAAGAGCGCGCCCAAATCCAGCACCACCTTGCCAGACGCCAGGTTGAACGCGTCCAGGGCCACCTCCGGACGGTTGCCGAATGTACACCCCGCGGTGCCGTGCGTCTGGCCCTCCGGCGGCGGTGCACAGTCCGTGCTCCCCAGGTGCATGACGTGCCCTTCGGGAAGCCCCGTCGTCCGGCCTTCGATGCGCGTGAAGAGATAGCCCGAGCGCCAGCTCCAGTAGAGGCTCGTGTCATTGAGCGGCGAGGGCGCCGTGGACACGTCGAGGTGGTTCTGCGTCTCCGGCACGCCCAGCTTGAAGCGCAGGCCCGTGTAGGTGCCCTCGGGCGCCGTGCCGGTGATTCGCAGGTTCGTCGCCTGCGTGCCGTTGGTGCACAGGCCCGTCTTGTCCGCGAAGTCGAGCAGCGCCGTGCCCTGGGCCTGCCACCGCTCATCCTCATCGAGCGCCAGCGGCACCTCGGTCCCCTCGGCCGTGACGAGCCGGACGTCGTGCAGGTACACGCGCAGGTCCATGGGCTCGTACGTCGTCCCCGTTGTCCCCACCCCGGTATAGGTGCGGCCACATGCGAAGGGCTCGCTGCCCACCCGGGCCTCGAAGGGGATGGCGACTTCCATGCGAGCCTCCTCCTCCTCGCCACAGCCCAGGACGCCCAGCAGCGCGAAGGGAAGCATACGGACGGCACGACGACGAGCGGACACCATGGCGGACTCCCTTGGAATGGAGTCTTCCGCGTAACGCAATCCCGCCGGGTGGAGAACGTGGCAAGTTGCCACAGGCCGAAGTACTTGCCCCATGGAGGGCAGCAGGCGGCCAACCTCAGTCGCCCTGCACGTTGTAGCCCGCGTCGCCGTAGGGCTTGAGCCGGTCCAACCAGAGCGCCTCCAGCACCTTCAGCTCCTCCTGCGGCGCCACCCCGGGCTCGTCGGAGGGCTTCAGCACGTCGAGCACCTCGAAGGTGAACTGCTCCGCCCCGTAGCGCCTCCAGTCCTCCAGCAGTGCGGGCAGGCGGTCCATGCCCGTGGACAGCTCGAAGCGGATGCGGTTGAGCATGCCCTGGACGTTGGCGCTCGCGCCCACCAGCACCTTGCCGTTGGCGAGGCAGCGCACGGCGTACACGCCCATGGGGGGCGGTGCTTCCTTGTAGGAACGCTTCAGCTCGGAGCGGCGGGAGTCAGCGGACATGGGAGACCTCGTGGCTGGAGTAGTTGAAGCGTGGGAGGGCGAAGGCCGGGCGAACCGCAGGGCGAGCCGGGCCTGCGCGGCCCCGTCCCTGGGCGCCATCCAGTCGCGGCCCGCGCGCGCCCAGTCCGCATCCGCGGGGTCGGCCCCCAGCGCCTCGACGAGGCTGGCCTCGCAGACGAAGAACTGCTCGCGGAACGGAAACAGGAAGCCGCCCTGCAGTCGCAGGGAGTCGGCGGCCTCCGCATAGGAAGAGAACCAGCGGTTGAGGTGAGCGCCGCCCACGCGGGCGAGCAGGTGCTCGAAGTCGACCTCGCGCACCTGCTTCAGCTCGACCCAGGTGGCGTACCCCTGCTCACGCGCGATGACGGCCAGCGCATGCTTGCGCTGAACCGATGCCTTCCGCGCGAGCACCTCGCCCAGGGGCAGTCCCGCGAAGCCGGGCAGGACGCGGAGTCGCTCCGCTGAATGGGCCGCGCGCGACGCCTCCGTCGAGGCCAGCGCCTTGAGCAGGAGCGACGCGCGGACCTTGCATTCGTGGAGGGAGACGACGGTTCGCATGAAAAGTCCCTTGGCGGCGGCCCTCACCCGTTCGTGGGCCGTGGAAGGAACTCATCTGGAACTGTCGAGCGGCGGAGCGAAGCGAGGGTGACGTCGTCTTTTCGGGCAGGCGCCCCTCGGCACCTGGGCGGGAGTTAACGAGGCGGACCGTCCCCGCGCAAGCGCTTTCAGACGTCCGTCGAGCCGGGCACCGAGGCCTCGCCTGCCCGGTGGGACGGCTTGCACGAACAGTCCAGACACCCGTGCGCGGCGCAGCTTCCGCAGCTTCGCTCCAACTGCTTCTTCAGCGCCTGGCGGGCCCGGTGGAGCCGCACGCCCGCGTTGTTCGCGGTGATGCCCGCCTCGCGCGCCACGTCCGGGACACCGCGCTCCTCCAGGTCCACCTGCCGCAGGATGTCGGCGTACTCCGGCTTGAGCGTGGGCACCAGCTCGCCCACGCACGCGCAGATGGCCTGCTTCAGCTCCGTGTCCACCGTGGCCTCCGCCGCCTCCTGGGCCTCGCGCTCCAGGGCGCGCCCCTCCGCCGCCTGGCGCCGGTAGTGGTCCACCAGCGCGTTGCGCAGCAGCCGGTAGAACCACGCCACCGCGCCCTCGCCCTCCTTCAGCGCGCCGCCCTTCTCCAGTGTCCTCACGAAGGCCGCCTGGAGGAGCTCCTCCGCGATGGCGCGGCTGCCCACGCGCCGCTCCAGGAAGGCGAGGAACTGGCGGTGGTTGTCCACCAGCGCACGCACCACCTCGTCACTCAGTGCTCCGGTCTCCGTCACGCCGCGCTCCTTTCCCACCCCACATCTGCACATTCCGGCCACGGGTTTTCAACGCGTTGACGCCGGCCTCCGCCCCGGGCACCGGGCATTTCCATCAAGTCCTGACGTGAAGGGAAGAGGCTGTGATGAAGGTGAAACCACGCGAGGCATTGACAGACACCGGGGTCCACGCTTATTTCGTCCGCAGCATCAAGAGCGGCCTCCGCCTCGCGCGGTGGCCCGACAACCTGGAGTCGGACCTCCAAGGTGTCCAAACGATGCGGTTCGAGGAGCAGGGGCTCCCCGAGCAATCCAAGCGTCCGAGGCCGGAGGGCTCCCTCCCGCTTCGGTGAGAGAGGACCTCCGTGGTTCCGTCCACCTGCTCCGCACCCGCACCGTTGACCGCCGCGCGCCCCGTGTTCCGCCGCGTCGTCGCCACGCATCGAATGCGCTGGCCCGGCGGCACTCGCTAGTCCGCCAGGGCTCCGACTCCCTCCTCTGTCTTCCTTCCCTCCGTGGGCGCTCGCGCGCCGCGTCTGGCCGGCGTGTGTCCGGCACAGGGCGCCGCGGCGGCCCTCCCCTTTCGCATCAAGGCCACTGGCCCCTTCGAGGTTCCCCGATGAGCAGCACGTCCCTGCAGGTGATGAAGTTCGGTGGCACGTCCGTGGGCTCGCCCACGCGGCTCCACCAGGTGGTGGAGCTGATTGGCAAGCACGCGCGGCAAGGCCCGCTGGCGGTGGTCGTCTCCGCGATGGGCGACACCACGGACTGGCTGCTGGACGCGGCCCGCCTCGCCACCGGGGGTGACTTGGAAGGCGCGCTCGCGGTGGCCACGCGCATCGCCGACCTGGCGAAGGCCAACGCCGCGGCGCTGGCGCCCGGACAGGCCACCGCGCTGGCGGAGCGTGTCGACGGGCTCCTCGCGCCGCTGCGGCAGTTGCTCCAGGGCGTCTGCCTCACGCGAGAGTGCTCCGCCCCCACGAGAGACCGGGTGCTGTCGTTCGGTGAGCAGGTGTCCGCCACGCTGCTGGCGGAGCTGCTCACGGCCCATCACACGCCCGCCACCTTCCGCGACGCGCGCCAGCTCCTGGTGACGGATGACCGCTTCGGCGCGGCGCGCGTGGACCTTATCCGGACGCGGGAGCGGCTCCAGGCCGCGCGGGAGACGTGGGGCCACGAGGTGCCCGTCATCCCCGGCTTCATCGCCGCCACGCCGGATGGACGCACCACCACGCTGGGCCGCAACGGCTCCGACTACACCGCGGCGCTGGTGGCCCAGGGCCTGGGCGCGGCGGAGGTCACCGTATGGACGGACGTGCTCGGCCTGCACACCGCCGACCCGGACCTGGTCACGGACGCCTACCCCGTGGCGCACCTCACCCACGGCGAGGGCCTGGAGCTGGCCGCGGTGGGCGCCCGCATGCTGCACCCGCGCACGATGATTCCGCTCATCGAGTCCGGAATCTCCCTGCGCATCCGCAACACCATGGAGCCGGAGCACCCGGGCACGCTCATCGACGCCATCGGCTCGCGCGACGGCCAGCGCCCCGCCTGCATCGCGACGCGCGAGGACCTGGCGTTGCTCGGCGTCGAGGTGCGCAAGCTGTCCGACCAGTTCCAACTGGGCGAGCGCGTGCTGGCCGCGCTGCGCGAGGCGCGCGTCACGGTGTGGATGACGGCGCAGTCCGCCAATGGCCAGTCGCTGGCCGTCGTCGTCCCCCGCCCCGACGCGGAGCACGCGCGGTCCGTGCTCGCCGCCGAGCTGGCGCAGGAGCTGTCACGTCGCGAGGTGGAGCCGCTGGAGGTCCGCCAGCCGGTGACGCTGCTGACGCTGGTGGCGGAGACCATGGGCCACGGCGTCAACGTGGCCGGGCGCTTCTTCAGCGCCCTGGGCGCGGTGGGCGTCAACGTGCGCGCCAGCGCCCAGGGTGCCAGCTCCCGCTCCCTCTCCTGCGTCGTCGACGCGGCGGACACCGCCATCGCCGCGCGCACCACCCACGCGGCCTTCAACCTGGCCCATCAGCAGGTCAGCCTCTTCGTCCTCGGCCGGGGCACGGTGGGCGGACAACTGCTGGCCCAGCTGCGCGCCCAGCAGGCGCTGCTCCGGGACAAGCACGGCATCGCGCTGCGCGTCGTGGGACTCGCGGACAGCAAGCGCGCGCTCTTCGACGCGGCGGGGCTCGCGCTCGATGGCGTGGAGGCGCGGCTCGAAGGCGCGGCGCCCCAGGCGCGCACCCTGGTCCCCTTGCTGGACGCGCTCCGGCGCCTGCCCGTCCCCATCCTGGTCGACTGCACCGCCGCGAGCGGACTGGAGGCGCTCTACACGGAGGCCTTCCAGCGCGGCATCCACGTGGTGGCGGCCAACAAGAAGCCCCTGGCGCTGCCGTGGGAGTCCCGCGAGGCGCTGGTGGACACGGCGCGCCGCAACCACGTCGCGTACCACTACGAGACGACGGTGGCGTCCAGCCTGCCCGTCATCGACACGCTGGCGAACCTGGTGCGCACCGGTGACACCGTGCGCCTCATCACCGCGTCCCTGTCCGGCAGCCTGGGCTTCATCTGCAACGAGCTGACGGCCGGCGTGCCGCTGTCCCGGGCCGTCCGCACCGCCCGGGAGCGCGGCTTCACGGAGCCGAACCCTCGCGAGGACCTGAGCGGCACGGACGTCGCGCGCAAGGCGCTCATCCTCGCCCGGGAGCTGGGCCTGCCGCTCTCCCTGTCGGACGTGGCGCTGGAGCCCTTCGTCGCCACCGATGCGTGCGCCAGCGTGGAGTCGTTCTTCCAGGTGCTCGCCACGAAGGACGCGGCCTACGCGGAGCGCGTGGCCCGCTGCCGCCACGCCGGCACCGTGCTGCGCTACCTGGCGCGCATCGACCCGTCAAAGGCGGGCACAGGCAGCCCCGTCATCCGCGTGGGCCCCGTGGGCGTCGAGGCGGGCCACCCCGCAGCGGACCTCCGCGGCTCCGAGTCCTTCGTCTCCTTCACCACCACCCGCCACAGCGACTTCCCGCTCACCGTCCGAGGCGCGGGCGCGGGCGGCGCCGTCACCGCGTCCGGCGTGCTGGCGGACATCCTCCGCATCTCCCAGACGCTGCGCGGACGCTGAAAGGACTCCTGCCATGAAACTCGCCACTGCCCTCGTCCACGCCGGCGTGCGCCGCGACCCCACCACCGGCGCGGTCGCCGTCCCCATCTACCAATCCGCCACCTTCCAGCACCCCGCGCTCGGGCAGTCCACCGGCTACGACTACTCGCGCACGCGCAACCCCACCCGCTCCGCGCTGGAGGATGCGCTGGCGCAACTGGAGGGCGGCAGCCGGGGCCTGGCCTTCAGCTCCGGCATGGCGGCGCTGCACTGCGCCCTCCAGCTCTTCGGGCCGGAGGACCACGTCCTCCTCACCGAGGACCTCTACGGCGGCACCTATCGGCTGGTGGACCGCATCCTCCACGTCCCCTGCACCTTCGTGGACACCTCGCGGCCTGGCGCCGTGCGGGACGCGCTGCGCCCCAACACCCGCGCCATCGTCGTGGAGACGCCCACCAACCCGATGATGCGCACCGCCGACCTCGCCGAACTGGCGGCCATCGCCCGCGAGGCCGGGGTGCTGCTCATCGTCGACAACACCTTCCTCACGCCGTGGCTCCAGCGTCCGCTGGAGCTGGGCGCGGACCTCGTCGTGCACAGCGCGACGAAGTACCTGGCCGGTCACAACGACGTCGTCGCGGGCGCGCTGGTGGTCAAGGACGCGGCGCTGGGCGAGCGGCTCGCGTACCTCCAGAACGGCATCGGCGCGATTCTCGGCCCACAAGACGCGTACCTGGTGATTCGAGGCCTGAAGACGCTGGCCCTGCGCATGGAGCGGCACCAGGCCAACGCGCGGGAGGTGGCCGCGTGGCTGCGTGCTCACCCCGGCGTGGAGCGCGTCTTCTATCCCGGCGTGGGCGGGATGCTGTCCTTCACCGTCGCCCACGCGGCCCTGGTGCCCCAGGTGCTCGCGTCCGTGCGGCTGTGTCTCTTCGCCGAGTCGCTCGGCGGCGTGGAGACGCTCATCACCTACCCCACCACGCAGACCCACGCTGACATCCCCGCCGAGCGCCGGGAGGCGCTGGGCATCTCCGACCGGCTGCTCCGGCTCTCCGTAGGAATCGAGGACTCCCATGACATCATCGCCGACCTGGCCCACGCGCTTCGCGACCCGGCTGCTGCACACGGGGCATGAGCAGGACCCCGCCACGGGCGCCGCCGCCGTCCCCATCTACCAGGTGTCCATGTTCGACCAGCCGGGCCTGGAGACGCCCGGCGAGTTCGACTACGCGCGCTCCGGCAACCCCACGCGCAAGGCCCTGGAGGGCGTGCTCGCGGCGCTGGATGAAGGCCACGCGGCGTTTGCCTTCGGCTCCGGCATGGCCGCCGTGTCCAACGTGCTGATGCTCTTCAGCGCGGGCGACCACGTCGTGGTGACGGACGACTGTTACGGCGGCACCTACCGGGTGCTCACCCGCGTCTTCAGTCGCTTCGGCCTGCAAGCCACCTTCGTGGACACCAGCGACCCGGACGCCGTTCGCGCCGCCCTCCGCCCCAACACGCGGGCGCTGCTGGTGGAGAGCGTAAGCAACCCCTTCCTCAAGCGCACCGACATCCCCGCGATGGCACAGGTGGCCCAGGCGCATGGGGCGCTGCTCATCGTGGACAACACGTTCCTGTCCCCCGCCCTCTCGCGCCCGCTGACCGAGGGCGCGGACATCGTCATCCACTCCGCCACCAAGTACCTGGGCGGCCACAGTGACGTCGTCGCCGGGGCCGTGGTGGTGAAGACGCCCGCGCTCGCGCAGGAGCTCGGCTTCCTCCAGAACGCGGTGGGCGCGGTGCCAGGCCCCCAGGACTGCTTCCTCCTCCAGCGAGGCATCAAGACGCTGCAGGTCCGCCTGGAGCGGCAGGTGCGCACGGCGGGGGCCCTGGCGAAGTGGCTCACCGCGCGGCCCGAGGTGCGGCAGGTCTTCTACCCGGGCACGGGCGCGGTGGTGACGTTCCGGCTGGCCCAGGACACGCTGGCGGCGCCCTTCGTGGAAGCACTCCAGTTCCCCCTGCTGGGCGTGTCGCTGGGCGCGGTGGAGAGCATCGTCACCGTCCCGGCGCGGCACTCCCACGCCGCCGTCCCCGCCGCCGAGCGGGAGCGCCGGGGCATCACCGACGGGCTCATCCGCTTCTCGGTGGGACTGGAGGACCTGGAGGACCTGCAAGAGGACCTCGGGCGGGCCTTCACGCAGGCAGGCCGCGCGGCGGCGTAGGCCACCCGGCGATTCCTGACGTGCTCCTTGCGCGCCGTGCCCGGTCCGAGCATGACAGGGGCACGCGCGCGGGGCCCTCCCAGCCCTGCCAGCCGAGGGAGTGCGCACATGGCCTGGCGGTTCAAGAACCTCGATGGCAGCGGGCCGCAGCCGTTCAGCAGCGTCTTCAAGTGGGCCGTGGCCGACAAGCTCGCCGGCCGCCGCCGCAAGTCCCCGGCCCGCGCCGAGGTCCCCCGCATGGAGCCCGACCTCACGCTGCTCGCCACGCCACCCGCGCCGGGAGAGGGCGCCCGGCTGACGTGGCTGGGACATGCGAGCTGGCTCGTCCAGTTGGACGGACTGTCCCTGCTCATCGACCCGGTGCTGCGCGACGCCATCAGCGGCGTCATCCGGCGCAACGTCCCGCCGGGCGTCCCGGTGGAGAAGCTGCCGCCCATCACCGCCAGCCTCGTCTCCCACAACCACTACGACCACTTGGACCTGCCCACGCTGGAGCAGGTGGGCGCGCCCATCGTCACCGGCCTGGGCCATGCGCCGGTGTTCCGGGGCTCGGGCCTGGACGTCACGGAGCTGGACTGGTGGCGCTCCACGCAGGTGGGCGCCGTCACGGTGCACTTCGTGCCCTCGCAGCACTGGAGCCGCCGCGGCCTCAACGACGTCAACGAGATGCTCTGGGGCGGCTTCATCATCGAAGGCTCCAGCGCCCGCGTCTTCCACTCCGGCGACACCGCCTACTTCGAGGGCTTCAAGGAGATTGGCCAGCGCTACCCGGGCATCGACGCGGCCATGCTGCCCATTGGCGCGTATGACCCGGCCTGGTTCATGCGCCGCCAGCACATGAACCCCGAGGAAGCCGTGCAGGCCTTCGAGGATTTGGGCGCCGCGCGCTTCCTGGCCATGCACTGGGGGACGTTCAAGCTCACCGACGAGCCGCTCGACGAGCCGCCCCGCCGCCTGGACGCGGAGTGGACCCGGCGGGGCCTGGCGCGTGAGCGCGTCGAAGTGCTGCCGGTAGGTGGAACTCTCACCGTGCGCCACGGTTGAAACCCACCAGGGGCTATGTTGTGGGAAGGGCATGCTCCTGCCCACCCTCCTCGCCCTGACGCTGCATCAGGCACCGTCGTCCCTCACCACCGTCTCCGAACAGAGCGGCTGGAAGCGCACGGGCCGCTACTCGGAAGTGGAGTCCCTCTGCCGCGCCTTCCCCAAGGCGTTCCCCGGCAAGGTCCGCTGCGACACGCTCGGCACCACGCCGGAGGGCCGGCCGCTGCTCGCGCTCGTCGCCAGCGCGGATGGCACCCTCACGCCCGCCGCCGCGGCGCGCAAGCAGCGCCCCGTCGTCTTCTTCCAGGGCGGCATCCACTCCGGCGAGATTGACGGCAAGGACGCCGGCTTCTGGCTGCTGCGAGACTTGCTCGCCGGGAAGGAGCAGCCCGGCGTCCTCAAGCGCGTCACCGCCGTCTTCGTCCCCGTCTTCAACGTGGACGGCCACGAGCGCTTCGGCCCCAACCACCGGCCCAATCAAAATGGCCCCGAGGAGATGGGATGGCGCGCCACCGCGCAGAACCTCAACCTCAACCGCGACTACGCCAAGGCGGAGGCCCCGGAGATGGTGGCCCTGCTGAAGTACCTCCACGCGTGGGACCCGCTCGTCTACGCCGACCTGCACGCCACCAACGGCGCCAAGTTCGAGCATGACGTGTCCGTGGGCATCGAACCGCAGAAGTCCGGGCCGGCCCCGCTGCGCGCGCTGGGCGTGAAGCTGCGTGAGGAACTCTTCACCGAGCTGGCGTCCCAGCAGCACCTGCCCGTGCCCTTCTACCCGTCCTTCATCGAGGACGATGACCCCACCTCCGGCTTCGCCTACGGCGTGCCGCCGCCGCGCTTCAGCCACGCCTACTGGGCCGCGCATCGCCGCTTCGGCGTGCTGGTGGAGACGCACTCGTGGAAGCCCTATGCGGAGCGCGTGAAGGCCACGCGGCATGTCGTGGCCAGCCTGCTGCGGCTGGTGGCCCGCGACGGCGCCACCTTGCGCGCGGCGGTAAAGGCGGCGGACGCGGAGGACGCGGCCGGCAAGACGCGCGAGGTGGTGCTCGCGTGGAAGAACACCGAGCAGAAGCGGACCATCGACTTCCGGGGCTATGCCTATGAGCGAGGCGCCTCCGACGTGTCCGGCCAGACGTGGATTCGCTACGACGACACGAAGCCCCAAATCTGGAAGGTGCCCTACTTCGAGGAGCTTCAGCCCGCCCTCACCGCCGCGCTGCCCGCGGGCGGCTACCTGGTGCCGCCCGCGCACGCCGCGTGGGTGGAGGCGAAGCTGGCCGCGCACGGCCTGCGCTCGAAGCGCCTCTCCAGGCCCGTGGCCAGCGCGGCGGTGGAAGGCTTCCGTGCCACCGAGACGAAGTGGAGCACCCAGTCCGTGGAGAACCGGCAGACGCTCAACGTGAAGGGGGCGTGGGAGCCTCAGACGCAGGCCCTGCCCGCGGGCACGCTGTACGTGCCGGTGGCGCAGGAGGGCGTGGAGCTGGTGGCGCACCTGCTGGAGCCCACGGGGCCGGACTCGCTGCTGTCCTGGGGCTTCTTCAACGCCCACTTCGAGCAGAAGGAGTACGTGGAGGACTACGTGCTGGAGCCCTTCGCGCGGGAGCTGCTCGCGAAGGACGCCGCGGTGAAGGCGGCGTGGGAGGCGAAGCTGAAGGACCCGGCCTTCGCCAAGGACGCACGCGCCCGCCTGCGCTTCTTCTATGAGCGTCACCCGGCCCGCGACGTCCAGCTCCGCGTCTACCCGGTGCTGCGCATCCAGGCGGCGCCCCAGGGGCTGGCGGTGGTGCAGCCCGCGAAGCCGTAGGCGGCCTGGCCGTGAAATGAAGACGCCCCGGCGCCAGCAGGCCCCGGGGCGTTTTTCTTTCAGCCCTGCAGACTCCGGCCTCCTGCTTCAACGAAGGCCGGAGCGCTCGCGCATCATCAGCCGATGATGCCTTCGCAGGCGCAGTAGCTCTGGTTGCAGGTCGCGTTCGGGCCGCAGCCGCCGCAGTCCGACTTGCAGGCACAGGCGCACGTGTTGGGGTCCGCCTGGTACCGGTCACCGCAGTTCAGCGCCCCGGTGTCACACACGCAGCCGCACACGTTCGAGTCGAACACGAAGCCCGGCGCGCAGGTGGCCGACTGGGCGCACGTGCACGAGCAGGTGTCCGTGTTGCACGTCTCGTAGGTGCCGCACGTGCCGCCGCAGTCCGGCGCGCAGGTGAAGGCGCACACCGCGGGGTCCGTGTTGCACACCTGGCCCGGGTCACCGCCGCCGCCGCAGTCCGACGGGCACTCGCACTGGTCCGTGGTGCGGTTGCACGTCAGCTTGCCTTCGCAGAAGTCCGGGTCGTTCGGGTCGTGGTACGGGTCCGTCGCGCACGGGGCGGGGATGCCGTTCGGGTTGGACGTGCGGTCCGTCCAGTAGCGGTAGGACAGCGCCGCCTGGGTGGTGCCCGGCGTCTGCGGGCGGCACCCGCCGAAGAAGGACACCGCGCGGCTGATGCCGTCCACGTCGAAGCCGTGGGTGCGGCTGCGCGGCAGGTCTCCCGGCGTGGGGCACTGCGACGTGTTCGCCACCCCTTCCATGGCCACCTTCAGCGAGGCGCCAATGGGCGGCTTCTGCGTCCGGTAACCCACCGAGGCGATGACGCTGTCGATGATGGCGTTGATGGTGGTGGTGATGGCGTTCGAGTCCCGGATGCTGCCGTACACGCCGCCGGTGGCCTGGATGATGTCCAGGTGCCGCGGGTTCCGGGGGTCTTCCTGGTTCTGGCACCAGGTGCTGGTGTCGCCGGTGGCGTTCTCGTGCGGGCAGAGGATGCCGTGCACGTCGATGGGCTGGTTCAGCGGGTTGCGGTTCGTCCCCGGGTCATTGCCCGTGCCCAGGAAGTATTGGGCGTACGTGTCGACGGTGCCGGAGGACTGGTCCCGCGTGTCCGTCAGGATGACGACCACGACCTTGGCGCCCGCGCGGAAGCGCGTCTCCGACGAGCCACCGGACGAGGCCAGCAGGTTGATGACGGCGCGCGCGGCCTCCAGCGGACGCTCGGTGCCGTTACCGCTCTGCCCCACCCAGCACTGCGTGTTGGACGAGCAGGTGGTGGGCTGGGTCCCACTGGGGATGGTGACGGTGGTGCACTGGCCGCTGCTGCAGGTGCTGTTCTGCGTCAGCCACGCCCGGAACTGGTTGATGTTCTGCGTGAAGCCACGCAGCACCCCGGAGTTCGAACCGCTGCCATAGGTATAGGTGGTGCTCACCATCGCCAGTCGATAATCCAGCGTCGCGTTGGCCAGCTTGGCCGCCACGGCCGAGGCCGCGTTGGCCAGCGACTGCTGCGACGAGGCCATGGAGCCGCTGTCATCCACCACGAAGAGGAAGTCCACCACCGCCTGCCGCACGGTGAACTTCTCGCACTGCACCGCGTCCGTGTCGCCGAACTGCGCCAGCGCCGAGCCGCCCGCCGTGTCCGCCGTCGTGAAGAGGCTGCCCGCCTCGTTGTAGCGGGACGTCGGGGTGATGGCCATCACCACCACCACGCTGTCGTCGGAGCGGTGCACGTACTGCGCCTGCATGGTGAACGGCCCCGTGATTCCGGCCGTGCCCGTCAGCTCCCCCGTGCTCCCCGGCACCAGTGAGCGGGTCAGGGTGTTGGTGAACGCCTTCAGGTCCGCGCCGCCCGACATGGCGTAACGCGCCGACAGCGCGGCGTAGCCATCCCAGGTGTTGAAGGTCTGCTGGAAGTCGCGCGTGGCGGAGTTGAACGACCCGGAGCGGATGCCCGCCTCGTCGTTCGTGGGATTGGACGACGAGCCCACGCGGCCGCGCTTGTACGCAATCAGCGTCACCTGCTTGGTGGCGTCCCAGCCGATGATGCCCACCGCGTTGTTGCCATCGCGGAGGGTGCGCAGGTTGGCGTCCGTGAAGGTGGAGGGCAGCGCCAGCCGCAGGTCCGCGCCGTTCTCCTCCTTGAAGGTGACGGTGCGCAGGTTGGACGTGCGGCAGGCCTGGCCCGCGGGCGTGTTGGCCGCGCCGTCGGCGGGGTCGTTCGGGTTCAGCTCGCCCTCGTCCACGCGGCCGTTCTGGTTGGCGTCCTCCGCGCCGTCCTGGATGCCGTCACCGTCGCTGTCGGGGTTCGTCGGAGACGAGGTGGTGGTCGGGTCCGCGTCGCCCACGTAGCCGCAGTCCTGACGCGGCGCCTGCGCCGTCGTCACACCCAGCTCCAGACCGTCCAGCAGGCCGTCGCCATCCGTGTCGGGGTTGGTCGGGTCCGTCTCACCGGCGTCCACGCGGCCGTTGCCGTTGGTGTCCTCGCCGCGGAAGCCATTGCGGCCCGGGCCGTCCTGCAGGCCGTCACAGTCGGAGTCCGTGAGGCGCGGGTCCGTCTCACCGGCGTCCACGCGGCCGTTGCGGTTCGGGTCCTCGACACCGTCGGGGAGACCGTCGCCATCCGTGTCCGCGTTGTTCGGGTCCGTGCCCGTCGCAATCTCCACCGAGTCCGGGATGCCGTCGAAGTCGGCGTCCGGAATCGACGCGGCGCAGTCCGCCACGCGCGGGTCCGTCTCGCTGCCGTCCACGATGCCGTTGCGGTTGACGTCCTCGTCACCGTCGCTGCAGGTGTCGCCGTCCGAATCCGGGGCGAGCGGGTTGGTGCCGGTGCGCGACTCCAGGCCGTCATCCAGGCCGTCGCCGTCCGTGTCGCGCTTGCGCGGGTCCGTCTCACCGGGGCTCACCACGCCGTTGCGGTTGGCGTCCTCTTCGCCGTCCGCCAGGCTGTCACCATCCGAGTCGATGGCGTTCGGGTCCGTCTCACCCGGGTCCCTGCGGCCGTTGCGGTTGAGGTCCTCCAGGCCGTCCGGGATGCCGTCGCCGTCCGTGTCCGCCAGCACCGGCGAGGTGCGCGTGGCCGTGTCCTGGTCACCGGGGAAGTTGCAGTTGGAATCAGGGCTCGCCGTGCGGCCCACCTCCACGCCGTCGCGGATGCCGTCGCCGTCCGTGTCGCGCAGACCGGGGTTCGTCTTCACGCCGCCCGGGTAGACGGTGGCGAACTCCTCCGCGTCCGTCAGGCCGTCGCAGTCGGAGTCCTTCGTCGCGTTGTCCTCGTCGTCAATGTCCGTGGGCACCTCGCCCGGGTCGGGGTCCGGATCCGGAATCACGCCCGCGTCTTCTTCAAGCGGGCCACCATCCGTACCGCCGTCCCCGTTGCCGCCGGGGCCCGCATCGGTGTTCGGCTGTGGATTGGGGTCAGGGTCGTTCCCACCGCCGCAGCCAGTCAGCAACGACGCTGCCAGCAACGCGCAGGTGAAGAACTTCATCAGGGGAGTGCGCATCGTCTTTGACTCCAATGGCTCCGACTCCAGGTGGGGGGTGAGTCGAAGCAGACTTCCATTGTAGAGAACTACGACGGAGTTTCCGAGTGCCTGTTCCCCCTGGGGCAACTCTGAGTCGGGGTCTGGATGCTCCCAGTCCAGTGACGTGGCTGGATTGCGCCCAGGCTGTCAGTAAACAAGGTTCGCGGGTGGGAAGGGCTCGGCTATCGTCGCGCCCGTGCCCGTCTTCGGTCTTGCGGCATTGTGGAATGGCTCGGCTCCCCCGGAGCGCGTGGCGGCCTGGGTGGAAGGGATTGGCGAGGTGCTCACCTCCGCGCAGTCACTCCAGCTGGTGGTCGCCCTGCGCCCGGAGGAAGCGGGTATTGAATTGAAGGTGGAGGCTCCAGGCTATCCACGCTCCGCCGTGGAGCGGCTCGCGGAGGACGCGAAGCGCAGCGGCGGCACGTTCGTGGAGCTGTGGCGTCTGCCCAAGGCGGAGCGAGATGCCTTTCGCGCGGCGACCTTCGAGGGCGGCACCACCTACCGGGGAGACGAGCGCTCCGCCGCGGCGCGGGTGCTTCAACAGCACCTGACCACGCTGCCCGTCAGCAACGCGCGTCCCTCGGGGCCTCCGGTGGGCGGCGCCGCGGCCGCCGTGCCGCAGGCGAGCCCGAAGCCCGCGGAGGCGCCTACTCCATCGCCCAGCAGCCAGCCTCACCAGGTGCTCGTCCGCCCGCCGGAGGGGCCTCAGCGTCGCGGTCGCCGCTTCGCCGTGAAGCTGGAAATGGAGTTCCGAACCGAGTTGGACTTCGTGCGTGAGCACGCCCTCAACATCTCCAACGGCGGCCTCTTCGTGCGCACCGCGCACCGGCCCCTGCCCGACAGCGTCGTCACCGTGGACGTGAAGCTGCCCAACGGCGAGCGCCTGCAGGGTGACGCGGTGGTGGTCCACGTGGTGGACGACCCGTACACGGGCGGCGTGGGCCTGGCGTTCCTCAACGACGACGCCACCTTCTCCCAGACGCTGGACGACTACCTGGCGAGCCTCGCGGGTGGCGTGGGCTGAACATGATGGAGAACGTGCGGGAAATCTGGCCTCGCGACCATGGCCGCTTCCAGCTGCTGTCCCGGCTGGGGCGCGGCGGCATGGCGGAGGTGTTTCTCGCGCGGATGCAGCAGGGCCCGCATGCCGGCGCGCAGGTGGCCCTCAAGCGCGTGCGTCCCGAGCGCGCGCGGGACGCGGAGGCCCACGAGCAGCTCCTGCATGAAGCCGAGCTCGCCCGCTGCCTGCGCCACCCGTACATCGTCGGCTTCGTGGAGTACGGCGAGCTGCCGGACGGTGGCTACCTGGCGCTGGAGCTGGTGGAGGGCCCGGACCTGGGCCGCGTGCTGGCGCGGTGCCGGCGCCGCCGCATCGAGCTGCCCATCGACATCTGCGTGCTCGTCGTCCGGCAGGTGCTGGAGGCCCTGGCACACGCGCACCACGCCGTCAGCACCACGGGCCGCCCCCTGGGCGTGGTGCACTGCGACGTGTCCCCGCACAACGTGCTGCTGTCCCGCACGGGCGAGGTGAAGCTGGCGGACTTCGGCGTGGCGCGCTCCCGCGCGGGCGCGGTGCAGGACATCCGGCGGCTGGGCAAGCAGCACTACCGCTCCCCGGAGCTGCTCGCGGGCGACGTGTCCGTGGCGGTGGACCTGTGGGCGACGGCGGTGCTGCTCTACGAGCTGCTGGCGCTGGAGTCCCCCTTCCCTTCCGGCCCGGAGGAGCAGGTGGAGTCCTCCATCCGCGGGGGCCGGGTGACGCCCGTGCGCATGCGGGTGCCCGGCGTCCCCGACGCGCTGGCGCTGGTGCTGGACCGCGCGCTGGCGCCCGTCCCTTCGCAGCGCTTCAGCTCCGCGGAGCAGTTCGCCCGGGCCCTGGCGCCGCTGAGTGATGACCGCGTGGCCACGCCCCTGGCCGTGGCCGCGGTGGTGCGCGGGCTGATGGAGACCTGAGCCCGCCAGCGCCCGCTACGCCACCTCCTGCTGTCCCACGGAAGGAGGCACCATGCCCGGGTCGCCCTCCACCACCAGCCGGCTGCGCCCGCCGCCCTGCTTCACCACGCGCACCTGCACGCCGATGCGCTCCGCCATGCCGCTGACGTGCGAGATGATGCCCACCTGCCGGCCCGTGGCCTGGAGCGCGTCCAGCGTGGCCAGGGCCACCTCCAGCGTCTCCGGGTCCAGCGTGCCGAAGCCCTCGTCGATGAAGAGCGTCTCCACCTGCGTCGTCTCCGACGACAGGGACGCCAGCCCCAACGCGAGCGCCAGCGACACCAGGAAGCTCTCACCGCCGGACAGGCTGGCCACGCTGCGGACCTCGTCACCCATGTCCCCGTCCACGATTTGGAGGTCCAGGTCGTGGCCGGGCACGCGCATCAGCCGGTAGCGCCGCGCGAGCTCCCGCAGGTGCGCGTTGGCGTGCAGCAGCAAGGCGTCCAGCGTGAGGCTCTGCGCGAAGACCTTGAAGCGCTTGCCGTCGTGCGAGCCGATGAGGTCGCCCAGCACCTTCCACACCTCCGCCGCGCGGCGGTCCTCCTCCAGGGCCGCGGCCTCGGCGCCGTGCCGTGCCCGCGCCGTGTCGTCGGCCTCCAGGCGCGCGTGCAGCGTGGCCTCGGCATGACGACGGGCCTCGGCCTCCGCGCGCAGCCGCTCACCTTCGGCGCCCGCGTCCTGCTCGGAGAGCGCCGGAGGACCGGAGTCCTCGTGCCGCGCGCGACGCTCGCTCCGCTCCGCCAGCACGGCGGCGGCCTGGGCGAGCGCCTCGCGCAGGGCCGACAGCGCGCGGGCCTCCGCCTCGCGCCAGGCCGCGTCGAAGGCCAGCAGCGCCCGCACGGCCTCCAGCGTCGTCCCGCGCGTGGCGAGCAGCGCCGTCAGCGCGGCGCCTTCCGACTCGCGCAAGGCCAGCGCCTCCGTCCTGACGCGCACGGCATCCTCGGCACGGGCGGTGGCGACCCGCGCCGCCTGATGCGCGGCTTCGGCGCGCTCACGGGCCTGCTCGAAGGCCGACTCCGTGGCCTCCAGCCGCGCCTGCAGCTCGGCGCGGACCTCCGCCGTGGGACGGCCGTGCAGCAGCGCGGCGCGTGCGCGGGTCAGCTCGCCGCGCTCCTGCTCCTTGCGCGCGGCGAAGGCTTGATGCTCCTCGGCGTGGCGGGTGCTCACCTCCACCAGCCCCTGGGCCCGGGCGCGATGACGCTGCTCCTCGGCCTCGCGCTCCTCCGCCTTCAGGCGGGCCTCCTCCTTCCCCTTCCACATCACCACCCGCTCTCCACACTTGCGGCGGAAGGTGGCCGGGTCCTCCTCCAGCTTCCGCTCCCAGCCCGCGTCCGCGGTGAAGACGGGTGACACCTCCGCGAGCACCTGCCGCAGCGTCTGCTCGGCGGCCTCGAGCCGGGCATGGACGTCCTTGAGCACCGACTCCGCGCGCGACAGGGCCTCCTCCGCCCCGCGCAGCGACTCCGCCGCCACCTCGCGCCGCGTGCGCTGCGTCTCCAGCGCCGCGCGGGCCTCGCGCGCCGTGCGGGCCAGTGACTCGGCGGCCTGCTCGTCGGCCTTCAGCGCCGCCAGCCGCTCCGTGAGCTCGGCGCGCGCCGCGTCGAGCCACGCTCCCGCCTCGGGCGAGCCACCCGCGTCTGGCGGTGGCAAGGACGCGCCGGGCTCCGCTCCCTCTTCCCGCGTGGACTCCCGCCACGAGGCACACCCCTTCCGCCAGGCTTCACCGTGCGCCTCGGCGCGGACCACCGCGGACTGCCTGCGCGCCTCCGCCTGTCCAGCGCGCGCCTCCGCCGCCGCGCGCCGCGCGCTCGCCACCACCTCTGCCTGAGTGGCCGAGGTCCGCGCCGCCTCCAGCGTCTCCACACGCGAAGCCGCTTCCGCGACCAGCCCATCCAGTGCGGACTCCTCGCGTGCGTAGGGATGCTCCTCCGCGCCACACAGCGGGCAGGCCTCACCGTCCCGCAGCAATGCGCGGTGAGACGCATAGCCCTGCGTCGCCTGCGCCAGCGACAGCGAGCGCTGGGCCTCCTTGAGCGCGGCCTCCCCCTGCATCCGCCGAGTCTCCGCCGCGCGCGCCTCCGCCGCCGCGGCCTCGACCTCCGCCTTCGCCGCCCCCACCTCCGTGCCCGCCTCGCGAGCCTCGGCCTCGTCCGCGACGAGCCCCTCGTGAGCGGCCTTCAGCCCCCGCACGGCCTCCTGCCGCGCCAACAGGCGCTCACGCTGCGCGCGCCGCCGCGCGCCCGTCTCCGTCCCCACGGCCGTCTCGGCATGGGTCGCCGCGGCCAGGGCCATCTCCTCCGCGCGGACCGCGGCCTCCCGCTCACCCCGCCGAAGCCCCACCGTCTCGCGCAGTCCCTCCACCTCACCGAGCAGCCGTCCGGATTCCTCACGGGCCTTGCGCTGCTCGCCCTGCGCGACCTCGTAGCGCTCCAGCTCGCGCTGCCAGCGCGGCCACTCGCTCGTGAGCGCGACCCAGTGCGCCTTCTCCGTCAGCCAGTGCCTCGCGGCCTCGCCCGCCGCCTGGGCCGTGGCCTCGCGCGCGAGCACGGCGTCCAGCTCCGCCTTCGCCTCCACCTGCGCCGCCTGGGACGTCTCCGCTCGCGCCCGTGCCTCACGCGCCTCGTGGGAGACACCTTCCAGCCGCGCATCCAGGCGCGCCGCCTCCTCCAGCGCGGGGCGCGTCGCCACCTCCCGCTCCTGCGCCGTGGCGCGCGCGGTCTCCGCCTCCAGTTGCCCCACTGACTCTTATAACC
>NZ_JAAIYB010000920.1 GCF_010894475.1 Myxococcus vastator
GTGTGGTTGATGGGGGAGGCGGGGATGGGCAAGACGCCCGTCAAGGACGCCTTCGTGGAGCGCCTGGCCGCGGAGGGCTTCGAAGTCTGGGAAGGCAGTGGCCTGGCGTTGCCGGGCGCACCGGCGGGCATCTTCCGGGAGCTGCTGGACGCCACGCGGGACCTCAGCCCGCCCTCCGGGACGGGCCGCGTGTCCAGCGCGGACGCGGAGCGAATCCAGCGCTTCCTGGAAGGCCGTGAGCGCCAGGGCATTCCGGCGAGCCTCGCCTCCGAGCGCACCGCCCTGCTCGACTCCCTGTGCCACGCGCTGATGCCCCACCGCCGTCCGCGCCTGCTGGTGCTGGAGGACTGGCAGCATGGGGACGCGCTCAGCCATGCGCTGGTGGAGGAGCTGGTGTCGCGGCTGTCGCACACGCCGCTGCTGTTGCTGGCGCTCCAGCGCCCCAGTGGCACGGCGCCGGCGCCCCTCTCGGCGGAGGTCCTGACGGTGGGGCGGCTGGGGCCCGCCGAGGCCGCGGCGCTGCTGGAGGGCCGGCTGCGGAACCGGGGAGCACTGACGCCCGCGGCCCGGGAGGCGGTGCTGCGCGGCAGCGCCGGCCACCCGCTGCACCTGCTGCACGCGGTGACGCTGCATGAGGAGCAACCGGAGCGGGAGGTGCCCCTCCTGGGCGAGGCGGCACTGGCCGCGCGGCAGGCCTTGTTGCCCCCGGTACAGCGGGACGTGCTGCGGGCGGCGTCGGTGCTGGGCCCGTCG
>NZ_JAAIYB010000921.1 GCF_010894475.1 Myxococcus vastator
ATGCATGGGACGCCGAGGTGGGGCTCACCTACGCCCAGCAACGTTGGTATGACGCGACCACAGGGCGGTTCTTGTCCGAGGACCCGGTGGGGGCGGAGGCTTACCTTGGAATGCCCACGAGCATGCAGCCTTGGGTTTATGCCAATGGAAATCCGCTCAAATTTACGGACCCAAATGGGCTGTCAGGTGTCGATAGCGCAAGCGCTTGGGCAGAAGCTGCGTGCTTTGGTGCTGAACGCGCGAGTGGTGGACGTCATCAGTGTTCACCTGCGAAACTTGAAGCATCAACCGAGATTGCGCGCAACGCACAGAACATGGGAACAGCGGCTGGAGTTGCTGTAGCCTCTGGCATCGGCGTCATCGAGATTGCTCCAGCACTGGGCGCCATGGCTGCGCAGTTTGCGATCAAGCATGGCATGAAGGTCTTCATTGCAGGAAAGACTGTTGATGCAGTTGGCCTTGGGCTGAGTTCATATCAATGCACACAAGGAAGCGCGGATGCGTGCATTGACGCAAACGCTGCTGTGCGCGATTTCGCAACAACTGGAGCCGAAGGAGAGACAGCTCTGGCGAAAGGGATTTTCCGCTATTTGCGCCCTCGGCCTGGGAGGAATTATCTTCTGGGGGCAGCCCAAGCTCCTAAGTTGAAATGGGCTGAGAACCCTACCGGCGAAATACGCACAGCGGAGGAGGCGGTAGAAATTGCCCGAAAATTCGGGGTGGATATTCCTGACGACATTCAAGTATTC
>NZ_JAAIYB010000922.1 GCF_010894475.1 Myxococcus vastator
GACCGAGCCGCCAGCGCCGCGCTCCACCGAGGTCCACACGGACGTCATGCCTCCGAAGCCTCCCAGGCCGCGCGGGAGCCCGGCGACGAAGGCCCCGGAGAGGCGCGCCAGCCCGCTGAAGGCCAGCGCGGCCCCCGCCAGCGTGGGCGTGGTGCGCCTGAGCCCGCTGGAGCCCCTGGGCGCGAAGGTGGTGGCCGCCGAGGAGGAGGCCCCCGCGCTGCGGACGATGTTCGCGAACCACTCGGCGCTGCTGGCCGAGCAGCTCCGCGACGCGCTGTCGACGAAGCTGTATGGCCGGGGCCCGCACCGGGTGCTGCGCATCGACGAGCCGGAGGGGCCCAGCACCGCGGGCGGGAAGCTGGCGCGGCAGGCCATCTCCCTGGTGCCTCGCAAGGGTGAGGGGACCTCGCTGACGTGCGGCTGGGTGGACGTGTCCAAGCGCGAGGCCCAGCTCCGCAGCTTCGAGTCGGTAGCGAAGCGGTACGCGCTTCAGCACGGCGAGCCGCTGGAGCTGCAGGCCGAGGAGTACGAGCGCTTCCTCTCAGACGTCGAGGCGGTGCTCCTCCAGGCCGTCATCAAGGTCCGCGTCATCGTCCCCGAGGAAGCGGGCGCGGTGCGCGTCGCGGGCCCTTCCGCCTCCGCCCGCGCGAAGGGCGTCCCGCCCCTCTGGGCGGGACTGCTGGCCGTGCTGGCCTTCGTGCTGGGCCTGCTCGCGGGGCGGATGGGGGCGGGCGGCTGAGCTACGC
>NZ_JAAIYB010000923.1 GCF_010894475.1 Myxococcus vastator
GGCATGCCGGCGGCCAGGACGGCAAGCATTCCGACGTTGCGCATGCGGCTCACGATGCCGCAGAGCGTAGAGGCAGGGGTGGGGGGTGTCAAACCAACGCAAGGGCGATGAAAGTGGTCAGGACTGACTAATCAGACCTTCATCGCGAGACGGGCGTTGGCCTCGCGCAGCCGGGCAGACAGGCTCCTGGCGATGTTCACCACGATGAAGGTGAACCCCTCTCCATGTGTCCTCCGGAACTCGCGGAGGTCCTGCGCGCAGAGCTGAAGCAGGTCCACGTCCGTCATCGCGCGCACGGTGGCGGAGCGGAAGTCCTTGTCGATGAGGCCCATCTCCCCGAAGAACTCGGGCGGGGACAGCACCGCGAGCGGATGCAGGCCGCCCCGCGGCTGACGGCGAGCGACCTCCACCTGGCCGCGGACGACGACGAAGAGGCTGTCGCCCAGGTCCCCTTCTTCGAAGATGACGTCCCCGGCCGCGAAGTGCCGCGCGCGCGCCAGCTCGGCGAGGTGGCCGAGCTCCGAGGAGGAGAGCATCTCGAAGAGCGGCGATGCGGCGATGACGGACAGCTTCTCCATGCTCCCCCCGGGGCCCGGCTGGATGCTCCCGACACCGGGAGCCTAGTCCTTCGACCGCAGCATGTCGCGGCGTGAGTAGTGGAACGTCGCGCGTGCCTTGCGCGAGGTGAAGCGCCAGGTGAAGCGCAGGTGCTGGCGGTTGACGTCGCGCCGCCAGGCAGCCGTCTC
>NZ_JAAIYB010000924.1 GCF_010894475.1 Myxococcus vastator
AGGACCTGGAGTCGGCGGGCGGGGACGCGCAGGTCGCCGCGCTGGAGGAGGTGCTCACGCGGGGCGCTGGCGAGGGCGAGGAGCAGCTCGCGCTGCGCGGCGGGCGGCGGTTCGTTCCCCGGCTCGCGCAATGCCCGCTGCCCCCGGCGAGGACGGCGACGCTGGAGGCTGAGGCGACGTACCTCGTCACGGGAGGTCAGGGCGAGCTCGGGCTTCACGTCGCGCGGTGGATGGTGAGGCAGGGCGCGCGGCACCTGGTGCTGACGGCGCGCAGCGCCTTCCCGGAGCGGGCGGAGTGGGAGGCCCTCGCGGCTCGCGGTGGGGACGTGGCCGCGCGAATCCTGGCGGTGCAGGCGCTGGAGGCCGCGGGCGCCACGGTGGTGCTCGCGCGCGCGGACGTGTCCCGCCACGAGCAGCTGGCGGAGCTGCTGGAGCAGGTGCGCACGACGATGCCTCCGCTCAAGGGCGTGGTGCATGCGGCGGGGGTCTCCACGCACGCGCGGCTGCGGGAGCTGGATGCCTCCGCGCTGGACGCCGTGCTGGCGCCGAAGGTGGAGGGGGCGTGGCATCTCCACGCGCTCACGCGGGAAGTCTCGCTGGACTTCTTCGTCCTCTTCTCGTCCATCTCCGCGGTGTGGGGCTCGGTGGGCTCCGGGCACTACGCCGCGGGCAACGCGTTCCTGGACGCGCTCGCGCAGCACCGGCGTGCGCTGGGGCTGCCGGCGACGAGCATCAACTG
>NZ_JAAIYB010000925.1 GCF_010894475.1 Myxococcus vastator
AGTTGGTTCCCCCCGAGGGGGCCCGGGTGGTGGAGGTGGATGCTGCCGGCCGGGAGCTGCCCGCCGGGGCGCCCGCCTCCGGGTCGCCCGCGCCCCTGGCCCCCGGTTCCTGACCGGGCAGGCGCGGAAGAAGGGGCGCACGCTGCCGAGACAGTCTAGAGTGCGTGCCACGACATGGCACAGATCAAGCTCGGTGAATTGCTGATCAAGGCGAACGTGCTTCAGGAGAGCCAGCTGAAGTCCGCGCTCGCCGAGCAGGCGAAGTGGGGCGGCAAGCTGGGCGAAATCCTGGTCAGGATGAGCCTCGTCTCCGAGGACATCCTGGTGCGCGCCCTGTCCAAGCAACTGGGGATGCCGGCGGTGAACCTGGACGCGGTGCAGATGGTGCAGCCGCACGTGAAGGCGAAGATTCCCGCCCAGACGGCGCGGGACTTCTCCGTGCTGCCGCTGCAGCTGCGGGATGACGGCAAGTCGCTGGTGGTGGCGATGGCCGATCCGCTCAACATGCGCATGCTGGACGAGCTGCGCGCCGTCACCAAGTGCCGCATCATCCCCAACGTGGCGGGCCGGACCTCCATTGCCCGGGCCTTCGCGCGCATCTACGAGCAGAACCACGAACTGGAGGACGCGGACACCAACTTCAAGGTGGTGGACGCCCAGGGCCGCACGGTGGTCAAGAGCCTCAAGGACCTGGAAGCCGCCGCGGCGCCCGCGCCGCGGCGGCTTCCAGGTCCTTGAG
>NZ_JAAIYB010000926.1 GCF_010894475.1 Myxococcus vastator
AGCTCAACCACGCCCCCTGGATGCCGCGCCCCAACCACCCCCTCTAGCGTTGCAGCGGCGGTATCAACCCCAATGGCTTCACTCCCCTGGACGGTCTGAAGTTGGCAACCGAGGAATGTCGATAACGACTCGATCCATTTGGCGTGTTTCGACCACAGGTCCCCATCCATCATTTTTCAAACTCCATTGCGGTCATAAGAAACTCAACGCAACCTCTCATAAGGACCACCACCAGGGAGTGGGTTCGCCGGCTTTCCAGTCCCCCGGTTGATGGGACGGCCTCGACTGTCCTTCGTCGCGAGAGCGCCAAACGCGGTGATGACGCGCGTCGGATCCCCCTGCTCGGTAACGACCGTCGTCCCGTCGCGATGATAGTGGTCAACAGGGCGATTGTTGGCGTTGGTCCCGCGGTAGAGCGTCGACTTCGGGTCGTTGATGATGTTCGCTTGATCTTGCCGACTGACCCCATGAGCGTCAGGATGCCCGGGGCGACCATCAGGTCCATACGGCCGGGCGCCCTTGATGTCTTTGGCATGTACCTTGGTTCCTACATCTGCTCGGCCCGGCTGGGACGTCGCAGTCTCTCGGCCGAGCACCTGATCGGCCGATACTCTACCTTGAGTATCACGGACCTGCTTTGAAGCAGGCCCGGCTCGGTCGGAGTTGGCGACGGACAGCACGGAGTGCCGCGCAGCAGGCACACTCCCCCGCGCCTCGTGCAGTGCCAGAGCTGT
>NZ_JAAIYB010000927.1 GCF_010894475.1 Myxococcus vastator
TCGCCACCTTCACCGGTGAGACGGCCTCCGGCTGGCAGGAGGTGACGTTCTCCACGCCCGTGCGCATCAGCGCCAACACGACCTACGTCGCCTCGTACCACGCGCCCGGCGGCGCCTACGGCTTCACCAGCGCGGGACTGGCCTCGGCCGTGGACGCCCCTCCTCTCCACGCGCTCGCGGGCGCCACCAGCGGCGGTAATGGCGTCTTCACCTACGGCGCCGCGGGCTCCTTCCCCAGCAGCAGCTTCGGCGACTCGAACTACTGGGTGGACGTCGTCTTCCGCCCGGCGGAGCCCGTCACCCTGTGGCCTTCCACCGTCACGCCCGCCGTCGCCTCCGTCACCAACGACTCCGCCCCCGTGGAGCTGGGCGTGAAGTTCACGACGAACGTGAGCGGCAACGTGCTGGGCGTGCGGTTCTACAAGGGCGCCGCCAACACCGGCACCCACGTGGGGAGCCTCTGGAGCGCCAACGGGCAGCGCCTGGCCTTCGCCACCTTCACCTCCGAGACGGCCACCGGCTGGCAGGAGGTGACGTTCTCCACCCCGGTCGCCATCGCCGCCAACACCCCGTACGTCGCCTCGTACCACGCCCCCGTCGGCGCGTACGCCTTCGACAACGGAGGCCTCGCCAGCGGCCAGGACACCCCGCCCCTCTTCGCGCTGCCCGGCAGCACCAGCGGCGGCAACGGCGTCTTCACCTACGGCGCCGCGGGCTCCTTCCC
>NZ_JAAIYB010000928.1 GCF_010894475.1 Myxococcus vastator
CGCCCGGGGAGGGTGGCGAGTGTACGAGGCCGCGCGCCGCCGAGGGCTCTACCTGCGGCCCATGGGGGACACCGTGTACATCGCGCCGGCGCTGACCATCTCTGATGAGGCGCTTGAGGAGCTGCTGTCCGGAGTGGAGGCGGCACTCCAGGAAGTGGCTGGCGGCTGAGCCTGGTGGATCCGCTGCTCACGAATGTGCGGGAGCGAACGAAGAGGCGATTGACAGGTCGCGCGTCGCGGGGATAGAAGCCGCGCCCCGCCCGACGCGGATCCGGGCGGGGAGCTGACAGCAGAATAAAAGGGTCGCTGAGGATTGTTGACCCTGGACGTGGCGGTGGTAGAAGCCGCGCCCTTCCGACGGGTGGCTGATCCAAGCACCTCGACGGAGCAGCAGCAGGAAATAGAAGGGTCGGCCTGAAAAGTTGATCCCAGGGGCGGTGGTGGTAGAAGCCCCGAAGCTCACGAAGAAGCCCGCGCGCTGGCGCGGATCCGCTTTGAGTGGGTCGGTAAGAAAATACGGAATACGGCGGTCAACGCAGCGAGTTGACAGGAGACGCGGTGGTGGTAGAAACCGCGTCCCCGACGAAGAAGCCCGGAAGGAAGGGCGGACGAGTCGAGGGAGTCAACGGAAAGCAGCGGTTGACAGGGAGGGCGGCAAGGCGGTAGAAGCCGCGCCCCTCCGGAAGAAAGCAGCGGAAGCCACT
>NZ_JAAIYB010000929.1 GCF_010894475.1 Myxococcus vastator
CGTGGGCGCGGCGCCCCGTCCCCCCCGGCGGAGGCCCCCGGCACTGACACCACGCAACGCGGCACGGACGCGCCCCGATACTTCAGCCTCAAGGGCAGCAAGGTGTTCCACAAAGAGAGCTGCCGGACCCTGAAGCGCTCCAAGTCGAACCGCACCGCCTATTCGAGCCGCGCCGAAGCCGTGCGCGAGCGCCGCCCCGCCGAGGATTGCCATCCATGAGTTCCCGCCCGCGCTTGCTCCTCGCCGTTCTGCTGGCACTGGCGGCCTGCAAGGAGCCGCCGCCTCCGCCGCAGCCGGTGGCCCCGCGCCCCGCGGAGCGTCCCCGGCGCTACTTCGGTGGCACCCCGGACGGGAAGCTCCACGTCTACTTCTTCGACGTGGGCCAGGGGGACGCCGCGCTCATCGTGTCGCCGGACGGGTACACCGCGCTGGTGGACGCGGGCCCCGCCTCCTCGGCGGAGCACCTGGTGAACCGGCTGCCCGAGCTGCTCACGCAGCGGCTGGACCTGGTGGTGCTCACCCACCCGCACACGGACCACCATGGGGCGCTGGAGCCGGTGCTCAAGCGCGTGGGCGCCCGGCAACTGCTGGAGCCGCAGCTGGGCGCCACGCCCAAGGCGTATGACACCCTGCTCGGCGACGTGGCCAGCCAGGGCGTGGAGTTCATCTCCCCGTCCCCCTCCCCCGCCACGCCCAACG
>NZ_JAAIYB010000092.1 GCF_010894475.1 Myxococcus vastator
GAACAGGGACAGGACGACGGACAGCGTACGCAGCGAGTGCATGGTGAGGCGCTCCTGCCGGGGCGCGTGCCCACGGCGGTGGTGGCCCGCGCGAAGGTGCGCGGGAAGGTCGGACAGGGCTTGGGCGGAGCGGGCGGACGTGCGCGCACGCCCGGCCTCGGCCCTCGCAAGACACACGTCTCCCGTGAAGGGCGGTGTCAGGCTCTGGGCGGCTGGAAGATGTCGGTCCCCACGCCAGAGTGCGTGGGTTCATCCACGCGCGAGGGGATGGGCAGCGGCCGGGGCGGCGGGATGAGACGCGCGATGGGCAACGCGGGACCGGGGGCGGCTCTCAGCGGGCAGCACACGCACAGCGCGCAGTTGGGCGAGCAGTCCTCGCATTCGTCGGACTGTTCTTCCGCGCATTCGTCGTGCACGTCCGACGCCAGGGCCAGCGTCTGGAAGACGCCGCCCGTCATCAGGACGAGGAGCACGGCGAGAAATCGCAGAAGGGACTGCATCCAGGACCGGCTTATTAAAAGGAGCCTGGCGGTGTCAATCCAGCGGATGGGGCTCGCGTATCAAGCGCTCCAGCAGCCGGCGCATGGCGCGGGCATCCCAATCCCGGGGGCCGGCGAAGCGGGCGACCTGGCGGCCGTCGACCACGAGGAAGCTGACGGGGAGCTGCTCCACGCCGAACGCGCCGCCAGCCTGCTTGTCCGCGTCCAGGCGCAGGTGGAGCGGCGAGGGCGGTGGCCCTTCGAAAAAGGACGCCACCGACTGAGGTGATTCGTCATGACTGAAGACCACGACCTGGAGACCCGCTGGGGGCGCCTTGGCCAGGGCGACGAGCTGGGGCGTCTCCTGCCGGCAAGGGGGACACCACGACGCCCAGAACACGACGAGCACGGCGCGGGAGGGAGGCACGTCCGCGAGCGTGGGGGCTGCCCCGTGGAGCCGGACATAGGCCGGTGGTGGCTCGCTCTTGCAGGCCCAGGTCAGTGGCGACAGGCAGAGCAGGAGCAGGCTCAAGGCAGCGGGAGCGCGCATCAGAGGGTGATACCTCAAGACGCGGCGCCTGCCATGCGGGCCTGGGGCCAGGCCGGAGCTCGCGGTGGAGCTCCGGCCCGGGGGAGGTCAACGATTAGAGCGTGGCAGCCGTCGCGCTGAAGGAAGCGCAGGCGGCGGGCACCGCGAAGCCGTTGGTGGGCGCCGTGCTGCCGGAGCTACCGGACACGGCGTTGCTGCCCAGGCCGAAGGCGGCGAAGGCCGTCCACAGGCGGCAGACGTCCTCGCCACCGTGCAGGGTGGTGGCCGCGGTGATGATGCCGTCACGCACCTGGGTGAAGGTGGGGCTGCACGGCGTGTTCTTCAGGCCCTGGGTGAAGTACAGCATCATGCGCTGGTTCCCCGCGGTGCCCGTGGCGTTGTACAGGTTGGCGTTGAAGCCGTGGTGGTTGACCAGGGCCCAGTAGGCCTCCCACATGCCCTGGGCGAACACCGCGCCCACGCCGTGCGGAACCGCCATGCCGTTGATGCTGGCGTAGGTCCAGGTGTTGACGGAGGGGCTGGTGCTGTAGCGCTGGGGGCGGATGCCCGGGCCCGTGGTGGGCTGGTTCAGGGCGTAGGTGCCCACGCCGCGGCCCTGCGCGCCGGTGTCCGTCGCCTTCGCGGTGTAGAAGAGCGCCAGGAAGTCGCTGATGCCCTCGCCCGGCTGCTGGCGGTTGGACAAGCAGGACACGTTGCTGGGGCCACCCACGAGGCGGTTGGAGATGCCGTGGCCGAACTCGTGGACGATGATGCCGGCGTCCAGGTCTCCGTCCTTGTTCGGCGTCACCGTGTTCCAGCGGTACATCTGCATGCGCGGACGCTGGCCGTCCGGCGGGGTCAGGAAGTTGGCGTTGTTCATGCCGCCGCCGTCCTGGGCCTCCGCGCGCACGTCGTCGTTGCCCACGCCACCCCGGCCGTAGTTGTTGACCTGGAAGTTACCGGAGCGCTCGTCGAAGCCGTACTGGTACTGGACGTCGTGGATGATGTTGTTCCAGTAGAACAGGTTGGTGACGGCCGCGGGGATGTACGTGGACGGCGCGCCCGTGAGCGAGATGGGGAAGCTGCAGGCGAGGGACGCGGTGCAGTTGGGCTGCGAGGCGGGCGGCTGGCCGTTGTTGTCGGTGTCCTCGTAGGCGTGGACGTTGTTGCCGCGGAGGGTGGTGTACTCGGCGCCGGCCGCGCCGTTGGTGTCGTGCCAGCCGTAGGGCGACGCCGTGGTGTTGGCGGGGTTGGTGACCAGCACGCGGCCGTCCGACGGCGGCAGCGGCGTGGTGTGGTTGGGGCTCTCCACCGGCATGGGGTAGACGCGGTAGGTATCGGCGGCCACCCAGTCGAAGCGCGTCCAGACCTCGCCCGTGGACGCGTCCACGGTGACGTCGTAGGCGTGGTCGCTGTCCAGGGTGTGGACCTGGAAGCGCCACACCAGCCGGGCCTCACCCCGGCGGACCGGCAGCACCGCCAGCTCCGCGTCGATGGGCTCGGTGGACAGGCCCTCCACCGCCACGCGCGTGCGCTGGCGCGCGCCGGGCTCGGCCTTCAGGGACTCCGGCGCCGCGGAGATGCGGACGCCCAGGTGCTTCGCCAGGCCCACCACCGCGTCCGCGGCGCTCAGGCGGGGCGTGGTGCCGGCGAGCGAGGACTCCAGGGCCGGGAGGAAGTCGCTGTGCACGCTGAGCACGCGGCCGTCGCGGTCCACGTTGATTTGGAGCTGGCCGTTGTAGACGGGCAGGCCCCGGTACGTCTGGCGCAGGTACAGGTTGGTGATGCCGCTCACCTTCGAATAGACGCGGTCCGTCACCTCGAGGTTCGCCAGGTCGTTGAGCCCCAGCCCGAGCGCGTCCCGGTGCTTCTGGACGAAGTCCAGGCCAATGGCCATCGGGTCGCCGCTGCGCGGACTGGAGAGCGCACCCACCGGATTGGTGAGCGAGCGCACCAGGCCGTTGGACTCGTCGAACTCCACCCTCAGCTCCGGCACGGTCTGCCGCAGCGCGGTCTGGCTGGACTTCTGGGCAGACGAGACGCCAAACCGAGCCTGCGCGTTATAGGCATCACGCGCATCGTAATTGCGAACGCCTTCCTCCGAATGGACTGCCATTGCGGCAGAACCCGAGAGGGTTCCCACGAGAAACACCGCATGAAAAAGGCGCCTTCGGTAAGGACCTGAGGACATGTCGTGCTCCTGCACTGCGGGTTGACCGCGCTCTCTCTAGGAGGGGCGGTGCTGGCATGGCAGAAAGCATACTTTGAGTGAAAATAGCAAATCGCCAGCTAGTCTGGAATTCTCCGGTTTGGCGCAACGGATTTGCACAGTCCCGCAGTATGACAAGCAATGATGCTGTTATGTCTTTTGAGCATCAATCATCTAACGCGGCGCGATGAGCAGCGATTGGCCGCGGAAGCAGGCGCGACAGCATCGCGCTCACGGAGCGCACGGGGTGGGCGCCGGGCTCGGGGATGCGTGCCGTGAGCAGGGCCGCGCCCAGGCGGGCCACCGAGGACAGCACGAAGAGCACGTGCAGGTTCACCCAGACCTGGCCGCCCAGGGTGAACTGGGTGGGCAGCGCGGCGGCGATGGCGCCTCCCAGGGCGGCCGCGGCGGCATAGGCCAGGCCGCCGGCGGTGGCGAAGGCGGCCAGGTAGAAGGGACGGTTCTTCCGGGGCGCCACCGCCAGGGGCAGCTCGAAGATGGCCAGGCCGTGACCGCTCCACAGCGCCCCGGCGAGGAGGACGTCGAAGAGCAGGGGCCACAGCGTCCCCGCGGAGGGCAGCAGCCACAGGACGGGGATGGCGGCGATGCCCAGTGAGCACGCCATCAACACGGGCTGGGCGCCGCAGCGGTCAATCGCGCGGCCCCAGAGCGGCGCCGCCAGGATGCGCACGCCCGCCACCGCCGCGGCGTGCAGCGCCATGACGACGAAGGTCATCTGGAGGTTCTGGAGGCTGTGCAGCGCGAAGAAGGGCGCGGACACTCCCACCGCCGCGTTCCAGGTCACCTGGTAGGTGAGCACCCGGCGCGCGTTGTCATCCTTGAAAGGGACCAGCGCGCCCTTGAGCTCCAGGGGCGGGGTGGTGCCTGGGGGCGCCGGGTCGTGCTGCGAGGCCATGAACAGGGTGGTGACGATGCCCATGACGCACGCGCCCAACGCGAGCAGGGGCAGGGCCACGCCCACGCCGCCCGTGGGGCGCAGCCGGTCCATCAGCAGGCCCGAGCCCAGGGAGGCCAGCGTGCCCGCCAGCGTGGTGAGCGCGGTGCGGCGTCCGAAGAAGCGGCCCCGGACGGCGCGGGGCACCAGCTCTCCCATCCACGCGACCCAGGCGTTGTTGCCCACCACGCTCAGCGCGGCGGAGACGCCGGCCACCGTCAGCAGCAGGCGCTGCTGGGATTCGAAGGGCAGGTCCAGCCACGGCAGCACCGCCAGGGGGAACATCACCACGCGGGACAGGCACACGGCGGTGAGGGCCACGCGCCGGTGGCCGAAGAGGCCTGTCAGCCAGGCCGCGGGGAACTGCACGAACTGCGCGAAGAAGGGCAGGGCCGTCATCACCCCGACGAGGAAGGGCCCCAGCTTCAGCGCGATGGCCCACGCGGTGAGCACCGTCGCGCCCGCGCACGCGGTGAAGACCTCCGAGAACATGCCCTCCACCACGGAGACACCCAGCGTCCGGCGCAGCCGGCCCTGCTGGGGGCGGACCTGCGGCCCGGGCCCGTCCGCGGGCGGTGCCCCCAGGAGCGGCGCTGTCGAGCCGGGCAGGGACGCGCCGGGCCGGAACAGCGGAACCGCGGAGGCAAGGGAGGCGAAGCTGAAGCTGCGGAGGAACTTCCGGCGGAGGGCTGCGCGAGTCACAGGTCCGCTCTCTGTCGCACGCTCCGCCGGGCCCTCTCAATCCACTCCTGGTGAGCCCCAGGGCGCCCGGCCGCCCTCCAGGCGGGAGCGGCGCGGCTGTCCCACATGCTCCGCACCCGTCCGCGCCCGGCTGCTGAGCGGCGCTGGAATCAGGTGCAGTTCAAGCGGTCTTGAACTATATGAACGGACGAGGAGACGGCGCACTATGGATCTGGCTCGGGAGCTGACGGATTTTCTGGGGGCGGTGGAGCAGCGGCTTGGCAGCACCCTGGTGGATGGCGATGCCGGTCCGGACGTGAAGGGCGACACGCTGATGGAGGCGGCCCGCCACCTTTGTCTGGGCAGCGGCAGCAAGCGCGCGCGCCCCATGCTGACGCGGCTCTTCGGCGGCGCGGTGGGGGTTGCGGCGGAGCGGCTGGTGGACGTGGCCGTGGCCGCGGAGCTCATCCATTCCGCCAGCCTGCTGCACGACGACGTGGTGGACGCGGGCATGTTCCGCCGCGGCCGGCCCACGGTGAACGCGCGCTGGGGCAACATCGTCGCGGTGATGAGCGGCGACCTCATCCTGTCCACGGGCCTGCACCAGCTGTCGCTGCTGGACGCGCGGCTGACGCGCAGCGCGCTGTCGATCGTCTCCGAGATGACCCGCGCCGCCATCGCCGAGGTGGAGGCCCGCGGGGACCTGGACCTGCCGCTCAACCGGCTGCGCTTCATCGCCGAGGGCAAGACGGGCTCGCTGTTCGGCTGGTGTGGCAACGCGGCGGCGACGCTGGCGGAGCACCCCGAGGCGGTGGAGCGCTTCGACGGCTTCGGGCGTCACCTGGGCGTGGCGTTCCAGATCGCCGACGACATTCGCGACATCCTGGGCACGGACGTGGGCAAGCCGCGTTACGCGGACGTGCACTCGCGCACGCCGTCCATGCCCATCCTCCTGGCGGTGGCCAAGGATGAGTCGCTGCGGCGCAAGCTGAAGGACGCGTGGGCGTTCTCGGCCATCACCCCGGAGCGCACGAAGGAGATTGGCGCGGCCATTGAAGCCACGGGCGCGGTGGACGCCTCCATGGCGCGGATGAACGTCGAAATCGAGGCGGCGCTCGACAAGCTGGGCCACTTCGCCAAGGAGCCCGCGGGCGCGGAGCTGGTGAGCTGGGCGCGGCGGCTGTCGGCCGGCATCGCGGAGCAAGTCCAGGGGCGCGCTGCATGAAAGGCTACCTGTGGACGGGGGGACCCGGTAGCTCTGCCTCGGAGGCGCCGCAAGTGGAGGGCCGGCTGGCGCCCTGGGAAGCCATCGCGGTGGACGCGGTGGGCAACGTCATTGAGTTCTGGGGGTTCAAGCGCAACCAGGGCCGGGTCTGGGCCCTGCTGTACCTGCGCGGCGAGCCCCTGACCGCGGGCGAAATCGAGCGCGAGCTGGACCTGTCCAAGGGCGGCGTCTCCATGCTGCTGCGCGACCTGGAGCGCTGGGGCGTCATCCAGCGCGTGCGCCTGCCCCAGGACACCGCCTGGCGCTACGGCGCGGAGAACGACCTGGTCCGGATGGTGACGCACGTCATCGAGGAGCGCGAGGCGGGCTTCGTCGCGCGCATCCGCGCCGACCTGGCGGAGGCCCGGCGGCTGGCCGAGACGCAGGATGGGCTGCCCCCGGACCGGCTCCAGCGACTGGAGAAGATGGCCACGTTGGCCGAGCACGTCGAGCGCGCGCTGCGGCTGTTCATCAAGACGTCCCGGCTGGACGTGTCCGGTGTGCTGTCCGTGTTCCGGGACGAGGCCACCGGGTCGCGCCGGGGCTTGAAGTAGCCAGGAGGAGGGGCGGACATGGATTCGCACTACGATCAGGTGATGAAGGCGCGCGCGGGCGCGGACCCGTCGGCCACGCGCCTGTACTTCGCGTACTCGACCATCCTGGACCGCGCCGCGTTCGAGGAGTGGCGCTCACAGCACAGCTACGACTTCTTCGAGCTGCCCGAGGGGCGGCTGGCCGAGGCCCTGGATGTGGACCTGGTCTATGACTTCCCGTCGCGCTGGTGGGGCGGGCGTGTCGCGGGGCTGACGGACTCCGCGGGCCAGAAGGTGTACGGCCGCCTGTTCGAGATTCGCGGCCAGGACTGGCCCATCATCCAGCACAAGGAAGGCTTCGTGACGAGCATGTGCGTGGAGCGGCCGGTGCGCGTGCGGGTGGACGGGCAGGAGCTGGAGGCCACGGCCTTCGTCACGAATCCACGGCGTGCGTCGGCGGAGGGCACGGTCAGCCCCCGCTTCGTGGACGCGCTGGTGCGTGGGGCCCAGTCCGCGGGCCTGCCAGCGGACTACGTGGAGCGGCTGAAGCGCGGCGAGTAGCCGACGCGGGCGTTCCGTAAGCCCCCGGACAGAACGCGGCGGGGTGCCTTCCCTCCGCGCCGGGAGTGCGCAGCTTGGGTCACGCGTATGTTCTTCTTCTTTTCGAACCGGCTCGGCTGTATCGGCAGCATCCTGGTGTCCGTCGCCCTGAGCGCGGTGCTCTACTTCCTGTTCATGCGCTGAGGCCGAGCCCCTGGGCTCGGCTCACGGCTTGCCGTGCCACAGGTCGTCCGAGTCCTCGGCGTCCAGTGGATGGATGGTGATCTCGCGCCCGTCCTTGTCGGGCGTGCTGCGCACCGCCTCCGTCTCGTCCGGCGTTCGAGGCGCCCGCTCCGAGAAGCTGTCGTTCTGGAGGTGGCGCTGACGCTGCTCACTGGTCCCGCCGTACCCCTCGCTGATCTTCTTCTTCGTCATCCCCGTCCTCCTGGTGAGTCGATCGCCCAGGAGTAGGCTGGGGTCGAATGAAGGAGGGAGCAAGCGGCGGTGGCTGCTCGCCTGGTGTCCGGGCGGCACGTCGGCATCTGACAGTGCCATGCCTACATGAACATCAGGCCAGTGGTTTTGGCTCTGCTGATCGGAGGCGATTGTCTGTTCGGATGTTCAGTGGGCCGCACGGCGGCTGATTGGGTCATGCCTACATGAACGAACTATCAGTCATTTTCGACCGCACCTGTGCGTTCAGTGCCGAACGCCGTCTGTGACTGATTGGATGTTTAGTGGTTCGAGCACAACCTGAAACGCTCGTGCCTACATGCTAGAGTGTTCAGTTATACCGCATGGCTGATCGCTGTCTCTGGGCTGACTGGATGTTCAGTGGTTTTTGGAACCCCTGCATGCTGGTGCCCACATGTCTGGATGTTCAGTCGCCCCGATATCATTAATGGCAATGTATGCATATTTGTCTGTTATTGATGATTGATTTATGTGTGTGTTTCATTTTTGCTCGGTGCGGAGAGGCATTGAGGGGCTCGCTGGAGCGCAGGCTGATTCACGCGTGGGGCGGTGGCTGCTCCGGCCGAACGTCGCTTCGCGGAGCGGGGGGAAATCACATTGTCGGGTGAACCCATGCCACTGGGAGGGCGACCATGGCGAAGACGAATGACACCAGGCGACGAGGCGGGCGGAGCAGGGGGCGGACGGCACGCACGGAAGCGGAGCCTCAGAGGAGCCAGGAGGTGGATCGCAAGCAGGGTCGCAAGTCCGTGGGGCGCGCCGCGGCCTCGGGACGGAGGGGCACGGCCGTCACCGTCGCCCCCGAGTTCGCGCACTGCGCCTTGAAGCAGGAACCCGAACGCGTGCTGCCCGCGGACCTCAATCCGCACCGGGTGCATCTGATCCGGGTGAACGAGAAGAAGTGGGCCAACGGCACCGTGCTGCACTACTACTTCTTCGACCGGTCCACGGATGGGGAGAACGTTTGGCTCCAGGACGGGGGCACGCGGTGGATACCGTGGACCACGACGGATGCCGAGAAGGACGTCGTGCGCGAGGCCTTCCGCCGATGGAAACAGGTGGGCATCGGCTTGGAATTCGAAGAGGTGAAGTCCCGGAGCGAGGCGGAGCTTCGCATCGGCTTCATGCGTGATGACGGTGCCTGGTCCTTTGTCGGGCGTGACGTCCTCCGGCATGGCCCGGACGAGCGGACGATGAACTTCGGTTGGGATTTGACCGAGAGCAGCCGGGAGCTCGACACCGCCATCCATGAGATAGGTCACTCGCTGGGCTTCCCGCACGAGCACCAGAATCCGAACGCCGGCATCGTGTGGGATGAGGAGGCCGTCTATGCGGCGCTCGCGAAGCCGCCCAACCGCTGGAGCCGGCAGACGACGTTCTTCAACATCATCCGGCAGCTGGACCCCACCTCGGTGGAGGGCTCCACCTGGGATCCAGACTCCGTGATGCACTATCCCTTCGGCCCCGGCCTCATCAAGGAGCCCAGGCCCTACTTCGACAAGGGCTTGCATCCGAAGGGCGGCATCTCCGACCGGGACAGGGAGTGGGTGAAGCGCCTCTATCCGCCCATCGCGGAGAAGGACCTCACGCCGCTCCAGCCCTTCCAGTCCGTGCCCCTGGCGCTCAAGCCCGGCCAGCAGCGCAACTTCACCTTCACCGCGCCGGAGACGCGCGAGTTCGAGCTGCGCACCTTCGGCACCTCGGACACGGTGATGGTGCTCTTCGACAACACCCGCGGCGCCTACCAGTTCCTGACGGGCGCCGACGACAGCGGCCAGGACGTCAACGCGGCCCTGAAGCTCAAGCTCTTTCAGGGCCGCGAGTACGTGCTTCGCGTCCGGATGTTCTACGAGGAGCGGGCAGGGGAGTCCGCGGTGATGCTGTGGTGAACGCCCCCGCGCGCAGGCCCTGGCTCAGCCCGGCGTGAACCACAACACGGACAACGGGGGCAGGGTGAGGGTGGCCGAAGCCGGCTGGCCATCCCAGCCCGTGGGCTCGGTGTGAATCTGCCCCATGTTGCCCAGGTTGGAGCCGCCGTACTGTTCGGCGTCCGTGTTGATGAGCTCCACGTAGCGGCCTTCCAGCGGGAAGCCCACGCGGTAGTCCTCCCGCACCGTCGGAGACAGGTTGGCGATACACACCACGTGCCGTCCTGGCTGACGCGAGCGCCGGACGAAGGCGAAGACGTTGTACGCGGCCGAGTCTGGCTGGAGCCACTGGAAGCCCACGGGCTCGCCGTCCGCGTCGTGGAGCGCGGGCATGTCCCGGTAGATGCGGTTCAGGTCGGAGACGAGCTGGAGGATGCCGTGGTGTCCCGGGTCGTGCGTCAGGTGCCAGTCCAGGCTCTTGTCGTGGTTCCACTCCGCGGGCTGGCCGAACTCGCCGCCCATGAAGACGAGCTTCTTGCCCGGGTGCGCCCACATCCACGCGAACAGGGAGCGCAGGTTGGCGCGCTTCTGCCACGGGTCACCCGGCATGCGCCCGTACAGGCTGCCCTTGCCGTGCACCACCTCGTCATGGCTCAGCGGCAGCATGAACTGCTCGCTGAACGCATACAGCAGACCGAAGGTGAGCTGGTTGTGGTGGTACTGCCGGTAGATGGGGTCCTTGGAGAAGTACGACAGCGTGTCGTGCATCCACCCCATGTTCCACTTGTAGTCGAACCCCAGGCCGCCTTCGGACACCGGCGCGGACACCTTGGGCCAGGCCGTGGACTCCTCGGCGATGATGACGACGCCCGGGTGCTTGCGGTGGACCGTCTCGTTCAGCTCGCGCAGGAACTGGATGGCCTCTTCGTTCTCCCGGCCGCCCCAGCGGTTGGGAATCCATTCGCCCTGCTTGCGGCTGTAGTCGAGGTAGAGCATCGACGCCACCGCGTCCACGCGCAGTCCGTCGATGTGGTACTCCTCAATCCAGAACAGCGCGTTGGCGATGAGGAAGTTTCGCACCTCGTTGCGGCCGAAGTTGAAGACCAGCGTGCCCCAGTCCGGCTGCGCGCCCTTGCGCGGGTCGGCATGCTCATACAGCGCCGTGCCGTCGAACTGTCCCAGCGCGTGCAGGTCGCGCGGGAAGTGTCCGGGCACCCAGTCCACGAGCACGCCAATGCCTTCCTGGTGCATGTGGTCGATGAAGAAGCGCAAATCATCCGGGTGGCCGAAGCGCGCCGTGGGGGCGTAGTAGCCACCGACCTGGTAGCCCCAGGAGCCCCCATAGGGATGCTCGGCCACGGGGAGCAGCTCGATGTGGGTGAAGCCGGTGAACTTGATGTACTCGGCCAGCGCGGGGGCCAGCTCCCGGTACGTCATGGGCCGGTCGCCGTCCTCCACCACCCGGCGCCAGCTGCCCAGGTGGACCTCGTACACGCTCCACGGCTGGTGATGGACGTCCCGCCGCTGCGCGCGTTGCTCCAGCCACGTCGCGTCGCCCCAGGTGTAGCGCGCCAGGTCGTGCACCACGGAGGCCGTGGCGGGGGGGACCTCGGTGCGGAAGGCGAACGGGTCCGCCTTGAGGACGTTGGGGCCGCCCTGGCCGGGGCGAATCTCGAACTTGTAGCGGGTGCCTTCGCCCACCTCGGGAATGAAGAGCTCCCAGATGCCGGAGGAGCCCATGCGGCGCATGGCGTGCAACCGGCCGTCCCAGCCGTTGAAGTCACCGACGACGGACACGCCCGCCGCCGTGGGGGCCCACACCGCGAACGAGGTGCCGCGCACGCCGTTGTGGTGCAGCAGGTGCGCGCCCATGCGCTCCCAGAGGCGCTCGTGGCGGCCCTCGCCGGCGTAGTACAGGTCCATCTCCCCCAGGGTGGGGAGGAAGCTGTACGGGTCGCGGAGCGTGAAGACGCGCTTGCCGGGGTACTCCACCTCCAGCAGGTAGTTGAACGTCTGGTCCTTGCCGTTGATGCGGGCCTCGTGGACGCCGCCCAGCCGGTGCGTCATCGCGATGCGCCCGCCGGACTCCGGCAGCACGTGGATGGCCACGGCGTCCGGGCGGAAGGCGCGAATCACCACGCCATCCCCATCCGGGTGGATGCCAAGGACGGAGTGGGGCTCCGGATGCCGCAACTCCACGACGCGCTGAAGCTCCGCGTCGACCTGGGCCTTGTCGGCTGGCTTCCTCACTTGGATGCCTCCATGCGCAAGAGGGCCTGGACGGGGATGCGCACCCAGTCGGGCCGGTTCTGCATTTCGTATCGCACTTCGTAGAGGAGCTTCTCCAACTCGAAGGCGCGCAGCATGACGTCGAAGGTGCCTTCGTCCGTGGGCAGGAAGGCCGCGCCGCGCGTCACCTGCCGGTAGCCTTCCACGAAGGCGTCACGGATGGTGTTGATGCGCTCGTGGGGCGTGCCACCCTCCAGCGCCACCGTCGCCTCCGCGTAGTCGAACGAGCGGATCATCCCCGCCACGTCGCGCAGCGCGCTGTACTTCTCCCGGCGGGCGGTGAAGGAGCGCGCGGGCTCGCCCTCGAAGTCGAAGAGGATCCACTGGTCCTTGGTGCGCAGCACCTGCCCCAGGTGGAGGTCGCCGTGGATGCGAATCTTCTGGCCGGAGGGCGGCACCTGCGCCAGGCGCCTGGCGTACTCGATGAGGTCCTCGCGCCGGTTCTCCAGCTCCGGGTTCTGCCGGCTGGCGTCCGCCAGCGTCACGCCCAGCTCCCCGACGATGGAGGCGCTCCAGCGCTGGAGGTCCTCTTGCAGCAGCGGCTCCGGCGTGAAGGCCGGCTCTTCGTCGGTCGCCGAGGCGAGCGCCAGGTGGAGCTCGCCCAGCCGCGCGCCCAGGTCGCGCATCTCCGACTGGAAGCGCTCGCCCACGGCGCGCTCCTGGCGCAGCCGGTCCAGCGTGTACTTCCAGCCGTCCGTCGCATCCGGCACGAAGCGGTGGGCCACCGCGAGCGTCGCGCCCGCCGCCCCTTCCAGCTGCAGCGCGCCCAGCAGCGTGGGCGTGGCGCGGAACGACGTCCGGGTCGCGAGGAAGCGGCCCACCTCGTGCTCCGGATTCACGCCGGCTTCCAGCTTGCGGATGATCTTCAGGATGACCTGATCACCCAGGACCACCGAGGTGTTGCTCTGCTCCACCTGCAGCCGCCGCACCGCCGGTGACGCGGGGAGGGCGAGCAGGCCGTCCTGACCGCCAATCCATTCGCCTTGCACGCGGCCGGACGCGGACGCCACCTGGCCTCCGGTCCGGATGAGGTCGAAGAGGCCGCGCAGGCATTCGTCGCTCTCCAGCGCGTCCCGCACGCCCTCCGAGGAGGGATGCACGGGCAGCAAGTAGCGCTCCGGGCTGCCCAGCTCGTAGATGACGTCCACCACGGCGAGGCTGAAGGAGCAGCCGCCTGATTCGATGGTGGCGTGGTCCATCACCGTGACGTGCTTGATGGGCCAGGCCTTGCCGCTGAACCAGCGCTGGTGCTTGAGGTAGTCAGGGAGCTTGGTCAAATCCAGGGTCGTCATTCGAGGCTCCTCACCTGTTGCGGCCTGTCCAGCCGGAACCACAGGAACATGTAGGGGCCCATGGAGAGCTGATACGGCAGCTCTCCCACCTGCGGGAAGGGGGTCTCTCCAATCAGCTCCACCGGCACCGAGCCCTCCCACTCACGCATGTCGAGCACCGCGGGCTGGGCGAAGCGCGACAGGTTGCACACCACGAGGACTGTCTGGCCTTCCCATTCACGGATGAAGGCAAGCACCTTGCGATTGTCCGTCTGGAGGAAGCGCAGGTTCCCCAGGGAGAAGACGGGGTAGCGCTGGCGGATGCGAATCATCCGCTTCACCCAGTGCAGGAGGCTGGACTTCACCCGGTCCTGCGCTTCCACGTTGATGGACTGATAACCGTACACCGGGTCGGCGATGACGGGCGCGTACAGGCGTGCGTAGTCCGCGCGGCTGAAGCCCGCGTTGCGGTCGCCCGTCCATTGCATGGGCGTGCGCACGCCGTTGCGGTCACCCAGGTAGATGTTGTCGCCCATGCCAATCTCGTCGCCGTAGTAGAGGACGGGCGTGCCGGGCAGGGTGAAGAGCAGGCTGTGCATCAGCTCGATGCGCCGGCGGCCGTTGTCCATCAGCGGCGCCAGCCGGCGGCGGATGCCCAGGTTGATGCGCATGCGCGGGTCGGTGGCGTACTCCCGGTACATGTAGTCCCGGTCCTCGTCCGTCACCATCTCCAGCGTCAGCTCGTCATGGTTGCGCAGGAAGATGGCCCACTGGCAGTTGTCCGGGATGTCCGGCGTCTGCTGCATGATTTCGACGATGGGCGTGCGGTCCTCGCGGCGCACCGCCATGAAGAGGCGGGGCATCACCGGGAAGTGGAAGCCCATGTGGAACTCGTCGCCGTCGCCGAAGTACACGCGCACGTCGGCCGGCCACTGGTTCGCCTCCGCCAGCAGCATCTTCCCCTGGTACTCCGCGTCGATGGTCTTCCGCAGGCGCTTGAGGAAGGCGTGCGTCTCCGGGAGGTTCTCGCAGTTGGTGCCTTCGCGCTCGAAGAGGTAGGGCACGGCGTCGCAGCGGAACCCGTCCACGCCCATGTTGAGCCAGAAGCGCATGACGTCCAGCATGGCTTCCTGCACTTCGGGGTTGTCGTAGTTGAGGTCCGGCTGGTGGCTGAAGAAGCGGTGCCAGAAGTACTGCTTGGCCACCGGATCCCACGTCCAGTTGGAGCGCTCCGTGTCCAGGAAGATGATGCGCGCGCCCTTGTACTGCTCGTCGGTGTCGCTCCAGACGTACCAGTCGCGCTTGGGGCTGTTGGGGTCGCTGCGCGCTTCCTGGAACCAGGGGTGCTGGTCACTGGTGTGGTTCACCACCAGCTCGGTGATGACGCGGATGTCGCGCTTGTGCGCCTCATCCACCAGCCGCTGGAAGTCCGCGAGCGTGCCGTAGTCCGGGTGGACGCCGTAGAAGTCCGCGATGTCGTAGCCGTCATCGCGCAGCGGAGAGGGGTAGTGGGGCAGCAGCCAGAGGCAGTTGATGCCCAGGTCCTGGAGGTACGGGAGCTTCTCTATCAGGCCGGGGATGTCCCCGTGGCCGTCACCGTTGGAGTCATGGAAGGCACGAAGGTGCAGCTCGTAGATAAGAGCCTTCTTGTACCAGAGGGGATCCAGGTCCATACGCCTCTCGGGGTGTCACTCGTAGTAGTCGAACGCGTTTTCGGTGCGGCGGAACCGGTGAACGGCCCAGAGGGCCGCGGGCTGCTCGGGCGTCAGGCGCACCTGTACGTCGGGACCCTGCCACAGCGAGCGCTGGTCCGACATCAACTCGTGCACCTGATACGTCTCGTCGGGGCGCGCGCCCAGCCACTCCATGGGCACGTGCAGCAGCGCCTCCTGGACGTCATACGGGTCCAGGCTCACCACCATCAGCACGATGCTGCCGCCGTCGGGCGTGCGCTTGCCGTAGAAGAGGACGCGGTCGTTGTTCGACGAGAAGAAGCGCAGCGTCCCGTACTGGTGCAGCGCGGGGTGCGTGCGGCGCGCGGCGTTGAGGCGCGAAATCCAGTCCCGGATGTTGCCGGGCCGGTCCCAATCCCACGCGACCAGCTGGTACTTCTCCGAGTCGGTGTACTCCTCCTTGCCCGGGATGGGGCGGCCTTCGCACAGCTCGTAGCCGCAGTACATGCCCCACACGGAGGAGAGCGTGCCGGCCAGCGCCGCGCGCAGACGGAAGGCGCCGGGCCCCGCGTTCTGGAGGAACTCCGGGAGGATGTCCGGCGTGTTGGGCCAGAGGTTGCCGCGGAAGTAGTCGGACACCGGCGGCTGGGTGATTTCTTCCAGGTACTCCTGGAGCTCGCCCTTGAAGTTGCGCCAGGTGAAGTAGGTGTACGACTGGGTGAAGCCCACCTTGCCCAGGGCCTTCATCACCTTGGGACGGGTGAAGGCCTCGGACAGGAAGAGGACCTGCGGATGGGCTTCCTGCACGCGGCGGATGAGCCAGGCCCAGAACTGCGTGGGCTTGGTGTGGGGGTTGTCCACGCGGAACGTGTTCACCCCTTGCTTCACCCAGTGGAGGACGACGGACTCCAGCTCCGCCCAGAGCGACTCACGGGCGGGGCCCATCCAGTCGAAGTTGACGATGTCCTCGTAGCGCTTGGGCGGGTTCTCCGCCGTCTTGATGGTGCCGTCCGGCCGGTGCTGGAACCACTCCGGATGCTCCTTCACGTACGGGTGGTCCGGCGAGCACTGGAAGGCCAGGTCCAGCGCCACCTCGATGCCGTGCGCCTGGGCCGTCTCCACGAAGTGCCGGAAGTCCTCCAGCGTCCCCAGCTTCGGGTGCACGGCCTTGTGCCCGCCCTCCGAAGCGCCAATGGCCCAGGGGCTGCCCACGTCGTCGGCCGCCGCGGTGAGGCTGTTGTTCTTGCCCTTGCGCGCCGTGCGGCCAATGGGGTGGATGGGCGGGAGGTAGACGGTGTCGAAGCCGAGCTGCTGGATGTACGGCAGCCAGGCCTCCGCGTCCCGGAAGGTGGCGTGGGTGACGCCGTCGCGCAGCGCCGAGCGCGGGAAGAACTCGTACCACGCGCTGAAGCGGGCCTTCTCCCGGTCCGCGAAGACCTCCAGCACCTTGTCGTAGCGGCGGGCCAGTGAGCGGTCCGGATGGGCCGAGGCCACGTCGGCCAGCTCGGGCGCCAAGGCCACGGCGAGGAGGTCCGGGGAGGGGGCCAGTCGCAGCCGGACCGCCGCTTCGGTCAGCACCCGCGCGTCGTCCAACTGCTTCGCCGTGCGGGCTCGGGCGGCGGCGCCTTCCAGCAGGGCGGCGCCTTCCAGCAGCTCGCTGCGCACGTCGCGGCCCGCGTCGACCTTGCGCTTCAGCTCGGACGTCCAGGTCCGGAAGAGGTCTGGCCAGGCTTCTATCGTGTACTCGTAGCGGCCGTTCCGCGTCAGGGGGAAGTCGCCTTCCCACCGGTCATTGCCGAGGAAGCGCATGGGCACTTCCGCCCAGTCGGTCTGCTGGGATTTGGGGGTCACCTGGCGCCAGCGGATGACGGCGACGAGGACGTCATGGCCTTCCTTGAAGACATCGGCCTTGACGGTGCACCGCTCTCCCACGACGCGCTTCACGGCGTGGCGTCCCGCGTCCAGCTCGGGGCTGACTCCCTCGATGAATACGCTTCCGAGTCGTTCAGTCATGGTGGCTGGCGGCCCTTATAGGTTCTTGGGTTGTGATGGCCTCGCGGCGAATCGCGATTGTTGTCGATGCTGGACGGCTTCCTTGCCGGCCGCGTTGGCTCGTCAACGTTAAGGATGGGGGCGGGCACTGCCCACCCTGGAAGGCACAGCGCGCCCGGGCGCCCGCCTGCCGATACTTGAAGCTGGGAACTGCCCCGCTGATTGAGCTATCCGGGACGAACATGGCGCCTCCTTCCTCCGCTGTGCTCCGAGCAAGCGACCCAGCGCTGGACCTGGTCCTCCTCCGCCAGGTCGCCCTGGGAAGCCCGCAGGCCATGCGTGACGTCTACGCCCGCTGTGGCGGACGGTGCTTCGCCATCGCGTTGCGGTTGCTACCCAACCACGCCGACGCGGAGGAGGTGTTGCAGGAAACCTTCCTGGAGGTCTGGCGCCGCGCCCGAGAGTTCAATCCAGAACGCGGCGGCCTGGAGGCCTGGGTTACGACGATTGTGCGCACGCGCGCCATCGACCGGCTGCGGGCGCAGGGAACGGCGGCTCGTCTGGTGCAGGGGGCCGCGCGGCAGGAGCCGCAGGTCAGCGCCGCGCCCGCCGCGCCGGACGAAGCGGCCAGCCAACGGGAAGCGCGTGTCCGCGTGGTGGCCGCGTTGGCCCAGCTCCCTCCGGAGCAGCGCGAGGTGGTGGCGCTGGCCTACTTCGAAGGACTCTCCCAGCGGGAGATCGCCGAGCGCACCGGCGACCCGTTGGGCACGGTGAAGACGCGGGCGCGGCTCGCGTTGGAGAAGCTGGGGGCGCTCTTGGAGGTGCTGCGTCCCAGCGCATGAGGTTCCCTCAACGGCCCTTCTTGCGCTCCGTCTTCGCCGTCGGGCCCTCACTGTAGCCAGGCACCACCAGCCCGAGCGTCTGGACGAAGTTCACCGCGGCCTCCACGGGGATGCGCGTGGCCTTCACGCGGTTGCGCGCGGGGTCGATGAACACGCCCTTCGCGGAGCCGAAGTCCGCCTTCGTGAGCGTGCAGCCTCGGAAGTTGCTGCCGGTGATGTCCGACTCGCTGAAGTCCGACTCGGACAGGTCCGTGTCGATGAAGTTCAGCTCCATCGCCGTGCAGCGCAGGAACGCCGTCTTCCGCAGGCTGAGCCCCGCGAAGGTGCAGTAGCGCAGGTTGGAGCCGTCGAAGGTGACTTCGGGGAAGGTGCCCACGTCGCTCCAGTCGATGCCCATCAGCTTGGAGCGTTCGAACCGCACGTCCCGCAGGGACGTCTCCGTGAACCGCGCGCGCGTGAGGTCGCAGCCGGTGAAGACGCAGGTCTCCATCCGAGTCCTCGTCCAGCGGCTCTCCTGCAGGGTGCAGTCGCGGAAGGTGCAGCGGTAGAACTCCTTCCCGCCCAGGTCCGCCTCCTGGAGGTTCAGGTCGGCGAAGGTCTCGTTCTCGAAGCTGTCTTCTTCGTGGAGGCGCTGGGAGGACATGGCGGGCCCGTCACTAACGCCAGAGGGCGCTCGCTGGCCAAGGCATTTCGCTCCGGGCAGCTATCCATGACGGACGGTGAAGGCCGCCAGCATGGGCCCGGCCAGGCGGGTGTTCGCGGGAGACGTCGGCCCTCCTTCGGGGAGCTGCGTGAGGAGCGCCTCCAGTGCGGGCTTCATCTCCTCGAAGGCGGCGGTGGCCGCCGCCGCGTTGTCGAAGAAGCGGTGGTAGAGGAGCCAGCCGGTGACGGAGCAGGCAATGGCGTGGAAGGAGCGGGTGTCATCCAGCTCGTAGGTGAGCCGCGCCAGCCCGCCGAAGTCCTCATCCCGCGCGATGGTGCCGCCCTGGGTCCCCATCCACCCGATGGAGCCTCCGTCTTCATACGGCCGCCACGCCGCGTCTTCCACACGTCCCACCATCCACCCCTTGCGAGGAAACCGGCGCCATCATGCGCAGCCCGGGGCGGACGCTCCAGGACTCCGAGGCCTCCGCTTCGTCGAGCGGTGGACGTCGGACCGGCGCGGCGGAGGTAGGGAAGGGGAGCACGCCGCTGTTCGCGGAACAGTTGACGCGGGACGGTTTGTGCCCGGCGAGACGTCGTCCTAACCTGCCATGTCCATGAAGGCGATCCTCGTCTCCCTTTTCCTGTTGGGCTCGGCGCCGGACTCCAGCGCGCCAGCGATTCCGCCCGAGGCGCTCGCGGCGCCCCCTGTCGCGGATGAGTCCCCCACCGCCTGGTCCTGCACCGTGGACACCCTGCGGGCTGGGAAGGAATGCGTGTTCGAGGCGGACGTGTCCGCGGGCTCGCCCAGCGATTCGCAGGACGCGTCCAACAAGAAGCTCCTCCAGGACGTGAGCCGCGCGCTGTGCACGGAGGCGGTGGGCAACATCCGCGAGGGCCGCCCGGACGCGACGCTCACCGCGCTCTGCGAGCGGCGCTACATCACCGCCGTGGACCAGTGCGGCCTGGAGGGCACGTCGTTCGTCGTGGACGCCAAGGGCCGCTTCGCTCCCGGCGCTCGCTCTTGCTACCGCGCGCTGGCCAACGTCCTTCAAGAGGTGCAGTTCATGGCCACGGTGGCCTCGCCGTGCTGCGAGTGCGCCGCCCGCGCCAACTGCCCGGGCACCGCGGACCGCTGCTATGCGGAGGTCGCCCAGCAGGCCACCGCGCCCCAGACGCAGGCGTGCCTGAGCGACAGGTGCGCGGATGCGTGCGCCGTCGTGCTTCCGGTGCCTCGCTCCGGTGCGCACCCCGCGCCCACCGTCCAGCAGCGCAACCGCTCCACCAGCCCTGGCTCCGCTTCCCTCTAGGGGTTCCGCCCATGCGCCGTCCTTCCTGGAAGCTGTCCACCTGGGCCCTGCTGGGCTCGTTCGCCGCCGGCTGCGGCGCCTCGCATTCCCATGTGACGTGGTCGGAGGACGCGCCGCACCCGAAGGAGGAGGTGTTCGTCGCCAGGCCTCCGCCGGAGCCGCCCGCGCCCAGCCCCACTGAGGACCCCAAGGCGTTCGCCGCCCGGTACGCCAACCCGGCCGTGTGTGAAGCCGCCGCGCGGCGACTCCAGGGCGCTTCACGGGATGAGGCGTGGGATGGCCTGAAGGCCTGCATCGAGCACACGCCCTTCACCCAGCTCAACGCGCTGCTGGGCCGCGCCTGGGCGAAGGAGCTGAGCGTCCGTCCCGAAGGCGCGAAGCTCATCGCCCGCGTGGTGGCCCAGCGCGGTGGCAGCGTGACGGGCGAGCTGCGCTACCTCCAGGAGAAGCAGATCCCCATCTTCTCGCTGGCCTCCGCCATGGACCGGCCGGACACGTACAAGGGCCGTTACGTGCTGCTGCGCGCGCAGGTCGCGGACCAGCGCTCGGAAGGTGCGCGCCCCACGGTGTGGCTGGTGGAGCAGGCCCTCAGCTCCGTCCAGACGGACGAGGTCGTGGGCTATGGCGAGCGCATCGACTCCGTCATCGCGTACTCGGGTGACGTGGGCGGGCGCGGCGCGGCGGGCACGGCCGAGCGCTCCAGCCGCGGCACCACGCGGCGCTTCGTGGAGAACATCTCCGACGAGACGGGCCGCGAGGCACTCGGCCGTCTGGCCAGCGCCGACCCGTTCCTGGAGACCCGGCGCGACTACGTCATCCTCGCGCGCTTCGACGGCGTCCGCCTCACGTCGGGCGGCGCGGAGACGGATGACGAGGCGCCGCGCATCCCGGTGCTGACCATCGTCAGCTACCACGCGCCGCAGGCGCTCGTCGTCTACTGAGCGTGTCTTGATGACGCAGAAAAAAAACGAGGCGCCGGGGAACTCGCCCCGACGCCTCGCCATGGAAACCGACCCCGCGCCAGTCCCCATGAAACCGTGTGCAGGTCGCGCCCGCGCTACTGCCGGGTCGCACCCGTAATCGTGAAGTGGTGCGTTACGTCGCGGCCCGAACCCACTTCCACCGTCACCGGGTGCTCGGGCGCGGTGGAGGCGCTGACGGAGGCGGGCGGCTCGAGCTGCACCGTGAAGGTGCCAGGAATGAGGAACTTGAAGACCGCCTCGTAGGTGCCGTCACCGTCCGCGTCGGTCAGCGCCAGCCGCTCACGGCTGCCCGCCTCGTTCGTCATCACCGCGTTGAAGTCGCCCAGCGTCACCTGGCGGCCGTCCACCACGGGCAGCGCCACCGTGGCGGCCGTGTCCGCCGTCACGCGGATGCTGCCGGAGGCCGTCACCTCGGCGGACTTGATGACGGGACTCATCACCCACTTGCCCGAGTTGCCCGCCTCCTTGCCAAAGCTCTGGCCGACGTCGAAGTCCACGAGCAGCACCTTCTGCTCGCCTTCGATGGTCAGCTTCTCGGAGAACTTCACCTTCAGCCCGGACGCGCCGTAGCTGGGCATGTGGAGCTGGCCGCCCACCTGCGTACCCGCGGGCAGGCCGGCGTAGTCGGCTGACGACGCGAACACCGTCGACGAGCCGTCCTCGTTCGCCACCTCGATGTAGCCACCGGTGATGACGAAGCGAAGCTCGGAGTAGTCCCCATTGGGGACCACGGCTTCGGAGACCAGCTCGGACGTCGAATTGGCGAGCTCCAGGAGGTTCACGGTGGCGGGTGAATCGCGCAGCACCACGCGGCCCCCTTCGCCGTCGTTGCCGCCCTGGAGATAGATTTCGGAGATGGTGACGACAGCGGTGCGGATATCGTCACCCGGCGCGTCCGTCAGCAGCAGGGTGACCTTGCCCTCATTGCCGCCACACGCCATCAGGGGAAGCAGGGCGATGGGCAGCAGGGCCAACAAGCGCGAGCGAAGAGTCATGGTCGGCACGTCCCGAAAGGGGCCCGCCGGAATGCCGGGCCGTTCGACACGTAATGACCCGGCCCGACAACCTCCGGCCACGCGAACCCGCGCACGTCGCCGCGAAAGCAGGGGGCCCGGAGGCCCACACCCCCTTACGCAGGCGACGTGTCCAGGCCGTGCTTGCGCAGCAGCTTGCGCAGGTACACGCGGTCGATGCCCGCCTCGCGGGCCGCGCGGGACACGTTGCCCTCGCAGCGGTCGATGAGGGCGCGCAGGTAGTCGCGCTCGAAACCTTCGATGATGCGGTCCTTGGCTTCCTTGAAGGGGAGGTCCAGGGAGATGGGGCGCGTGCTCTCCGGGTCGTCCGAAGGCGGCGGCAGGGTGGTGGGG
>NZ_JAAIYB010000930.1 GCF_010894475.1 Myxococcus vastator
TGTGAATAAGAGACAGGGGGGCGACACCCCTCCCACCAATGCGCGCGAAAAGACTGTGTCGAGAGGTTCGCGGAGCACCCGAGGCGTCATCCGAAGTCAGAGAGGAGTCAAGTCCTGGGCCGAGGCACTGCCCTCGGTGGATGAGGCGCGTAAGCAGGTGAAGTGAACGAACGTCCCAGCGCCGCTGACGCTCCGACTGCTCGCCATGGCCGGAACGGCTGCTCGGCTTGAGCTGGAATGGGTGCTCACCTTCGCCGGAATACGCAAAGCTGCTGCGCACCATCGCGGCGCGAGCGGATGTGGCGTTGCTCGAAGGCACCACGTTCCACACCTCGAGGAAGACGTTCATCACCCACCTGATTCGCGACTCGGGCGGCGACATCTCCGTGGCGCAACAGCTTGCCGGCCACTCAACGCCGGCCGTCACGGCTGCCTATTATGTGGGACGCGACGTCGAGCATCAGGCGAGCCGCGTCAGTGCCCTCCGCCTCGTTTCCCTTCCCGCAGTTGAGCACGCGGCGAGCACTCGGCCGTCGCTCTCATCCCGTAGCACACACACGGCGACACGCGAGGTTGCAATGAATCCGCAGCGTTACGACTCTGAACTTCCCCGCCGTAAGCCGAGCGCCTTCATTTTTTTATAGAAGTGCCCCCGCTCCAAATCGAGCAGCCGCGCGGCTTCCGTCACGTTGTCGTG
>NZ_JAAIYB010000931.1 GCF_010894475.1 Myxococcus vastator
GCCCCACCGGCCCCGAATCCCTCTCGCGCCACGCCTCCCGCTACCGCGCAACCCTCCCCCTCGCCACACCCTCCGTCCTCCTCGCCGCACTCGAAGAGGCCGGCGCTGAAGCCGCCTTCCTCAACCTCTCCTTCCTCCAACTCGGCGGCGAGCCTCCCCCTCCTTCTCTTCTCCTCCGCCTCTCCCAGGGCCCCGTCCGCCTCCTCAACGGCTACGGCCCTTGCGAGGCCACCTGCCTCTCCTCCCTCCACCTCCTCTCCCCCGGCGCACCTCCTCTCCTCGGACGCCCACTGCCTCGCGTGCGCGCCTACGTCCTCGACGCGGCCGGCCTCCCCACCCCCATTGGCGTCCCGGGCGAGCTCTTCCTCGGCGGCGAAGGCCTCGCGCGCGGCTACCGCGCCCTTCCTCACCTCACCGCAGAGCGCTTCGTCCCTGACGCCTTCTCCTCCTCCCCCGGCGCTCGCCTCTACCGCACCGGCGACCGCGTCCGCTGGACTCCCGACGGCTCCCTCTCCTACCTCGGACGCACTGACTTCCAGGTGAAGGTGCGCGGCGTCCGCGTCGAGCCCGAGGAAGTCGAGGCCGCACTCTCCCTCCTCCCGGGCGTCCGTCAGGCCGCCGTCCTTCCTCTCTCCTCTCCCCTCTCCTCCGACGTCCGCCTCGTCGCCTTCGTCTCCCTCCGTCTCTT
>NZ_JAAIYB010000932.1 GCF_010894475.1 Myxococcus vastator
GTACTCCAGCGTGCCGTCCGGCAGCCACCGCGCCACGTCTCCGGTGCGGTACAGGCGCGCCCCCGGAGTGCCGCTGAAGGCGTCCGGGATGAAGCGCTCCGCCGTCAACTGGGGCCGCTGCCAGTACCCACGGCCCACCTGCACGCCGCCAATGTGCAGCTCGCCGGGAATGCCCACCGGCGCCGGCTGCCCGTGCGTGTCCAGCACGTACAGCACCGTGTTGGCTACGGGCCGGCCAATGGGCACCCGGTGGAAGTCCTCGCCACGCGGGCAGGGCCAGTACGTGACGTCCACCGCTGCTTCTGTCGGGCCGTAGAGGTTGTGTACCCGCACCGGGGCGGGCAGCCGCGCGTAGGCCTTCTTCACCAGCTCCGCGCTCAGCGCCTCACCGCTGCACACCACCCGCCGCAGACTTCCCAGTCCCTCCAGCCCTGGCTCCTCCACGAAGGCGCGCAGCATTGACGGCACGAAGTGCACCGTCGTCACCCCCTCCGCCTTCATCACCTTCACCAGGTACGCCGGCTCCTGGTGCCCGCCCGGCCGCGCGACTACTAGCTTCGCCCCCGCCAGCAACGGCCAGAAGAACTCCCACACCGACACGTCGAAGCTGAAGGGCGTCTTCTGCAGCACCACATCCGCGCCGGTAAGCCCGTACTCCTCCTGCATCCACTTCAGCCGGTT
>NZ_JAAIYB010000933.1 GCF_010894475.1 Myxococcus vastator
CGGGAGTTCGGTGTGGGTCGTCGTGGTCATGGGGCTCTCCGTGAAGCGGTTTTGATGGTTGGACCGCCATGGCCGCCGGAAATCATCGGTCGGTCGGAAAAATCGCGGGCCCTCCATGCCGCCCCCGCGTCTCGGTCGCGCACCGGCGCGAGGCCGCTGCGCCCTGCGGGGTTCGCTCGAAACGACGAAGCCCCCGGTCCTTGTCGGGACCAGGGGCTTCGGAAGCGGCACAGGTGTGCGACGGGGCGCTACACGATGGGCATGAAGACCTTGAAGCCGGTGCGGCCGTTGTTGGTCGTGTTGCTCTCGATGAAGTCGCTGGCGGACGAGCGGCCGTCGCCGGTGGTGATGGCCGTGTGGCCGTAGATGCTGCCCAGTCGAGTGGAGGTGCTCTCCCAGGTGAGGACGAGGCCCGGAATCTTCAGCGCCTCCTCCAGCGACATGTTGACCTGCTTGAACTTGTCGCGGGGCAGGTTGTTGTCAATCTGGTTGCCGTTGCCCCAGACCTTGACGCCGAAGGCGTTCTGGATGGCCCGGCTCACGCCCGTGGCGCACAGGCCCTGGCTGTTGTAGCCGCCCATGCCCAGTGCGGCCGAGCGGCCCGCCTCCGCGAGCCGGCGCATCGCCGCAGTCGCGTTGCTGGGACCGGCGCCCGTCGGACCGCCCACGCC
>NZ_JAAIYB010000934.1 GCF_010894475.1 Myxococcus vastator
CGGAGGCAGACGCGTTCTGAAGCAGGCGAGCAGATTGAAGGCCATCGCCCGCAGCCAGGCCACCACCTCCAGGGCCGTGCGCGTTGGGCGGCAGGGCTGGCGCGCGTCCTCGCCCAGGACGACGTCCAGCGTCCAGTTGTGGCGATTCTCAATGCCCCAGTGCACCCGCACCAGCCGCAGCAGTTGGTGGAAGTTGAAGACGGTGGTGTCCAGCGAGGTGACGAAGTAGCGGTAGTCCTCCGCCCGGAGGTTGTCCTCGTCGTCCCAGTGCTGCTGCCGCACCAGCAGCAACGTGCGCGCTCCAGGGAAGTCCACCTCGTCGGGCGTCAGCGCGTGCGTCCACAACTCGCGCACCACTGTCTGCCCATGCGCCCGCTCCTCGGTGCGCGAGCGGGCTGGGCACTGCTTGGAGGCGATGGCCCGCATGGCGTACTCGTGAAGGGTGGGCTGGTTGGCCTTCAACCCGAAACAGTAGTGCTTGCCCAACTCTCGCACCAAGGCTGCATTCTGCGCGGCCGTCAGCCCCGCGTCGGCTGTCACCACCCCAAAGTGCTCGCCAAAGGCTTCCACCACCCGCGGCAGCAACTGCCGGAAGGCGGGAGACTCACCCTCCTTGGCGCCGATGAATTCCAAGTCCAGGCAGGGCGCCGCCAGCGC
>NZ_JAAIYB010000935.1 GCF_010894475.1 Myxococcus vastator
CCGCCAGCGCCGTGAGCGCCACGCCCCCGCCCCCCTGGGGCTGACCCACGGACAGGGCGGATTCGGCCAGTCCGTCGTGGGAGTACGTCACCACCACCGCGCCAGCGCCGGTGACGCCGTTGCCGAAGTCCGTACCGCCCGGCGCGTTGAAGGCCGCCAGCGTCCGTCCCTGGGCGTCCACCGCCAGGTCCGCCACCGCGAGGCCGGTGCCCGCGGGGGTGTTCGTCCACAGGACGTTGCCGTCCGCGTCCATCCGGACCACGAAGGTGCCGTCCCCCAGCTTGTGGCCGAGGAGGTCCAGCACGCCCTCCGTGGTGCCGGCGATGACGATGCCACCCGCCGGGTCCGCGGCGATGCGGCCCCGGACGAACGCGCGCAGCTCCGGTGGCGCCTCCGGGGCCCTCACGTCGAAGGCCTTCTGCCAGCGCGTCTCACCCGTGGGCGCGCGCCGCGTCAGCACCAGCTTCGCGCGGTCATCCGTGGGCTGCAGGCTGTCCAGGTCATCGATGTCATGAAGCGACAGCGTGAGGAGGTCGCCGCTGGCCTCCACCGCCGCGCCCAGCGCCAGGTCGTCCTGGGGCGTGCCCTCGCGCTGCAGCCACACCGTGCTGCCCGGCCCCAGGGGTAGCGGTGGCGGGCGCGGGGGTGGCG
>NZ_JAAIYB010000936.1 GCF_010894475.1 Myxococcus vastator
GAGGTCCCCCGCGCGCGCCCGCACCGCCCCCTTGCGCGTCACGAAGCAGTTCTTCCCGAAGTGGTGCTCACGGGCGATGTAGTTGTGGTGGCAGTTCACCGCCGCGTCCTTCAGCTCGAACGGAGGCAGCTCACCGCTCAGCCGCAGCGCCTCCACCGCCTCATGCAGCATCAGCGCCCGGTTCGTGGCGGCGTAGTCCTGCGCCCAGCTCACCGCGAAGACGTAGTCCTCGAAGTGCTCCGTCCCCTCCGCCAGGTACGCCAGGTCCCCATCCGGCAGGTTGATGAACCAGCGGCGCATGTCCTCCTTCGCCAGCTCGATGAAGTAGCTCCCGATGCGGTTCCCCACGCCGCGCGAGCCGGAGTGCAACATCAGCCACACGCCCTCCGACTCATCGAGGCACAGCTCGATGAAGTGGTTCCCCGTCCCCAGCGTCCCCAGGTGCGACAGCTCCGGCCCACGGCCGATGCGCGGATGCTTCCCGACGATGCGGTCGTACCCCTCCACCAACCGCGCCCACTCCTGCTGGTGCCGCGCGGGCGCCACACGCCACGCGCCCATGTCGTTGCGGCCACCGTTGTCGGAGCGGCCATGCGGCACCGCCCGCTCAATCGCCGAGCGCACCCCACGCAGCGAGTCCGGGAGC
>NZ_JAAIYB010000937.1 GCF_010894475.1 Myxococcus vastator
ACCGTCCCGGAGCCGGCTCTGGCCTCGTCCGAAGAGCAGTCGTCGCCGCGCTGAAAGCGTCCCGTTCACCCCGTCAGCTTGAACGTCCGCCTGGGCTTACGGAAGACGGGGCTCGTGCAGCGGATACCAAGCTGATGAGCAAGGTGCTGGACGAGCGGCAGTTGCGAATCTGGGCCGGCGCTGAGGCACTCGCAGCAGGGCGCGGCGGCCGGGAACTCGTGGCGAGAGCGACGCACCTGTCGCGCACGACAGTCCTCTTGGGGATGAAGGATGCGCGAGCGAAGAAGCCGCCAGCAGACCTGGTGAAGGTGCGCCGGAGTGGAGCAGGCCCGAAGCGGATTCAAGAGCGGCAACCTGGCATCATGAAAGCGCTCGACGCACTGGTGGACCCTGTCACTCGGGGCGACCCGGAGTCGCCGCTGCGCTGGACGTGCAAGAGCACCCGCGCTCTTGCGGCGGAGCTTCAGGCGCAGGGCTTCACCGTGAGCCAGCATAAGGTGGGGGAGTTGCTTGGCGAACTTGGGTACAGCCTCCAAGCGACAAAGAAGATGCTGGAGGGAGCGGCCCACCCAGAGAGGGATGCGCAGTTCCGGTACATCAACGCCGAAGCCGCGGCGTTTCAGGCACGAGGCCAGCCAGTTGTTT
>NZ_JAAIYB010000938.1 GCF_010894475.1 Myxococcus vastator
CCGTTTATGGGGGCACTTTTCGGATGCGCCTGAACAGACGAAATTGACACGAGCGCACACTCAATGTCCCACAACTCAAGCATCACTCCGAATCTCTAATCATGTCGGAGAAGTGAGGATCAAAAACATCCTCCATCGGCCCCGAACGCCCGAATTCCCCCGACGCAACCCACAACTTTCGCACCACTTCCCGCTGTGCATCCTCGTCCAACCGCAACGCACCACTCAATATAATAAACACATATTCGGAATAATTATAAACCAACTCAAAACACCTTCTCCGCACATCCAGGGCAACTTCACCACCCTCTATCGAAGACATCAAATACTCAAGCTCGGCAGCCAAGTCCGCAACTCGGAACCTCGGACGAAGCCTCGGCAGCAGGTCAACATGACCATCTTCCGAGAAAACAACAGCCAAGCGCCTGACTTGCTCACCATGACAGACATAACGCAGTGCGGAGTTAAATCGAGCGCCACGGGAAGCAGTTCCTCCAAAGTAAGAAGCACCATCAAGGATAACCCCCACTCCATGACAAGTTCCTTCTGGGTCAAGCAGCAAAGCGCCGTCAATGGAAGTAGCACTCACCACCGCCCCACCTGACAAAACAACTGGACAAATCGGCATCTGTCTCTCATAC
>NZ_JAAIYB010000939.1 GCF_010894475.1 Myxococcus vastator
GGCCTGCCGCGCCCCCTCCACCAGCGCCCCCAGCGACAGGGGCCGGCTCAGGTAGCGCTCCACCCGCAGGTCGAGCGGGCGCAGCGCCTCCCGCTCTGCGGGGAAGGCGCTGATTTGCAACAGAGCGCCCGCCAGCGCCAAGGCGCGCCGCAGTGACTCCAGGTGCGTCCCGTCCGATACCAGCAGGCCCGCGGCCGCCACCACCACCTGCACCGACTCCGTCCGCAGCAGCGTGAGCGCGCCCGGCACGTCCGCGGAGACCCAGACCCTCCAGCCCTGACTCTCCAGGGCGAGCACCTGGAGCTCCCGGGAGGCACCGGGGTCTTCGATGAGCAGGAGGGAGGGCGTCATCACGACGAGTCGAAGGCGGGCGGGCGGCCAGGGCGTTCAGGTACCCCGGATGAAGGAAAGAGTCGCAGTCTGGGCACCGAACGCACCGAGTCAAGCGCTCCGGCGGCAAGTGTTCTCCGGTGCAAATGACCGCCAGTCGGTCGCCGGCCCTGGGGCCTCCTTCCCGGAACGCACCTGCGTGACGGATGCATCCAGCGCGACAGCGGTATCTGTTCAACAGTCGCATCCGGGCAGGCAGGGGCTCACCTGTGGCCAGCCCGCCACCCCCGAGGTCTCTCCCAGCG
>NZ_JAAIYB010000093.1 GCF_010894475.1 Myxococcus vastator
CCACGAGACAGGCGGGGCGCCGTGCCGCACCGCGCCCCCGCCCTACAGGCCGAGCTGCTTGGCGATGATTTCGTTCATCACCTCACTGGTGCCACCGCCGATGGGCCCCAGCCGCGCGTCACGCCAGTGGCGCTGGATGTCGTACTCCATCATGTAGCCCGCGCCGCCGTGGAGCTGGAGGCACTCATCCGCCACGCGGCAGCACGTCTCGGTGGCCACCTTCTTCGCCATGGACGTCTGCGCCACCGCCCACTCGCCGGCCACGTGCAGGCGCAGCGCGTGGTAGGTGAGCTGACGCGCCGACTCCCGCGCGGTGAAGAGCTCCGCCAGCTTGTGGCGCACCACCTGGAACTGGTGGAGCGACTGGCCGAAGGCCCGCCGCGACTTCACGTGCGCCAGCACCGTCTCCAGCATGTCGTCCATGGCCCCCACCGCGCCCAGCGCGAGCGACAGGCGCTCCCACTGGAAGTTGCCCATGATCTGCGCGAAGCCCTGCCCCTCCACCCCGAGCAGGTTCTCCGCGGGCACGCGGCAGTCCTCGAAGAACAGCTCCGCGGTGTCCGAGGCGCGCCAGCCCAGCTTGTCCAGCTTGCGCCCCACGGAGAAGCCCGGCGTGCCCTTCTCCACCACCACCATGGACAGGCCCTTGTGGCCCGCGGCCGGGTCCGTCTTCACCGCCAGCACCACGAAGTCCGCGCGCACACCGTTGGTGATGTACGTCTTGGAGCCGTTGAGGACGTAGCTGTCGCCCTCGCGCCGCGCGGTGGTGCGCAGCCCCGCCACGTCCGAGCCCGCGTCCGGTTCGGTGATGCCCAGCGCGCCCAGCTTCTCACCCCGGATGGCGGGGGCCAGCCAGCGCTGCTTCTGCGCGTCCGTGCCGAACTGATGGATGGGCCCCGTGGAGATGGTGAACTGGGCCCCCAGCCCCGCGGACACACCGCCCGAGCCGCAGCGCCCCAGCTCCTCCAGCAGCACCGCCTCGTACAGCTCCCCCGCCGCCGAGCCCCCGTACGCCACCGGGTACTTCAAGCCGAGGAAGCCCAGCTCGCCAAAGCGGGTGAAGAGCGCCCGAGGAAACTCCTCCCGGGCCTCCCACTCCCTCACGAAGGGGAGAATCTCCCGCTCCACCACCGCACGCACGGTGCGACGAAACGCGTCATGCTCTTCCAGGTACAGCCCGTGGCCGTGAAGCATCTTTCGAGCACCTCGTCCTTTCGGGTGCTCGCACGCACGCGCACCCGGGGTGGAACCTTCTGGTGACGGCATGGTAACGGGACGGATGCACAGCAGGCAGCTGTTGCAGCCTTGACCGCGTGGTAGCGGGCTGCGTATAAAGCCGACCCCATCCTGTCGGCGCCATAGCCAAGTGGTAAGGCAAAGGTCTGCAAAACCTTCATTCCCCGGTTCGAATCCGGGTGGCGCCTCTAAAGACACAAGGCCCGGTGCGGAAGTCACTCCGCATCGGGCCTTGTCCTTTTCAGGGACCGCGTGGACGGGTCAGCAGCCCAGCTCCACCGCGCCGATGTCCGGTCCCCCGCCGCAGAACGGGATGCCGATGTCGGCGCCCGAGTCCTGGGCCATGGGCCCCGGCGCGAACGCCGCCCCGAGGTCCGCCGAGCCGAGGCGCGAGGTGGTGTCTCCCGAGGTGGCCTGGTAGGCGGTGAGGTCCACGGGCTCGCCGTCCTGCTTGAACTGGGCGCCCGCCGGGAAGAGGTTGTTGCCCATCTGCATCCCCGGAGCCATGGGGCCCAGGTTCACCGCGATGGGGGCTTCCGCGAAGATGTTGTTCCGCACCACGGGGGAATCGGTGGGGCCGCCGGTGCCATGGCCGATGACGAGCGCCGTGGCCGCGCGGGTGACGGTGTTGTTGACCACCGAGGTCCCCTGCGAGTTCTCCAGGCGGATGCCGGTGCCCTCGCCGCCTCCGGCCTCGGTGATGTCGTACACGCGGTTCCGGCGGATGACGACGCCGGTGGGCATGGCGCCTTCGTGGTTGCCGCCCACCGCGATGCCCTTGGCGCCGTCGTAGATTTCGTTGTCCTCCACCAGCACGTTGCTCGCGGAGTAGTGGATGACGACGACGTCCCCTCGCGCCGTGGAGCTGGGGAGGAAGTGGTGCATCCGGTTGTTGCGGAGCGTCACGCCGTAGCACGTCTTGATGTCCACGGCATTCTCTCGGTTGGCGTAGAAGTGGTTGTTCTCCACCAGCAGGTTCTCCGCGGGCGCCAGGTCGCTGAAGCCCTCGGGCCCCAGGCACTGCACGGAGTCACCGGAGTTGTCGTGGATGTCGTTGTTGCGCACGGTGACGTCGCGCGACGTGGGCTGCACCACGACGCCGTGCGAGTCCTCGTTGCCGGTGGTCTTCACGAAGTCGTGGATGTGGTTGTTCTCGATGGTGGGCCCGGTGGCGTGGTTGAACGTCGTCACCGCGCCGCCGCCCGTGCCGCCGTGCAGGTCCGAGTTGACGAGCATCGAGCCCGTCACGTCGCCCTCGAAGGTGACGGCGAAGGGCGTCTGACCCTCCAGGTCGATGTCGAAGCCGTCGATGATCCAATGCGGCTGGCGCACCTGCACCAGCCCGTGCTCGCCGGGGCCCAGGACGATGCGCGGGTTGCCCTCTCCCTGGAGCGTGATTTTCGCGTCGGCCGTGCCCGGCTTCGCGTTGTCACCGATGATGACGCGCTCCGCGTAGGTGCCGGGGAGCACACGGATGAGCTCGCCCGGGCCGGCCAGGCTGATGGCCTTGTTGAGGGTGAGCAGCGGCTGCGCGGCGCTGCCGTCCCCGGCGTCGTTGCCAGCGGTGCTCACCACCCACTCACGGGTGTAGACGGGGGCCTCGGCGGCGACGCTCATCGCCGTGGCGTTGACGGCGGGCTGAGGCGACGGGTCCTCGATGTTGGCGTGGTCCGAGTGGTCCGGCAGCGCGGCCACCGGAGTCCCCGCCACCGCCTGCACGCCGACGGGCGGACGCGTGGTGAAGGCCCGGGTGGGCGTGGGCGACTCCGCCGGCCCAGGCTCGGGCGTGGGCACGGGGCGAGGGGCCGGGCGCTGAGCGGGCACCGGCATCCCTCCACTGTCGGAGCCCGAGCAGGCCGTCGAGCTCAGCAGGAGCATGCTCGTGGCCAGGAACGTCAGCTTCAGGCAGTTGCCGTGTCGGATTTTCATGAGCAGGGGCAACGCCGGAAGCCCTGTGCGCTATTCATCCCCTCGCGTCCCGACACGCACCAGCCAGCCTGCCCGGCGGGCGCACGACGAACGGTCCGTGACAGCGTGGAGGTGCGACAGTACGGTGACGCCCCCCGTGCGCCACGCCGTCACTCAGCTTCTCGCCGCCGTCCTGCTCTCCGCCTGCGCGGCCTCGAAACCCGCGGCTGACAGCCCCCGTGCATCCGCGACCGGGCCGGCCGTCGTGTCATCGTCCGCGACCGCGGCGGTCCCTCAGGACAGCGAAGCGGGTCCTCCTGGCGCAGACACCTCGGCGGCCCAGGGCACGCCCGGAGCGTCGTCCAACATGACGGACAGCGCCCCCGCGCCCCCGTCCCACGGCCCCTCGGCGAGTGACGACGCGGCGCGGGCCTCCGCTTCAGGCGTGCCTGCTTCGCCCACGAATGGAGCGGCCCCGGACGCACCACCGCGGCACAGCCACGGCCACCACGAGGCGACGTCAACGGGCACGGCGCCACCGCAGGTGGAGGACCCGCTGGCCCAGGGGATTCCCACGCCGGGAGACCTCAAGCGCCTGGACTTCCGGGGTGGTGAGCCACGCGTCCCGGTGCGCCTGATGGAGGGCCGGAACGAGGTCACCTTCTCCCCGCGAGGCCGGATGCGCCTGCGCTTCGGCGGGCCCGACGAGAAGATGCTCGACGCGGCGGCGGGCACGCGCTGGACGGTCCGGGTGACGCAGGGGAGCCCGGCGGTGCTGTCCGCGCGCGTGCAGTTGGCCGAGTTCCGCATGGCCGACCGCGCGGGCCTCCAGGCGGCGCTGGAGTCATGGCGCGAGAAGGGGCTCGCGGTCCGAGCCCAGGTCCTGGGCTCCGTGTACGGCATCGCCGGGAAGGTCATCGACAACCGGCGCACCCTGCTGCTGGTGGACGAGGTCCTCACGCCCGAGGCGGCCGGCAGGAAGCAGGCGGAGCTGCTGCGCAGCCACGGCGTGCAGACGACCCTGTTCGAAGAGGTACGCACGCCGGCCAAGGCCATCCTGGAGGTGCGCGACGAGGCGGGCGTCGTCGTGGGCCTGGCCCAGGACCGGCTGGACGCGGAGACGCCCGACGGCGCGGGCTTCGACGTGCGCCAGGTCGAATACGGCGTGGGCTACGCCTTCCACGACTTCGAGGACCGCACGTTCCGGGGCGCGCTCCAGCTCGTCGTGGACCGTTCGGGCCGGCTGGCGGTGGTGAACGTCGTCCCCTTGGAGGACCTGCTCAAGGGCCTGGTCCCCGCGGAGATCTTCGCCCGGGCCCACTCGGAGGCGCTCAAGGCCCAGGCCGTCACCGCGCGTGGCGAGGTGCTGGCGAAGGTGGGCATCAAGCACCTGGCGGACCCCTACCTCCTGTGCTCGGAGCAGCACTGCGCCGTCTACCGGGGCCGTACCGGTGAGGCCGCGAGCACCACCGCCGCCGTGGAGGCGACCCGGGGCGAAGGCCTCTTCAGCGAGGACGGCCGCCTGGTGGACTCCGTCTACAGCGCCGTCTGCGGCGGACACACCGAGGACAACGACGTGGTGTGGGGCGGGGCTCCGGACCCCAGCTTGCGTGGCCGCCCGGACGTCATCGGCCCCGTGGGCGCCATTCCCTTGCCCGCCAGCCTGGAGCGCTGGCTGACGACCGCCCACCTCCCGGCGGCCTGCCGGCTGTCCAGCTTCGCGCAGCCCAGCAAGTTCCGGTGGGAGAAGCGCTTCACCGCCGAGCAGGTGGACACCCGCCTGAAGCGGCTGGGCGTGGGGCGCGTCCAGGCCCTGGCGCTGACGGACCGGGGCGTCTCCGGCCGCGCGGCCGTGCTGTCGGTGTCCGGCGACAAGGGCGCCACCCAGGTCCGGGGCGAGCTCAACATCCGCCGCCTGTTTGGCATGCTCAACAGCAGCATGGCGGTGGTGTTGGCCGAGCGGGACGCCGAGGGCCGGCTCACCGGCTGGCTTTTCCGTGGCGGGGGCTGGGGGCACGGCGTAGGAATGTGCCAGACGGGCGCCATCGGCCGGGCGGAGGCCGGGCAGCGCTACCAGGACATCCTCCGTCACTACTTCAACGGTGCCGAGGTGGCCCCCATCTATTGAAGCTGGGAGGGGTTATCCTTGAACGCGACGGGACTACTCCGCCCGTTCGGAGGTTTATCATCCCGCCGTGAGCACGGGTTCTCCAACAAACTGGCGCCGCCGGAAGCGGCAGGGGTCGTCCGCGGGGCGCTTCGCCGCGGCGCTCGCGCTCGCCCTGCTCCTCCATGCCGTCTACGTGGGCACCCTGCTGCTGACGAGCTCGTTCCAGGGCGACGGGAAGGCGCGCAAGCCCGTGACGCGGCCCACCTCCGTGGCCGTGCGTCCGCTCACCGCCGACCAATGGGCGCAGAACCGCGGCAAGGCCTCCCCCCAGACGAAGTCCCAGGCGTCGGAGCGTCCCAAGGCCTTGGACAAGAAGCCGGAGGAGAAGAAGCCCGACGAGCCGCCCAAGGGGCAGGTGGTGGACGTCGCGCCCGGCAACAACGAGGTGGACCCGAACGCGAAGTACCTCGCGGAGAGCAACAACCGCGTGAACAAGGAGACGCGCGCCCGGGAGCAGACGCCCTTCTACCGGAACGCCATGCCCCAGCGGACGGCGCCGCAGAATCAGGAAGGCCAGAACACGGACGCGCAGACGCCGCCCCGCATGGCCGGCAACAACGGCATGGGCAACGACGACCGGCCCGTGTCCCAGGGTGGCCAGAAGCCCGCCTTCGAGATTCCCGACGCCCGCAAGAAGAACGAGGTGGCGATGAAGACGGACCCGACGTCGCCGGGCCCGGGCGTGGAAGTGAACAACCAGAACGAGAGCGACGAGGTGGTGGGTAACTCCAAGCGCCTCAACATCCAGCCCGGCACCGGCGGCGAGGAAGCCGGCTCCACGGGCCGCGCGGGCGCTCCGGGGCTGGCCTCGTTGACGCCGTCGCGCGCCGTCATGGACAAGATTCTGGGAGCCGCGCCCAATGACCACCTGCAGGACGCCGAGGAGGGCGACGGCACCCTCCTCAACACGCGCGAGTGGAAGTACGCCAGCTTCTTCAACCGCGTGAAGCAGAGCGTGGGCATGCACTGGAACCCCAACGATCAGCTGCGCCGCAGGGACCCCACCGGTGGCATCTACACGGGGCGGGACAGGTACACGCTGTTGCAAATCACGCTCGACGAGCGCGGCCAGGTGATGGACATCCAGGTGGAGAAGAGCAGCGGGCTCGACTTCCTCGACTTCGAGGCAGTGTCGTCCTTCAAACGCGCGCAGCCCTTCCCCAACCCGCCGCCCGGCCTGCTGTCGGACGACGCCAAGGTGAAGTTCCAGTTCGGCTTCTTCATGGAGATGGGCGGCGGCCCGAAGATGCGGCTGTTCCGCCAGCCCAACTGAGCGCGCACTGAAGTACCGTGCGGCGCCGTGGAAGCAACGACGCTCACCGATAGAAACCTCGCGCAGCAGGAGCGGAACCGGAAGGTCCGCCACGTGCTGCTGGGCATCCTCGTGGCCAACTGGGTGGTGGCCAGCGCCAAGCTGCTCTTCGGGATGCTCAGCCAGTCCGCAGCGGTGACGGCGGACGGGCTGCACTCGTTCATCGACGGCGGCTCCAACGTGCTGGGGCTGGTGGCCATGGGCGTGGCGTCACGCCCGGCGGACGCGGACCACCCCTATGGCCACGGCAAGTTCGAGGCGCTCGCGTCGCTGGGCATCGGCGCGATGATTGGCGTGGGCATGCTGGAGCTGGGGCGCATGGCGCTCGACTCGGTGCTCAACGACAAGCACCCCCAGGTGACGGGCACCATGGCGGCCGTCATGGCCTTCACCCTGGTGGTGAACATGGTGGTGACGCGGGTGGAGCGGCACTACGGGCGCAAGTACAAGAGCTCCCTGCTGCTGGCGGACGCGAGCCACACGATGTCCGACGTCTACGTCACCCTGGCGGTGCTCGGCTCCCTGCTGCTCGTGTGGCTGGGCTACCCGCGCGCGGACGGGCTGATTGCGCTGGCCGTCATGGTGTTCGTGGCCTGGGTGGCCTACGGCATCGTCCGGCAGGCGGTGGGCATCCTCTCCGACACGGCGCGCCTGGAGCCGGACGAGGTGAAGCGGCACACGCTGGCCGTGCCGGGCGTGCGCTCCTGCCGCGACGTGCGCAGCCGCGGCATGGAGGAGAGCGTCTACGTGGACCTCAAAATCGAGGTGGACCCGCAGCTCACCACCGCGCAGGCCCACGAGGTGGCGGACCGGGTGGAGCGCGCGCTGCAAGCCGCCTATCCCCAGGTGGTGGACGTGGTGGTCCACGTGGAGCCGGACCGCGGCGCCATGGCCGCCCCCGCGTGACGACAAAGGCCGCCTCCCCACGGCGGGGAGACGGCCTGTGTCACCACTCAATGCGAGGTGCGCGTCAGGCCGTGGCGGCCTTCGGCTCCGGCGTCATGTAGTCCTCGATGGGCGGGCACGCGCAGACCAGCTTCCGGTCACCGAGCACGCTGTTGAGCCGGCCCACGGAGGGCCAGAACTTGTTGTCACGGACCCACGGCGTGGGGAACACGGCCTGCTCCCGCGAGTAGGGACGGTTCCACTCCGGCGCGGCGACGACGCGCGCGGTGTGCGGGGCGTGCTTGAGGACGTTGTTGTCCTTGGGCATGCGGCCCTCCTCGATGTCCCGAATCTCCTGCCGGATGGCGATCATCGCGTCGCAGAAGCGGTCCAGCTCCGCCTGGGACTCGCTCTCCGTCGGCTCAATCATGAGCGTGCCCGCCACCGGGAAGGACACGGTGGGCGCGTGGAAGCCGTAGTCCATGAGCCGCTTGGCCACGTCCTCCACCTCCACGCCGGCCGTCTTCTTGAGCGGGCGTAGGTCGACGATGCACTCGTGCGCCACCTTGCCGCGCTTGCCCCGGTACAGCACCGGGTAGTGCGCGTCGAGCCGCTCGGCCACGTAGTTGGCGTTGAGGATGGCCAGCTTGGTGGCCTGGGTGAGGCCCTCCCCGCCCATCATCGCGATATACATCCACGAGATGAGCAGGATGCTCGCGCTGCCCCACGGCGCCGCGGAGATGGCGCCAATGGCCTCCGAGCCACCCGTGTGGATGACGGGGTGCCCCGGCAGGAACTTCACCAGGTGGCTGGCCACGCAGATGGGGCCCATGCCCGGGCCGCCGCCGCCGTGCGGGATGCAGAACGTCTTGTGCAGATTGATGTGGCACACGTCCGCGCCAATCAATCCCGGCGCCGTGAGGCCCACCTGCGCGTTGAGGTTGGCGCCGTCCATGTACACCTGGCCGCCGCGCTCGTGGATGATGGCGCAGATTTCGCGAATCTCCTCCTCGAACACGCCGTGGGTGGACGGGTACGTCACCATCAGCGCGGCCAGCGCGTCCTTGTGCGCCTCCGCCTTGGCGCGCAGGTCATCCAGGTCGATGTTGCCGTTCTCATCGCACTTGGTGACGACGACCTTGTAGCCCGCCATCACCGCCGAGGCGGGGTTGGTGCCGTGCGCGGAGGACGGAATCAGGCACACGTTCCGGTGCCCCTGGCCGCGGCTCTGGTGGTACGCGCGGATGACGAGCAGGCCCGCGTACTCCCCCTGGCTGCCGGCGTTGGGCTGGAGCGAGCACCCCGCGAAGCCCGTCACCTGCGTCAGCATCTGCTCCAGCTGCTCGAAGATGACCTTGTAGCCGGCCGCCTGCGAGGTGGGCGCGAACGGGTGCAGCCGCCCGAACTGGGGCCACGTCACCGGAATCATCTCCGCGGTGGCGTTGAGCTTCATGGTGCAGCTGCCCAGCGGAATCATCGAGTGCGTGAGGGACAGGTCCTTCGCCTCGAGCCGCCGGATGTAGCGCAGCATCTCCGTCTCGGAGTGGTAGCTGTTGAAGACGGGGTGCGTGAGGTACGCGCTGGAGCGGCGCAGCGCCTGCGACACGGCGCTCTCCACGCCCTCACCCACCAGGTCCGCCAGCACCGGCGCGGAGGACTTGCCGGTGCCGGTGGCGAAGGCCGCCAGGATGTCCTCCACGTCCGCGGGCCGCGTCGTCTCGTCCAGGGACACGCCCAGCGTCTTCTCGTCGATGCGGCGGAAGTTCATCCGCGCCGCCTCGGCGGCCCCCAGCACCGCGCGCACATGCGCGGCCGTCAGCTCCACGCGCAGCGTGTCGAAGTACTGCTCGTGCTTCAGCTTGAGGCCCAGCTTCGCCAGGCCGCGCGCCAGCAGCACCGTGAGGCCGTGCACGCGCTCGGCGATGGCCTTCAGCCCGGAGGGGCCGTGGTAGACGGCGTACATGCTGGCGATGACGGCCAGCAGCACCTGCGCGGTGCAGATGTTGCTCGTCGCCTTCTCGCGGCGGATGTGCTGCTCGCGCGTCTGGAGCGCCATGCGCAGCGCGCGGCGGCCCTGCGCGTCCTCGGACACGCCGATGATGCGGCCGGGCATGACGCGGGTGTACGCGCTCTTCGTGGCGAAGTAGCCCGCGTGCGGACCGCCGTAGCCCATGGGCACGCCGAAGCGCTGGGCGCTGCCCACCGCCACGTCCGCGCCGAACTCACCCGGCGGCGTCAACAGCGTGAGGCTGAGCAGGTCCGCGGCCACCACGAACAGGCCGCCCGCGGCGTGCACCTGCTCGCCGAAGGCCCGGTAATCCAGCACCGCGCCGTCCGTGGCCGGGTACTGCACCAGCGCGCCCACGAACTTCTTCGAGCCCAGGTCCACCGCGCGGTGGTCACCCACCACCACCTCCACGCCCAGCGGCTGGGCGCGGGTGCGCACGATGTCCACCGTCTGTGGGTGGCAGGCGTCGGACACGAAGAAGGCCGCGCCGGACTCCTCGCCCTTGAGGTGCACGGCCAGGGCCATGGCCTCCGCGGCGGCGGTGCCTTCATCCAGCAGCGAGGCGTTGGCCACCTCCAGGCCCGTCAGGTCCATGACCACCGTCTGGAAGTTGAGCAGCGCCTCCAGGCGGCCCTGCGCAATCTCCGCCTGGTAGGGCGTGTACTGGGTGTACCAGCCGGGGTTCTGGAAGACGTTGCGGAGGATGACGTTCGGCGTGTGCGTGTCGTGGTAGCCCATGCCGATGAAGGACCGGAACACCTGGTTCTTCGCGGCGATGGACTCCAGGGCCGCCAGCAGCTCGTGCTCGCCGCGCGCGGTCGCGAGCTTCAGCGGCGCCTGGGCGCGGATGACGGGCGGGACGGCCTGGTCGATGAAGGCATCGAGCGAGTCCACGCCCAGCGCGGACAGCAGCTGCTTCAGCTCGGTCTCATCCGGACCGTTGTGACGGCCGGCAAACGGCTCCTGATACTTCCAGTTCAAGGACATGGCTTTGGGGCTCGCGGGCGAGTCGTGCGTCGAGAAGTCGAGGACCGTCCCTAACAGCCAGTCCCCGTCCCTTCACTCTCAGCTGTTCTGGAGCAGGGCGGTGTACGCGGCGGCGTCCAGGAGTCCGTCCACCTGCTTGGGGTCCGAGGGCTCGATCTCCACGATCCAGCCGGCACCATAGGGGTCGGTGTTCACGGCGGAGGGGTTGTCCGACAGGCCGTCGTTCACCTTCACCACCTTGCCCGTCAGCGGCGAGTACAGCTCCGACACCGCCTTGGTGGACTCAATGACGCCGAACTGCTTGCCCTCCGTCACCGTGGCGCCCACCTTGGGCAGCTCCACGTAGACCACGTCGCCCAGGGACTCCTGCGCGTGCTGCGTGACGCCCACCACCACCGAGGTGCCCTGGACGCGGGCCCACTCGTGCTCACGGGTGTACTTCAGGTCGCCGGGGATGTTGTCGGCCATGTCGTTGCTCCTGTCTGGAACGAGGATGCTTCAGGGCTTCTTGTGGAACGGAGTCTTCACCACCACGGCGGGCACCGCGCGACCGCGGATGTCCACGTCGAAGGTGGAGCCCTCCGCGGACAGCGCGGTGGGCACGTAGCCGATGCCAATGGCCTTCTTCACGGTGGGGCCCAGGGTGCCGCTGGTCACCTCCCCCACCGGCGCGCCGTCCTTGAGGATGGCGTAGCCGTGGCGCGGGATGCCGCTGCCGGTCAGCTCGAAGCCCACCAGCTTGCGCTTCACGCCCGCGGCCTTCTGCGCCACCAGCGCCTCCTTGCCGATGAAGGCCGCCTTGTCCAGCTTGACGATCCACCCCAGCCCGGCCTCCAGCGCGGTGTGCTGATCGTCGATGTCGTTGCCGTAGAGCGCGTACTTCATCTCCGTGCGGAGGCTGTCACGGGCGCCCAGGCCGCACGGCTTCACGCCGTCTTGCTGGCCTTCGGTGAGCAGCGCGTCCCACAGCGCCACCGCGTCCCCGGCCGCGCTGTACAGCTCGAAGCCGTCCTCGCCGGTGTAGCCGGTGCGGGAGATGAGGCACTTCACGCCGGCGACCTCGCCCTCGGTGAAGCGGTAGGTGCCCAGCTTCGACAGGTCCGTCTTCGTCAGGCGCTGGACCAGGCCGGCGGCCTTGGGGCCCTGCACGGCGAGCTGCGCGTAGTCGTCGCTCCGGTCCACCGGCGCCACGCCCTGGGCGTGCGACTTCATCCACGCGAAGTCCTTCTCGCGGTTGCTGGAGTTGACGCAGATGAGGATGCGCTCGGGGCTGAAGCGGTAGGCGACGACGTCGTCCACGAAGGTGCCCCGCTCGTCGAGCAGGCCCGCGTACACCGCCTGCCCGTCCGCGATGCGGGCCAGGTCGTTGGAGATGAGCGCGTTGACCGTCTCCAGGGCGCCGGGGCCGGTGAACTCCACCTCGCCCATGTGGGAGACGTCGAACAGGCCAACGCCGGTGCGCACGGCTTCATGCTCGCCGATGACGGAGCTGTACTGGACGGGCATGTCCCAACCAGCGAAGTCGACCATCCGGGCCCCCAGCTTGCGGTGAGCCTCGTTGAGGGGCGTGTGCCGGGCCATCTTCTTCTCCTGGAGGGGTGTGGAAAACGGCGCGGACTATAGCCGCGAGACTTGCCCGATCAAGGACGACGCGGAGCGTCTACACTGGAAGCAACATGAAGATTCGTAATCGGTTGAATCCCTCCGACCCGTGCTTCTCCTTCGAGTTCTTCCCGCCCCGGACGGACGAAGGCGAGGCCAACCTGCTCAAGGCGCTGGAAGACCTGGCGACCCTGCAGCCGGGGTTCGTCTCCGTGACGGAGGGCGCGGGCGGCAGCACCCGGACCCAGACGGTGGACCTGGTGCTGCGCATCAAGCAGGAGACGGGCATCGAGGCGATGGCGCACCTGACGTGCGGGGGCCACACCCCGGCGGAGCTGGGCACCGTGCTGGAGCGGCTGTCGGCCGCGAAGGTGGACAACATCCTGGTGCTGCGCGGAGACCCGCCCAAGGGCCAGACGCGCTTCGAGCCCACGCCCGGGGGTTTCCGCTACGCGTCGGAGATGGTGCGATTCATCCGAGAAGAGGATTTCAACTTCTGCCTCGGGGGAGCGTGCTATCCGGAGGGCCACGTGGAGACGCCCTCCCGTGACGACGACCTGCGTCATCTCAAGGCCAAGGTGGACGCCGGCCTGGACTTCGTGGTGACGCAGCTCTTCTTCGACAACGCGTTCTACTTCGACTTCGTGGAGCGGGCGCGGCGCGCGGGCATCAACGTCCCCATCGTCCCCGGCATCATGCCCATCACCAACTACGAGCAGATCCAACGATTCACGCGCCTGTGCGGAGCCACCGTGCCCATGCGCCTGTCGTTGCAGCTCGAAAGGGTGAAGGACAATCCGGAGGCCATGGCCCAGCTCGGCGTGGCGCATGCGACGGTGCAGTGCATGGAGCTGCTGTCGCGCGGCGTGCCTGGCATCCACTTCTACACGCTCAACAAGTCCCCGGCGACGCGGATGATCGTGAGCGCACTGCGAGCCCGTTCATGAGTGGTCCTGGAATCCACCTGCCCAAAGACGACCCGCGCCACAAGGTCCTCAACATCATCCGTCCGCCCGCCTTCTTCCTGCTGTGCGTGGGCGTACTGAACGTCATCTACAACATCGCCGGGTTCGTGCTGGCGGCGCTGAAGGTGACCTCCCCCTTCGTGCCCGCGGGCGCGGAGGCGTCCACGCTGGAGCTGTCACCCACGCTGGCGCTGATGCTGCTCGTGGGCATCCTCTGCGGGGTGCTGTCCGCCTGGGGCGCCATCTGCGCGCTCAACCTGAAGGGCTACGGCCTGGCCACGGTGGGCGGCATCACCGCGCTCTACATCCTGTCTCCCGGCTGCGTCATTGGCGTCCCCGTGGCCGTGTGGATGCTCTTCACCCTGCGCCGCGACGGGGTGCGCGAGGCCTTCCAGGCCTGAGCGTTCAAAACACGGCGGTTGGAGCGTCGGCCCGCCGCCGTGAATTGATGGTCAGGCCACACGGCCCGCGGCCACGCCGCCTGGCGTCTGGAGCCTGGCGCTCCCTCTGACGCGGCCCCGCTCTGTTCACCCCTGGCGCTCCCCCCTGCCCCGGGGTCGTAGCCGTGCGGGCTTTCACCCTTTCTCGATTTCCCTCACTTTCGGAGCCACACGAGGAGAGGCGCGCGCCGAGCGCCGTCTCCCAGCGCGGGGGTGGCCATGATTGCGTTCGGGGTCGAGCGGGGAGCGCCTGAACCTCTGACGGAGCTGGCTCGGAGGCTGAGCCGCGCCGAGGAGAAGGACCGCGCCCGGGGAATGTTCTTCCTGGGGGCGCTGGAGGTGGTCCGGCAGGAGGCGGGAGCGGCCGCCGCGGCGCGGTGCCTGGCGGCCTCGCGCGAGCGCGCCTTCGTGCCCTTCTTCCTGTACCCCATCACCAGCTTCCTGCGGCTGTCCTTCAGCGCCGCGGGGCTGCTGGCGCCGCGGCTGGGCGGCTTCGAGGCGGCCATGCGGACCATTGGCGCCCGGTCCGCCCAGGACTTCCTGAGCACCGTGGTGGGGCGCAGCTTCCTGGCGTTGTCCGGGGGCTGCCCGCGCCGGCTCGTCAGCAACCTGCCGTCCGGCTACAGCACCGCCGTCAGCTACGGCGAGCGGGAGGTGGAGTGGTTGGGCGAGCGCCAGGGCCGCCTCAACATGTTCCGAGACTTCATGCCGCACAGCTACCACGAGGGCGTGCTGCGCGCGGCGCTGGCCGCCATTGGCGCCCGGGACACGCACGTCCTCGGGCGTGCCACGGGCCTGCTGGACGGCGAGTACGAGGTGTCCTGGAGCTAGAGGGCGACTTCGGCGGCCTGGCAACCCGCCGGGAGGCAGAGGGTGAAGACGCTGCCCTCCCCTTCCCGGCTCTCCACGCGCAGGGTGCCGCCGTGCTGCCGCACCGCGCTGGCCACCACCGACAGGCCCAGGCCCGTGCCCGCGGGCTTCGTCGTGAAGAGCGGCTCGAAGATGCGCTCCTGCATCGCCTCCGAAATGCCCATGCCGTTGTCGGACACGCGGATGATGAAGGCGCTCCCACCGCCACCTTCCGCGAGCACGTCCACCCTGCCCGGCCGGCCCTCCGGCAGGGCCTCCACCGCGTTCTGCACCAGGTTGATGAGCACCTTGCGCAGCAGCTCGCGGTCCACCCAGGGCGGCTCCAGCGAAGGGGGGACGCTGTTCTGGATGCGCACCCCTTCGCGGGCCGGCACCACGTCCAGCACCTCCTCCATCAACGCGTGCAGCGAGCAGGGCCGCAGCTCCAGCGGGCGCTCGCGAGCGAAGTCCAGCAGCTCGGAGGAGATGCGTGAGCACACCGCCAGCTCACGCTCGATGATTTCCAGGAAGCGCTGGAGCCGCTGGTCCGCCAGCGTCACGTCCAGCTTGCGCAGGTGACGGACGACCACGGCGTTGGCGGTGCGGGCCGCGGCCAGCGGGTTGCGCAGCTCGTGGCTCACCGTCGCCGTCATCCGCCCCACCGCCGCCAGCTTCTCCACCCGCGCGGCCTGCTCGCGGTAGGAGCTCAGCTCCCGGCGCACGCGCGCCAGCGCATGCTCATGGTCCACGCGCTCGTTCGCGTACGCGCCTTCCAGCAGCACCTGCTGCACCGCCACGCGCCGCATCTCCCCCAGCGTCTCGCGGCACGCAATCACCAGCACCCCGTTGACGAACACCATCCAGAAGGAGTGCTCCAGGAAGCGCCACCACGCGGGATTCGACACGCCGAAGATGGACTCCGGCCACCAGATGCCACGCAGGCAGTGCTCCAGCACCGCCGTGACGGTGGCGGTCGCCATCACCGCCGGGTCCCGGTAGAAGGCCAGGAAGGCCAGCGAGCCGAACACGTAGAAGTGCGTTTCGATGCGGCCGCCCGTCAGGTGGATGAAGAGCGCGGCCCAGAGCATCTGCGCCACCGCCACCACGTGCCGCGTGGCGACGTCCCCGGGCCGCAGCCGCGCCAGCACCAGCGGGAAGGCGGACAGCAGGCCGCCCAACACCCCCGCCACCTGCAGATGGGGGTGCACCACCCGCGACGTCCCCTGCCAGGCGAAGGGCGACAGCACCGCCGCCACCGCGATGGCGACCAGCCACTGCCCCACCATCAGCACCGCGAAGCGCGAGTCCACCCGCCGTCGCACGGCCTCCAGGTGCTCACCGAGCAGCGCCTCCACCCGCACCTCCAGCGCGTCGACCCCACGTGCGAGCACCCTGTTGCCGCAGGTCTCCGTGGACACGGGAGCCTCCGTTCGCACGTCCTCCCCGCGTGTATGGCCGAATCGCCCCCGAAGCACAGGTGCGCCCACATCCTGGTCAATCATTGCGTGACTCACCCCGGCCATACCGGCCCCCCCGGATGAGTCGCCATCCTAACCCCTGACATCCCCCTGGCAATCCAAACCTGTCAGAATAAACAGACTGTTCCGACAGAAACATGCAACTTGCCCTTGGGGCTCGTTGATGACGGTGTGAAACACACCGTCACCCGCGCGTTCCATCAACAGGGATTGAACAAGCGTTGAACAGCTTCTGTAGCAGGGGCTTCAACAGCGCGCCCCCGCGCAACGCCTCACGCCAGCGCGCGGGGATGCGCTCCACGCCGTGGATGAGCCCGGCGATGCCTCCCGCCACCGCGGCGGTGGTGTCGGTGTCCCGGCCCAGGCGGACCGCGGCCTTCACCACCTGCTCGTAGGTGTCGTGCTCGGCCACACACTGGCGCGCGGAGCGGAGGCAATCCACCACGTAGCCCGTGCCTGTGCCGCGGATGGACTCCCAGCCCGGCGGCAGGACGTGCGTGTCCAGCTCCGTGCGGGCTTCGAAGCCTTCGGGATACAGCTCGCGGAACGCCTCCACCGCGGCCGTCCAGGCGTCCGAGGCACCCGCGCCCCGCAGGATTCGGCGGGCCCACAGGCAATACAGCGCGCAGCACACCTGGGAGCGCATGTGTCCATGCGTGACGCGCGACTGGGTCATCGCGTCCGAGGCCAGCTTCGCGTCACTGCCCGAATGCCAGAGCGCCAACGGCAGCACGCGCATCAACGCGCCATTGCCGTTGTCCTGTTCGCCCTTGGGTCCGGCCATCAGCGCGGGCGTCCCGGCGTGGACCGAGGCCAGGGCCGTGCGCGTCTGGATGCCCACGTCGAACACCTGGCCGTCCACGGCGAGGTAGCCCCACTCCAGCCAGTTCACCAGGCGACGGCCCAGGTCCTCCGGGTCCAGCTGTCCACGGAAGAGCAACGAGTCCAGCAGGCACAGCGCATGCGCGCCATCGTCGGACCAGGTGCCCGGCGGAACCCCGTCATGCGCGCGCTGGAAGCCCTCGGGCGGCTGGAAGTCGATGTCCTCGGGCGGTGGAATCCGCGCGGGCGCGTGGAACTCGTAGGGCACGCCCAGCGCATCCCCCACCAGCAGTCCGTAGATTCCCCCGGCAAGCTGCCCCTCGCGACTCGGCATGGTGTTGCCTCCCCCACGGTGAGGCGCGACACGCTAGGACAACGCCCGAGCGCGCGTACAGCGGACGCACGCCGCTGGACGCCGGGGGCCGTGGCTGTCGCAACAAAATTGCGCCTCCAGGCCCCGCCATGCAGGCTGCCTCGCGAACCGGGCCATGCCGAGCCCCACGTCCAGGAGCCTCGATGTCCGCCGTATCGCCCCTTGCCCAACCCGAGGCCTGGAACCTGGTGGCGCCCGAGTACGTGCGCGAGCTGATGCCCACCTTCGAGACGTTCTCCCGGGATGCCCTGCTCCGGGCCGGCGTGGCGCGAGGGACGCGGGTCGTGGACGTCGCCGCGGGGCCGGGCACGCTCGCGCTGCTCGCCGCGCGCGACGGCGCCCACGTCACGGCGGTGGACTTCTCCCCGGAGATGATTTCCGCCCTGCGCGCCCGGGCCGCGGAGGCGAAGCTCGACATCGACATCCTGGAGGGTGATGGCATGGCGCTGCCGTTCGAGGCGAACGCGTTCGACGCCGCCTTCTCCATGTTCGGCCTGATGTTCTTCCCGGACCGGGCGCGCGGCTTCCAGGAGCTTCACCGGGTGCTGAAGCCGGGCGGCCGGGCCGTCGTGTCCAGTTGGACGCCCTTTGAGCGCTCGAAGGAGCTGCGCGCCGTGTACACCCGCCTCTGGGAGCAGCTGGGCGCGAAGCCGTCACAGCCGGGCGCCATCCCCCTGTCCGACCCCGACACCTGTCAGCGGGAGATGTCCAGCGCGGGCTTCACCCACGTCACGGTGCACGAAGTGGAAGGCCACATCGACTACCCGTCCACGGCCGCCATGGTGGACGCCACCACCCGCTCCAGCGCGCCCGTCGTGCTGGCGCGCAAGGCGCTGGGCGCGCAGTGGGACTCGCTGCTCTGGTCCATGCACGAGCACGCGCAGGCGGAGCTGGGCCCCGGCCCCCAGCGCGTCACCCTCACGGCCTACGTGACGGCAGGCGCCAGGCCGTAGCGCACGGCCGCGTCGAGCGTGTTGCGCATCAGCATGGCGATGGTCATGGGCCCCACGCCACCGGGCACGGGGGTGATGAACGACGCGCGCTCGGCGGCGGCCGCGAACTCCACGTCGCCCACCAGCTTGCCTCCCGGCGTGCGGTTCATCCCGACGTCGATGACCACCGCGCCGGGCTTGAGCCACGCGCCCTTCACCAGCTCGGCCACGCCCACCGCGACCACCAGGATGTCCGCGCCTTCCACTTCACGGCGCAGGTCGCTCTTGCTGTGGCAGAGGGTCACCGTGGCGTTCTTCTGGAGCAGCATCAGCGCCATGGGCTTGCCCACGATGTTGCTGCGCCCCACCACCACGGCCCGCTTGCCCGCGGGGTCGCAGCCAATCTCCTCCAGCAGCCGCATCACCCCGTAGGGCGTGCAGGCCCGGGTGGTAGGCCGGCCCAGGAGCAGGTTGCCAGCGTTGAGCGGGTGGAAGCCGTCCACGTCCTTCTCCGGCTTCACGGCGGAGATGATGACGTCCGGGTCGAGGTGCCTGGGCAGTGGCAGCTGCACCAGGATGCCGTGCACCGCCGCGTCTTCGTTGAGCCGGTGGACCAGGGCCAGGAGCGCGTCCTGGGTGATGTCTGCTTCCGGGTGGTGCTCCCAGGACTGGATGCCCACTTCCCCGGCGACCTGCTTCTTCCGGCTGACATACACCTTGGAGGCGGGGTCCTCCCCCACGCGCACCACGGCCAGCCCCGGCGTCAGGCCATGCTCCTGCTTGAGCCGGTCGACCTCCGCCTTGACTTCGGCTCGCACGCGCGCCGCGACCGCATTGCCATCAATCAACTGGGCGTTCACGCGTGCCACTCTATGCGAAACTCCTCCGCCGGAAAGGGAGCGGAACCTCGGCCATGGGCGCAGGAACAGTGCTGGGAGCAATGCTGGGGTTGATGGCGGGCCTGCTCGTGGGCAGCCCCTGGGCCATTGTCATGCTGCTCATCGCGGGCGGCTTCGCCGGGCGCTACTACGACGCCCAACATGCCCTGCCGCCCGAGGACCCGGAGGCCCTGGCCGACTTCTCCCACGCCCCCTACGCCCTCACCCATGACGCCACGTCGGAGGCGGCGCTCGCGCCTCGCGAGGAGGAGCCCTACGAGCAGCTCGCCAGTGACTTGTGCGCCGTGTTCGTCGAGGTGGCCCACGCGGATGGCGAGGTCCGCCGCGACGAGGTGCGCGTGGTGCGGCGCTACTTCCAGACGACGCTGGGCTACGGCCCCGAGGCCCTGGAGCTGGTCCGGCGCCACCTCAAGGTCTTCCTGGCCCACCCGCCCGACCTGGACGCGGCCGTCAGCGCCTGCCATGCCCAGCTCCCCTCGGCCGAGCGGCACCGGCTGCTGGACACGCTCTACGAGCTGGCGCTGGCTGACGGCGGCATGCAGCGCTCCGAACGGGAGGTCCTCCGCCGCGTCGCCGAGGGCCTGGACATCTCCGAGGCGGACGAGCAGGCCATCATCGCCCTGCACCTGGGCGCCGGGGATGAACACTACACCGCGCTGGGCCTGACGCCGGACGCCACGGATATCGAGGTGAAGCGCGCCTTCCGGCAGCTCGCCGCGGAGTACCACCCCGACAAGTCCGCCCACCTCGGCCGTCAGGCCGCCGAGCAGGCCGCCCGTCGCTTCCAGCACGTCCGCGACGCCTATGAAGAGATTCGGCGCCTGCGCGGGCTGTAGCGCCGGATTACATCCCCCAAGAGTCGCCCACGACGAGGACGCACTTCCCGCCATGAGTCAGCAGCGCAACGGCCCCAAGAAGAAGGAAGCGGCTTTCAGCAACAACCCCTTCAAGTCCGCCATCCAGGTCATGAAGGACCAGGACAAGAAGGCGGCGCAGGAGAAGGCCGCGGCGGAGGTCTCGAAGCGCAAGGCCGCGGCGCCCCCGCCCCGGGCCACGAAGGCCCCCAAGGTCCGCGAGGAGGACGACGCCTCCCTCTTCTACTCCGCCATGGACGGCGTGCAGCAGCTCACCCACCGGGGCGAGGCGCCCGTGCCCAACCCGCGCCTGCCGGAAATCATCGACGAGAACGCGGAGGCGCTCGCGCAGCTCTCCGAGCTGGTCGCCGGCCAGGGCGACTTCGACTTCGCCGGCACGGACGAGTTCATCGAAGGCGCGGGCCCCGGCATCGACCGGAACCTGCTGCGCGCGCTGCGCCGGGGCGACTTCGCCATCCAGGGCCAGCTGGACCTGCACGGGAAGACGCAGGCCGAGGCGCGCGACGCGCTGGAGCGTTTCCTGGGTGACAGCCGCCGCGCGAAGAGGCGCTGCGTGCTCGTGGTGCACGGTCGCGGTTTGAACTCCAAGGACCAGATTCCCGTGCTGAAGGAGCGACTCAAGGGGTGGCTGTCGGAGAAGCGGATTGGCCGGATGGTGCTGGCGTTCGCTACCGCACGTCCTCAGGACGGAGGCACCGGCGCGGTGTACGTGCTGCTCCGGCGGTAGTCTTTACGCGCGCCCGGCACTGTGCATACATGCCGTCATGGCACGCGATCTGATCGACCTGCATATCCACGTGGGTGGCGCTGTGGCGCCCCACATCCTCTGGTCCATCGCCCACCAGCAGGGCTTCAAGCTCCCGGTGAAGAACTACTTCGACTTCGTGGAGCTCATCACCTCCCGTCCGGGCAAGGTGGGGAGCCTGGACGACTACCTGAAGATCCTCCACACCTGGACGGAGAAGATCCAGTCGTCCCCCAGCGCGATCGAGCGCTCCGTCTACGAGGTCATCGGCAAGGAGTACCGCGGCAGCCGCGTGACGCAGATGGAGCTGCGCTTCAACCCGATGAAGCGCAACCTGAACTCGGAGCTGGACCTGGACCACATCATCCACGCCGCGCTGCGCGGCATGGACCGCGCGGTGCTGGAGTACGGCGTGAAGATGGGGCTCATCTTCTGCCTGGCCCGCGAGTTCGACCACCGGCTCAACAGCATCATCGTGGACAAGGCCATCAAGTACCGCACGCGCGGCGTGTGCGGCATCGACCTGGCCGGCACGGAGACGAACGCCATGGAGCTGCGGCCGGAGGTCGTCACCCAGTACGAGGAGCTCTTCTCGCGCGCCCGCCGCGCCGGGCTCAAGTGCACGGTGCACACCGGCGAGACGCGCGGCACGGGCGCCGAGGGCGTCATGGCCGTGGTGGAGAAGCTCCAGCCGCACCGTATCGGCCACGGCATCCGCGCCGCCTACGACGAGCACGCGATGAAGGTGCTGCGCGAGCGCGACATCGTCCTGGAGCTGTGCCCCACGTCCAACCTGCACACCAAGGCCGTGGAGGGCGTGGAGGAGCTGCGCCACATCGTCCGCACCTTCTGGGACCGCAAGGTGAAGTTCACCATCAACACCGACGGTCCCTACCTGCTGGAGACGGACATGCGGCGGGAGATCGACATCATCGAACAGAACGGCATCCTCACGCCCGAGCAGGTGGATCAGACGCTCGCCTGGGCCCGTGAGGCCTCATTCATCCCCGCTTGAGCCACGCCATGTACGGACTCACCCGCTCGCTCCTCTTCCAGCTCTCCGCGGAGCGCGCGCACCGGCTCGGCATGGCGGGGCTCCACTACCTGGGCCGCTCACGGGACTTGTGTGAGTCCCTGCGCGAGAAGGCCCTGGAGGGCGCCCCGCCCGGCCTGGCCGTGGAGGTGGCCGGCCTGCGCTTCGCCCACCCCGTGGCGCTGGCCGCCGGCCTGGACAAGGACGCGGAGGCGGTGGACGGCCTCTTCGCCTGCGGCTTCTCCGCGGTGGAGATTGGCACCCTCACGCCCCCGCCC
>NZ_JAAIYB010000940.1 GCF_010894475.1 Myxococcus vastator
CCCTCGCGCCCCACGTCCTCGGCGAGACGGCCCCGCTCCCCCAGCGCGGTGAAGCCCGCGATGGTGTGCTCGAACTGGGCCAGCACGAACGTCACGGTCCCCACCGAGCGCGTCACCGCCAGCGGGCGGTTGTCCGCCTCCGCCAGGATGCCGCGCTCCCGCAGCGCCCCCACGGCGGCCCGGGACTGACGCTCGGCGATGGTGAACGGCAGCCCGCCGGTGAAGGACGACACGCGGACCTCGCGCAGCATGCCGCGCGCGGGCAGCTCCACCAGCCGGGGTGGCTCCTGCGGAGGCCCCACCTCCGCGACAAGCTCCCCCGCGCCCTCCGGGTAGAAGCCGGCGTGCACCAGGGACAGCAACACGGGCAGGCCATACGCGTGCGCCACCGGCTGCCAGACGGTGGCCACGTAGTGGAAGCTGGGGCTGTGCGGCAGGTGCGTGCCACCTCGCAGCGTCAGGCGTCCCCCGCCGGCCAGGGCCAGCGGATAGACGATGCACTGGAAGAGCAACGGCGTGCTGCCCGCGGTGCCCACCTCCAGCAGGTAGTCGCCGGCGCGCACGGGGGCCGGGGTGAAGGCGAGCTCAGACGCGCCGACGGTGGCGCCCTCGGAGGAAGCGGCGCCGCCACAC
>NZ_JAAIYB010000941.1 GCF_010894475.1 Myxococcus vastator
GGATGACGCGCCCGCGCGTGAGGCGCTCGCGTATCTGCGAGGGCTGGTGGAGCGCGGGGTGTCGCCCGCGACGGTGACGGGCTTCTCGGAGGAGGAGGCGCGGCGGGTGTTCCAGGAGGGGCGCGCGGTGTTCATGCGCAACTGGCCGTATGCGTGGAGCGAGGCGCAGAAGCCGGGCTCGCCCATCCGCGGCAAGGTGGGCATCGCCCCGCTGCCGACGGTGAGCGGCGCGCCGGGCGCGGGGGCGCTGGGCGGGTGGCAGCTGGCCGTGAATGCCCATGTGTCGCCGGAGCGGCGGAGGCTGGCGGCGCGGCTGATTGCGCACCTCACGTCCCCGGAGGCCAACCGGGTGCTGGCGCTGAACTACGCGCGCAACCCGCCTCGGCCCGCCGTGTACCAGGACGCGCGCCTGCGCGAGGAGGCGCCGTTCATCGCCGGGCTGCTGCCCCTGGTGGAGCGCGCGAAGCCGCGGCCGGTGACGCCGTACTACAACCTGATTTCGGATGTGCTCCAGAGCGAGTTCTCCGCCGCCGTGGCCGGGCTGCGCACGCCCGAGGCCGCGCTGAAGCGCGCGCAGCGGCAGGTGGACCACCTGACGGGGGAGGGGCCATGAGCCGGCGGGGGAGCATGG
>NZ_JAAIYB010000942.1 GCF_010894475.1 Myxococcus vastator
CTAGGAGTGTGTAGCGGTAATGGGGTTGGAAGCGAGACGGGACGAGTGACGCCGGTCCGCCGCTGGGTACGGCAGGCCGCTACGCTGCCGTCATGCGGAAGAGCTTGAGGAGGTTGTGGGTGGCGCAGATGAGGGCCCACTCCTCCCGGGCTGCCGTCAGGCCTCGGCGCAGCAGGGCACGGATGCCGCGTGCCTCTTTGATTTGGCCGAAGACGGGTTCCACAATCGCCTTGCGCATCCGGTACACCTCCTTGCCTCGCTTCGTCGCCAGCTTCCGGGCCATCCGCTCCTTCGGGGTGAGTCCCGAGGGCGGACGGCCTCTGACTTTCGGTGGCGCTTCACCATGCTTCTGGCGGCCGGTGGCGAGGTATGGCTCGACGCCCACCGACTCCAGCCAGCGGACGTTCTTCGCCGAGAAGTAGCCCGCGTCCGCGCTCAGCTTGCCTGGCACCTCTTCGAGGTGAGCGGCCACCCGGTCCACCAGCGCCGGCAGGTGCTCGGCGTCCGGAGGCTGGTTGGTGAGGGCCTGGGCGACAATCACCTGGTGCGCCGAGTCCACCGCCGCCTGCGCGTTGTAGGCCTGCTCGAAGCTTGCGCCCTTCTTCATGATTCGGCTGTCGGAGTC
>NZ_JAAIYB010000943.1 GCF_010894475.1 Myxococcus vastator
GAGCGGAGGGGTGCGGGGGGAGTGGGTGTTAGCCACCACTCGCACACATTTTCGGGTTTGGACTAGGGTGCTGCGCCCCGGAGTCGGCGGAGCAGAAGGCCATCAAGGGCAATATGTCGAAGAAGCGCGTCCACGAAATCGCCAAGGAACTCAAGAGCCACGGGATTGAGCTCGACAACAAGGAGGTCGTCACCGAGCTGTCGGGCCTCGGTTACGACGTCAAGAGCCACTCGTCGTCTCTCGATGACGACCAGGCGACCGCTGCCGTCCAGAAGATTCTGGACAAGCGCAAGCCGAAGCAGGCCACGCCGCCCGTGACGGCGAAGGGCTTCGTCGTGCGCCGCAAGGTGGGTCCGCCCGCCGGTGCGACCGCGGACAGCGGAGCCGAGGCTTCACAGGCCGCCGAGGCCGCCTATGAGCCGCCGCCCGAGCCCATGGCGGCTGAGTACGCCGCCGAGGAGCCGGTGCAGGCGTCTCCGCCCGCCGAGGCGCCCCGCGCGCCCGTCGAGGCGCCGAGCGCTCCGGAGCCTCAGCACGTCGAGGCCCCGGTTGCCGCCACGGAGCCCGCGGCGCCTGCTGCTGTCGCATCCACGCCCCCCGCGCAGGTCGCCGAGGCCCCCAAGGC
>NZ_JAAIYB010000944.1 GCF_010894475.1 Myxococcus vastator
AAGAAGTTCCGCCCCTGGAATGTGCAGCAGGCCTTCCTGCTGCCGCCGTCGCTGCTGGACTGGCTGCCGGAGCACCACCTCGCGCGATTCGTGCTGGAGGTGGTTGAGGAGCTGGACTTGGGGCCCATTTACGAGTCGTACGAGAAGGAGCTGCGAGGCTACCCGCCGTACGAGCCGAAGATGATGGTGGCGCTGCTGCTGTACGCGTACTGCACCGGGGTGACGTCTTCTCGGAAGATTGAGAGGAAGACGCAGGAGGACGTGGCCTTCCGCGTGCTGGCGGCGAACCAGTCCCCGGACCACTCGCGGATTTCGGAGTTTCGGCGTCGGCACGGGGCGCACTTCGAGAGTCTCTTCGTGCAGATGCTGAAGCTGTGCGCGAGGGCGGGGCTGGTGAAGCTGGGGCACGTGGCGCTGGACGGCACGAAGCTGAAGGCGAACGCCAGCAAGCACAAGGCGATGAGCTACGAGCGGATGCAGCAGGAGGAAGCGAAGCTGCGCGAGCAGGTGCGGCACCTGCTGGCCCAGGCGGAGGCCGTCGACGCGGAAGAGGACGCCCGCCACGGCAAGGGCAAGCGAGGCGACGAGCTTCCCGAGGAGTTGCGGCGGGCGCAGTCGCGACTGC
>NZ_JAAIYB010000945.1 GCF_010894475.1 Myxococcus vastator
AAGTAGGCCAACTCGAGTGCTTCCAAGATGTGCTTCTAATGCCCTCATTGCTTCGTCGCCTTCACATCCACCCGCCGAACTAGTTCTGTGATGGATGGGCGGTCGCTCTCGGTGGGGGCACTGCGCTCAGTGAAGAACTTTTGGAACCACTCGTCTAGTTTCTTTCCTCGCCGTTGTTTGAAGTCTTGATAGTTTTTCTGTTCGAGTGCGAAGATGGTTTTGTTTTCAAGTCCATGGCTTTGAAGGACGTCAACCGAGGCGCTGTGTAGTCTGTTTATTTTTTTTCGGTCAGACAGGATTAGTCGCATCACGACGGAGTTCTCTGTGTTCGGGATGGTCTGATAGAGGCCGCCAATTTTTTTATCATCGAGCAGTGTGCGAAGTTGCTCGACGCGAAGCGTCTCGCCCGTTTCTGGATCTTTAGGACCAAGATGGGCCATGGCTATTGCGCACAGTCTTGCTTCGGCGTTTCGCCCGGACGACCAAATGGTCGATGCGCCTGGGAAATCCTCAGGTTTGGGGCGCGCTACGGTCAAGAGTAGCTTTTCGACTGAGTCGAATTCGTTGTCGCTTATCAATGATTGAAGTTCATGCACGCTTGCGTCGCTGCTGTTGGTGTGCGTG
>NZ_JAAIYB010000946.1 GCF_010894475.1 Myxococcus vastator
CCCCAGCATGCCCAGCATCGCCTCCAGGTCCTCCATGCCCGGCATGCCGCCGCCCAGCATCTGGGACGCCCCCGCCGCGCCGCGGTACAGTTGCGTCGCGATGGTGATCAGCCCTGGGAACTCCATGCCGCCCGCGCCTCCGGACAGCGGCGCCTGCACCACGCGGAAGTGCGTGTACGGCAGCGGCCCCAGCCGGCGCTCGAACTCCGCCAGCATCGACGTGGCGTGCTTCAACACGCGCTCGCCCGCGGCCTGATCCGCCGCGGCGTAGTGGCTCTCCACCGTGACGCCGTTCACCGTGGCGGTGGCGCTGGCGTAGCCCCGCGACACGAAGAGGGGAAAGTCGCGCACCGCGGCGGCGGCGAAGGCGTAGCGCACGCGCCCATCCCGCTCCGGGACTTCGCCCATGGGCACGCCCGTGGCGTGCACCGCCCAGCCCGTGGGCACGGTGATGGTGGCCAGCACGTGCGCCGGCTCGTAGAGGCCCAGGTCGCCAATCCCCTGCGGCCCCTCCCAGGGCGTGCCGTCCTCGCCCACCGGCGGCACCTGGGGCACCACGCCCACCAGGCTGATGAAGTCCGCCGTGGCGGAGAAGGCCCCGTGGTCGCCGCCCGAAGGACTGT
>NZ_JAAIYB010000947.1 GCF_010894475.1 Myxococcus vastator
GCACGGGCCTGGGGGGGCGGCTGCTGGAGTATCCGCGCGGCGCGGCCTACAGGCTCATCATCCTCATCGAGGTGGTGGCCATGGTGTCCATCGGGCTGGTGCTGGCGGTGCTCTTCGCCGGGCGGCGGGACGTGCCGGGGCCACGGCGCGGGGAGGCGCCGCGGTGAGCGCGGTGACGCTGTACCAGGGCGCGGCGGCGGCGGTGGTGGCCGTGGCCCTGTACGGGCTGCTGGCGCGGGAGCACCTGGTGCGCAAGCTGCTGGCCGCCAACCTCCTGGGCAGCGGCATCTTCCTGGTGCTGGTGGCCGTGGGGCGGCGCGTGGAGCCGCCTGACCCGGTGCCCTCCGCGCTGGTGCTCACCGGCATCGTCGTGTCGGTGAGCACCACGGGCTTTTCGCTGCTGCTGGCGCGGCGGCTCCACGAGGAGACGGGCAAGGCGCGCCTGCCCGAGGACGACGGCCCGGGCGGCGGCGTCGCGGGGTGACATGGCGGCGGACCTGTCGAGCGCGTGGGTATGGGGGCCGGTGGCCCTGCCGCTCGCCGCGGCGAGCGTGGCCTTCGTGGCGCGCCGGGCCGGGCCCGCGGTGGGGCTCTTGACGTCGGGGGCCCTGTGCG
>NZ_JAAIYB010000948.1 GCF_010894475.1 Myxococcus vastator
GGGGATGCTCGGGCGGAGGGGGCCATGAGCGCGTGGAACACCTGGCTGCCGGTGCTGGTGCTGGGCACGTCGTTGGTGACGGGCGCGGTCATCTTCTCCATGCCCGAGTCGTGGCGCCGTGCGCGCACGGCGCTCAACGTGAGCGGGGCCACGCTGAAGGCGGGCCTGGTGGCGGACATGGTGTGGGGCGTCTTCCATGGCCAGCGCTACGAGACGCGGCTGGGGCTGGGCCTGGGGCCGGGGCTGGAGCTGGTGCTGAGCAGCGACTCGCTGAGCATGCTCTTCGCCACGCTGTCGTCGCTGCTGTGGCTCGTCACGACGCTGTACGCGGTGGGCTACCTGGAGGGCTCGCACCACCTGCGGCGCTTCTTCGGCTTCTTCAGCCTGTGCGTCACCGCGACCATGGGCATCTGCTTCGCGGGCAACCCCATCACCTTCCTCCTCTTCTACGAGCTGCTGACGGTGAGCACCTACCCGCTGGTGGTGCACGCGGGCACGGACGAGGCGTTGCGCGCCGGGCGCATCTACCTGCGCTACACGCTGACGGGTGGGGCGGTGCTCTTCCTGGCGGTGGCCTGGCTGTACGCGCTGGCGGGGCCGGTGG
>NZ_JAAIYB010000949.1 GCF_010894475.1 Myxococcus vastator
GCATGGGCCTGATGATGGGGTTCGACCCGATGATGTCCCAGGCCATGGGCGCGCGGCACTTCACCCGGGCCCGGGGGCTGCTCTGGCAGGGCGGCTGGCTGGCGCTCTTCGCGGGCCTGTTGCTGGGCTCGTTGCTGCTGCTGACGCCGCCGCTGCTGCTCCTGGGGGGCATTGGCGAGGCCGAGGTTTCGGGCGCCCGGGACTACCTGTTGTGGCGCGCGCCCAGCATGCCGCTGATGCTGGCCTTCCTCATGGTGCGCTCGTATTGCCAGTCCACGGCCTACACACGGCCGCTGGTGATTGCGACGGTGGCGGCCAACGTCTTCAACGTGGCCGCGGACGTGCTGCTGGTGTTCGGCGGTGAGGTGTTGCCGGCCGCCTTCGGGCCGCTGCGGGAGATTCCGGCCATGGGCGTGGCGGGCTCCGCGATGGCGACGACGCTGTGCACCGCGTTGCAGCTGGCCGTGGTGGTGTTCGCGGTGCGGGGCAGGCCCCTGGTGGGCGCCGAGTCCTCCACGCGCCTGCCCGTGTGGGCGGACCTGGCCCGGGCGGTGAAGCTGGGCATCCCCATTGGTCTCCACTTCGCCGCGGAGATTGGCGT
>NZ_JAAIYB010000094.1 GCF_010894475.1 Myxococcus vastator
GTCCCCCAGCGCCAGGGCCCGCTCCAGGTTCACCCCGTCCCCCGGCTTCACGGCGCCGAGCGTCGTCCGCCGCAGCGTCTCCGGCGCGGCCTGCACGCGGAAGCTGTCGCCCGTGCGCTCCACCACCGTGAGGCAGGCGCCGTTGACGGCAATCGACTCGCCCAGCTCGAAGGCCGCCGCGCCCAGCGAGGTGTGAATCCACAGGTCGGTCATCCCACCGGGGATGACGCGCTCCACCCTGCCGAGGTCCTGAATGAGGCCGGTAAACATGGGGCCGCTTATAACGGACCCGCCCCGCCCGCGCCCACGGCCGCTCGTGTCCTACAGCAGCGCCTGGAGCAGGATGTCGTCACCGTGGCGTTCGAAGGTGAGGTCCTTCACCGCCAGGGCCTGGGCCATCTCCTTCACGCCCAGGTCGCCGGCCCAGGACAGGCCCGGGCTGCCAATCAGCTTGGGCGCCAGGAACAGCGACAGCGAGTCCGCCAGGTGCCCGCGCAGGAAGGAGCCGTACATCTCCGCGCCCCCCTCCACCATGACGTGGTTGTGGCCCCCCTTCGCCAGCCGCCGCAGCAGGGCCTTGAGGTCCACCTGCCCCGCCTTCTGGCGCAGCTGCCAGACGTCCACGCCCTGGGCCAGGAAGCGCCGCGCCTTGCGACCCTCCGGGTCCTCCAGCGTGGCCACCACGGTGCGCGCCGGGCTGCGCTGCGTGAAGACGGTGTAGCCCGGGGACAGGCGCAGGTGGCTGTCCACCACCACGCGCAGCGGGTCCTTCCCGCCGCCGCCGGGCAGCCGCGTGGTCAGCTTCGGGTCGTCCTTCCGGACGGTGTTGGCGCCCACCAGGATGACGTCCACCGAGTCCCGCAGCCGGTGGACCCAGGCGCGCGCCGGCGCCCCCGTCACCCAGCGCGAGTCACCGGTGGCGGTGGCCAGCTTTCCGTCCAGCGTCACCGCCGCCTTGAGCGTCACCCAGGGCAGGCCGGTGCGAATCATCTTGAAGAAGGGCCGGTTGAGGCGGTCCGCCTCCTCCTCGAGCACGCCCGTGAGGACCTTCAGGCCGGCGCGCCGCATCCGCGTCACGCCCTTGCCGCTCACCTTCGGGTTGGGGTCCGCTGACGCGCAGATGACGCGCCGGACGCCCGCCTCGATGATGGCCATGCTGCACGGCGGGGTGCGCCCGTAGTGGTCGCACGGCTCCAGCGTGGTGTAGAGGTCCGCGCCCTTCGCGCGCGCGCCGGCGGCCTCCAGCGCCACGACCTCCGCGTGCGCGGTGCCCGCCTTCTTGTGGTAGCCGCGGGCGATGATGCGCCCGCCCTTCACCAGCACCGCGCCCACGACGGGGTTGGGGCTGGTGCGGCCCAGGCCCTTGGCGGCTTCCTCCAGCGCGATGCGCATGAAGAACTCAGCCACCGCCCGGTCGAAGTCCGCCGCTCGCTTCGCCCGGGGCGCCCGTGTCGCTTCCAACCTTGCCCGTGTCAGCAGCCGCATGTGCTTTCTCTAACCGCCCTTGTCCACCGGTGCCGTGGGCGGCGCCTGGCGCTGCTCGAGCGCCTCGGCCTCGCGCAGGGCCTTCAGCTCGTCCATGAACTCCGCGATGTCGCGGAAGCTGCGGTACACGGACGCGAAGCGGACATAGGCCACCTCGTCCAGCTGCCGCAGCCGGCGCATGATCTCCTCACCGATGACGGACGAAGGCACTTCCTTCTCGCCCATGCCCTGCAGCTGCCGCTCGATGGCGACCACCGTCTCCTCGAGCTGGTCCGCGGACACGGGCCGCTTCTCACAGGCCTTCTTCAGCCCGTTGACGATCTTCTCCCGGTCGAACGCCTCGCGCCGCCCGTCCTTCTTCACGATGAGCGGGTAGAGCTCCTCCACCCGCTCATACGTGGTGAAGCGGCGCTTGCAGGCCAGGCACTCGCGGCGCCGCCGGATGACGGAGCCCTCGTGTGACTCGCGGGAGTCGATGACCTTGTTCTCGGCGTCCTGACAGAAGGGGCAGCGCATGGAAGGGGACGGCCCGCCAGTCTACTTCAACCGCGAGGCGTAGAGCGGGAAGCCCTGCGAGAGCTCCTTCACCTGCCCCTTGATGCGGGCCAGCGCGGCGTCGTCCCGCGCGGCGTCCAGCGCCTCGCCGATGAGCCGCCCCACCACCGCCATCTCCGCCTCGCGCATGCCGCGCGTGGTGATGGCCGGCGTGCCCACCCGGACGCCGGACGTGGTCATCGGCTTCTCCGGGTCGAACGGAATCATGTTCTTGTTCACGGTGATGCCGGCCTTGCCCAGCACCTCTTCGGCCACCTTGCCCGTGAGCTGCTTGGGGCGCAGGTCCACCAGCATCAGGTGGTTGTCCGTGCCGCCGGACGTCAGCCGCAGGCCCGCGCGCTGGAGCGCCTCCGCCAGCGCCTTCGCGTTGGCGACCGTCTGCTGCTGGTACGCCTTGAACTCCGGCGACAGGGCCTCCTTGAAGGCCACCGCCTTGCCAGCGATGACGTGCATCAGCGGGCCGCCCTGGATGCCGGGGAAGATCTGGCTGTTGATGCTCTTGGCGTATTGCTCGCGGCTCAGCACCAGGCCGCCGCGCGGGCCGCGCAGCGTCTTGTGCGTGGTGCTGGTGACGATGTCCGCCACCGGCACCGGCGAGGGGTGCACGCCCGCGGCCACCAGGCCGGCGATGTGCGCCATGTCCACCAGCATGGCCGCGCCCACCGCGTCGGCAATCTCGCGGAACTTCGCGAAGTCCAGCGTGCGCGGGTACGCGCTGGCGCCCACGACGAGGACCTTCGGCTTGTGCTCCCGGGCCAGCGACTCCACCTGCGCGAAGTCGATGGTCTCCGTGTCACGCGTCAGGCCGTAGTGGACGACCTTGTAGAGCTTGCCGGAGAAGTTGAACGTGGCGCCGTGCGTGAGGTGACCGCCGGAGTTGAGGTCCAGCGACAGCATGGTGTCGCCCGGCTTCATCAGCGCCATGAAGGCGCCCATGTTGGCCTGACTGCCGGAGTGCGCCTGCACGTTGACCGCGTCCGCGCCGAACAAGTCCCGGGCGCGGGCGATGGCCAGCCCCTCCGCGACGTCCACCACCTCGCAGCCGCCGTAGTAGCGCTTGCCGGGGTAGCCCTCCGCGTACTTGTTGGTGAGCACCGAGCCCACCGCCTCCATCACCGCCGGAGAGACGAAGTTCTCCGAAGCGATGAGCTCCAGCCCCTCCTCCTGGCGCTGGGTCTCCTCGCGGAGGACGCGGGCAATCTCCGGGTCCACTTCGGCCAGCGTACGGATGTTCTCCATGGCGGATTCCCTCGAACGACGGGTACGGCGGGGCCGTTAGCCCTGGGACTCGGCCTCGCGAATCATCTGGACGCGCCGCTCGTGGCGGCCGCCTTCGAAAGCAGTGCTGAGGAACGCCTCCAGGATGGCGCGGCCCACGCCGGCCCCCACCACGCGCTGGCCCAGGCACAGCACGTTGGCGTCATTGTGGGCCCGGGCCATCCGGGCCTCGAACTCCGTGGTGCACAGGGCCGCCCGGATGCCCTGGTGCTTGTTGGCGACGATGCTCATGCCAATGCCGGTGCCACACACCAGCACGCCCAGGGTGGCCTGCCCGGACGCCACGGCGCGGGACACCCGCGCGGCGAAGTCCGGATAGTCCACCGAGTCCCGCGTGACGGGACCCACGTCTTCGTGGGCCACGCCCCGCGCGGTGAGCGCCGACACCAGCTCCTGCCGGAGCTCCAGGCCCGCGTGGTCTGAAGCGAGGATGACTTTCACGCGGGGTTCTCCTGGGACGGCTAGAAGCGCTTGAACACCAGCACGGCGTTGGTGCCGCCGAAGCCAAACGAGTTGCTCATCACCGCGTCCACCCGGGCCTCACGCGCCTGGTTGGGCACGTAGTCCAGGTCGCAGTCCGGGTCGGGCGACGTCTGGTTGATGGTGGGCGGCAGGAGGTTGCGCGTCAGCGCCAGCGCGCTGACCACGGCCTCGAAGCCCCCCGCCGCGCCGAGCATGTGGCCCGTCATCGACTTGGTCGACGACACGGCCACCTTGCGCGCGTGGTCACCGAAGACCGCTTTGATGGCCTTCGTCTCATTCGCGTCGTTGAACGGCGTCGAGGTGCCGTGGGCGTTGATGTAGCCCACGTCCTCCGGGTTCATCCCCGCGGACTGGAGCGCCAGCAGCATGCAGCGCGCCGCGCCCTCGCCTTCCGGCGCCGGCTGGGTGACGTGGTACGCGTCCGAGTTGGCGCCGTACCCCACCACCTCCGCCAGGATGTTGGCGCCGCGCTTCTTCGCGGCCTCCATCTCCTCCAGCACCAGGATGCCCGCGCCCTCGCCCATGACGAAGCCGTCACGCTCCTTGTCGAAGGGACGGCTGGCCCCGGCCGGATCATCATTGCGCGTGGACAGCGCCTTCATCACCGAGAAGCCACCCAGCCCCAGCGGGGTGATGGCCGCCTCGGCGCCGCCGGCGATGACCGCGTCCGTCTCACCCAGGCGGATGGACTTCCAGGCCTCGCCAATGGCGTGGGCGCTGGTGGCGCACGCGGACACTGGAGCCCAGTTCGGCCCCTTGCAGTTGTACCGCATGGAGATGAGGCCCGGCGCCATGTTGATGATCATCTGGATGATGAAGAAGGGCGACAACCGGTCGAACCCCTTCTCCAGCCCCTTGCGGTGCTGCTCTTCCAGGGAGGAGATGCCGCCGATGCCCGAGCCGACGATGACGCCGACCTTCTCGGGAATGTAGCCGTGCGGCTTGTCTGGACCGACGGGCAGCCCTGACTCCTCCACCGCCATCTGCGCGGCGGCGAGCGAGAACTGCGCATAGAGGTCCATCCGGCGCACTTCGCGCTTCTCGATGAACTTCTCGGGCTCGAAGTCCTTCACCTCGCCCGCGATGCGCGTGTCGATCTTCCCAACGTCAAAGCGCGTGACCTGGGCAATACCCGACGTGCCGGCGATCAACGCCTGCCAGTTCTTCTCGGTTCCGGTTCCCAGAGCCGAAACGAGCCCGGTTCCGGTGACGACGACTCGACGTTGTGACACGGTCCTCTCCGGTGGCGCCTGGGACACCGGGGACGCCGCGCATCACGCGGCGTCGCCCCGCACCCCGGCACGCCGTGGTGCTACCTACTTCTTGTGGGTGTTGATGTAGTTGGTGGCGTCGGCGACGGTCTTGATGTTCTCCGCCTCTTCGTCGGGAATCTCGACCTCGAACTCCTCTTCCATCGCCATGACGAGCTCCACGATGTCGAGGCTGTCCGCGCCCAGGTCCTCGATGAAGGAGGACTCCGGCTTGATCTCATCCTCTCCGACACCGAGCTGGTCGGCGATGATGGACTTGACCTTGGCCTCAATGGTTGACGTCGACATAAGTGTAGAACCCTCCAGGAACCAGATGTGGCCCGGCTGGCTTCCCGGACCATGTCGAAAGCGGGCGCGGTATATCCCACGCCCGGCGGCAATCCAACCGTGGGTTACATGTACATGCCGCCGTTGACCTTCAGGACCTCGCCGGTGATGTAGGACGCGGCGTCCCCGGCCAGGAAGACGACGGCGCCGGCGACCTCCTCCGGGTTCCCCAGCCGCCCCAGGGGAATGCCCTCCAGCATCTTCTGGCGCATCTCGTCATTGATCTGATGCGTCATGTCCGTCCCGATGAAGCCGGGGGACACGGCGTTGACGCGGATGTTCCGGCTGGACAGCTCGCGGGCCACGGACTTCGTCAGGCCAATGAGCCCCGCCTTGGACGCCGAGTAGGCCGCCTGACCGCCGTTGCCCATCTCCCCCACCACGGAGGTGATGTTGATGATGGCGCCGCCCTTCTGCTTCATCATGGGCCGGCTGACGGCGCGGATGAGCGAGAAGGCGCCCTTGAGGTTGGTGTCCAGCTGCTTGTCCCAGTCATCGTCCTTCACCCGCATCACCAGGCCGTCCACCGCGACGCCCGCGTTGTTGACGAGCACGTCCAGCCGGCCGTGGCCCTTGACGATGCCGTCCACGGCGCTGGCGCAGGCGGCGCTGTCGGACACGTCGAAGCGAATGGCCTCCGCCTTGGCGCCCTCCGCCTGGAGCAGGGCCACCGTCTCCTGGGCCGCCGCTTCATTGCCCGCGTAGCTGATGACCACGGTGGAGGCCCCCGCCTTGGCGAAGGCCACCGCGCACGCCCGGCCGATGCCGCGCGAGCCCCCCGTCACGAGCACGACCTTGTCCTTGAAGCCGCTCATGGTGCCACCCCCAGCGCCGCGAGCGCCTTGTCCAGGCTCGCGGAGTCCTCGACGTTGAACAGCTCGATGTCCTTGGTGATGCGCTTGACCAGCCCCACCAGCACCTTGCCCGGCCCCAGCTCGATGATGCGGGTGACGCCTTCGGCCTTCAGCGCCTCCACGCACTCAATCCAGCGCACCGGCGAGCTCACCTGCTCCAGGAGCAGCGGCACCACCCGCGACGCGTCCGCGTTGGGACGGGCCTCCACGTTGGTCACCACCGGCACGGACGGCGCGGACACCGGGATGCGGCCCAGCACCTCCGCCAGCCGGGGCTGCACCGGCGACATCAGCGCGCAGTGGAAGGGGGCGGACACCGGCAGGGGCATCACGCGCTTGGCGCCGGCCTCCTTGCACTTCACCCCGGCGCGCTCCACCGCCGCGGCGTCACCGGCGATGACGGTCTGCTCGGGCGAGTTGTAGTTCGCCGGCGACACCACCTGCCCCTCGGCCGCCGCGTCGCAGGCCGCCTTCACCTTCTCCGGAGCCAGGCCCAGCACGGCGGCCATGGCGCCCACGCCCGCGGGCACCGCGTCCTGCATGAAGGTGCCACGCGCGCGCACCGCCCGGGCCGCGTCGCCCAGGTCCATGGAACCCGCGGCCACCAGCGCCGAGTACTCGCCCAGCGAGTGCCCCGCCACGAAGGACGGCGCCGGCCCCCGCTTCGCGAACACCGCGTGCGCCGCCAGCGACACCGTGAGGATGGCCGGCTGGGTGTTGGCCGTGAGCTTCAAGGCCTCGTCCGGGCCCTCGAAGCAGCGGGTGGAGAGCTTCTCCCCCAGGGCGGCGTCGACCGCGTCGAACACGGCCCGGGCCTCGGGGAACTTCTCGTACAGGTCCTTGCCCATCCCCACGGCCTGGCTGCCCTGCCCGGGGAACACGAACGCGACCTTCGACATGCGGACTCTGCCTCCTCTTCAGCGGTCGGGGCCGCAGGCTCTAATCGGAAACGCTCGCGTCTGTCGCCCTTTTTCCCTTCGGGTGGGTCGGAAGCCACGCCCCCGCGCGCTCGATGCAACGCGTCAACTCCGCCTGCACGCCGCCCTCCGCCATGGCCAGCGCCGCGCCCAGCGCGTTGAAGAGGGCCCGGGGCGTGGAGCGCCCATGCGCGACGATGCCCACCCCCTGGATGCCCAGCAGGGGCGCCCCGCCGTATTCGGCGTAGTCCACCACCCGGCGCAGCCCGGCCAGCGCGGGCTGGAGCAGCATCGCCCCCACCTTCTCCGCCAGCCCTCCGCGCCGCTCGATGGCCTGACGCAGCAGGCCAATGACGCCCATGCCCACGCCCTCGGATGTCTTCAGGACGACGTTTCCGGTGAAGCCGTCCGTTACCACCACCTGCACCTCGCCGGAGAAGAGGTCCTTGCCCTCCACGTAACCCACGAAGTCCAGGTCGGAGCGCCGCAGCAGCTCGCTGGCCTCCCGGGTGAGCGGCGTCCCCTTGGAGGACTCCTCTCCATTGGAGAGCACGGCCACCCGGGGCCGGGCCACGCCCATGCGCGCGCGCACGTAGGCCTCTCCCATGACGGCGAACTGGGCCAGGTGCGACGGGCGGCAGTCCACGTTGGCGCCCGCGTCCAGCAGCAGGCAGCGGCCGCCGCCCTTGAGCGCGGGGAAGAGCGCGGCGATGGCCGGACGCTCCACGCCCGGCAGCCGCCCCAGCGAGAGCAGGCCCCCGGCCATGACGGCGCCGGAGTTGCCCGCCGAGACGAGCGCCTCCGCCCGGCCGTCCCGCACCAGCTCGAAGCCCACCCGGAGGGAGGAGTCCCGCTTGCGGCGGAAGGCGGCCGAGGCGTGCTCGTCCATCTCCACGACCTCCGAGGCGTGGTGGACCTGGAGGTTGGCCGGAGGCCTCAGCTTGCCCAGCAGGGGCCCCACCTTCGCCTCGTCCCCCACCAGGAGCACCTCATGGCCGGGGTGGGCCCGCGCGAAGAGCACCCCACCCTCCACGGGGGCGGCGGGCGCGTGATCGCCGCCCATGGCATCCAGCACCAGCCTCATCCCCACCCTCTCCTTGCCCGCCAGGCGTCCCGGCGGCTGTTGGTGTCGGTATCCCACCCGCCGGGGGGCGGGCGGCGCGCAGCACAGCAGGAACCCTCCAGGGGGGCAACGACTGGCTGACACGCCCCGGGGCAAGGCCAGAAGAATGGCACCCGCGCCATGGGCGTTGTCACCGGGCACCGTCCGGGATAGACGGTGCCCGGGAGATGACGGGCCCTCCCGCGTTGCCGCATTGACTCGGGGGCTTCGAGCCGCTAGGGTCCGCCGCCTTCCGAAGCCGGACATGGAGTACGGGAGCCTTCGTGCGACCGCCCCAGGCCGGTTTCGAGCAGAGAGAGTGTTGCGCACGGAGCCGGGGACCCCGGCACAGCGCGAAAGACTTTTGGACTCAACCGGTCCGGACCGGCGCGAACGCTCCGGGTCGGAGTCGAATATAGAGGTGAGCCGTGGGTGTCCCCAAGAAGCGTACTTCGAAGATGCGTCGTGACCGCCGTCGTGCGGCCAACAACAACCTGCGGAGCGCCGTGCAGGTGACCAAGTGCCCGAACTGCAAGGAGCCGGTGATGCCTCACCGCGCCTGCACGTCCTGTGGCCAGTACAAGGGCCGTGAAGTCGTGGCGCAGGCCGAGGCCTGACGCACGGACGAAGACAGCGCCCTTCCCGGGTGCTGTGAAACACGACGGGCCGCGTCTCCATCCCATGGAGGCCGCGGCCCTTGTCGTTCCGGGGCCCCCTCTCACGAGGCGGCCCCGCCGCTCCAGGCGCACTTCAGTTGCTGAGCTTGATGTTCTTCAGCGGCGCCAGCCGCGGGTCCACGGGCCGGGTGTCACAGGCGCAGGCGACGTCGTTGCGGTTCGCGCCGCACTGCGAGCACAGGCCCTTGCAGTCGTCCCGGCACACGGCGCTCATCGGCAGGGCCAGCAGGAGCTGCTCGCGGACGATGGGGTCCAGGTTGATGACCTTCCCGTCGAAGAGCTCCTGATCCGCGTCGTCCAGCCCGAAGGAGCCGCCAGACTCGCCCTGGCTGCGCTCCTTCTTCTCCATGGCCTTCTCGTCGTCATCCTTGAAGTCGTCGCCGCGGGCCAGCGACTCCGGCACCAGGTTGAGGGTGAATTCCACGGGGACCTTCGTGGCCACGTCGGCGAGGCAGCGCTTGCAGGGGCTGGTGACGTCCACCGTGAAGCGCCCCTCCAGCAGCACACCGCCGCTCAGCTTGCGCAGCGACGCCTTCAATGTCGCCGGGGCCGTGGCCCGGAATCCGGTATCCTCGCCGGAGGCCGCGCCTCCCAGCGTCTCACCGAGCAGCTCGAGATTGACGGGCTCCTCGAGCTTCAGCCCTGCGTCCTTGATTTGATCAACCTTTACGAGCATTTACGCTGCTTCCAGGCAAAAAGGGGCGCGCAACATAGAGGGCGGCCCCTCCAGCGTCAACACGCCCTCGTGCAACACCGCCACGAAGATGTCACCGCGCCGTCACCCCCGATGGGCCGGCCTTCGTGGATTCTCTCGATAACGTTTTGATAGGTTCGAATCGATGCACGGACACGGCTGGCGGTTGCGCGGGTGGGCCCTCCTCCTGGTGCTGGGCCTGGGCGCCCGACCGGGCTGGAGCCGGCCCCTCTTTCCTGAGCCTGTTCTCTCGCAGCTCGGCCCGGCCAGCCCGGCCATCACCGAGGCCCGCGAGCAGTTCGACCAGGGCGACTTCGAAGAGGCGCGGCGCACCCTCCTGAAAGGCCTGGACGCGCCGGACCTGACGGATGATCAGCTGGTGGAGATGTACCGCCTGCTGGGCCTGGCGGGCCTCTACCTGGGGGACGAGCCCCAGGCCCGCGACGCCTACGAGAAGCTGCTCCAGGCCCGGCCGGACTACGAGCTCCCCCGCAGCTCCCCGCCCAAGGTGCGCGCGCTCTACGCCCGCATCCGCGAGGACATCAAGAGCCGGCGCGTCCGCCCCGTCACCCTGGACGTGGACCCCATTCCGGATCCGCCGGGTGGCGAGCCCGTCGTCGTGGAGGCCGACATCCAGGACCTGGCGCTGGGCGCCCGCACGCGCCTCTTCTACCGGCGCGCCGGTGACGAGGCCTACAACTCGGTGGACTTCGCGCGCGAGCGAGGTCCCGACGGCCGCCCCCGCGAGCGCTACCGCGCGGTGCTGCCGGCCTACGAGGTGCCCACCGAGGCCGAGGCCTACGAGATGGAGTACTACATCGAGGTCGCGGACGCGGCGCAGCGCCGGCTCGCGGGCCGGGGGGATTCCTTCCAGCCGCTCATCTTCCAGGTGGCGCCCCAGGCCGCGCGCGCTGCCGCCGCCGACGCCGCGTCCTCCCGCCCCTGGTACAAGAGCCCCTGGCTCTGGGTGGGCGTGGGCGCGGTGGCCATTGGCGCCACCGCGGGCATCGTGGCGCTGACCTCCTCCGAGGAGCGAGGCCGCGTCCCCATCACCATCCGCGTGGAGCCCTCCGTCCCATGAGCCTGCGCCTCCTGTCCGCGCTGTTGCTGCTCGGCCTTTGCGCGTGTGGCCCCGACGCCGAGCCCTCGGGCCGCTTTCCGCTCGCCCTGACGCTGGAGCGCGCGGTGGCCAACGACGTCCAGGCCCTGCAGGTAGCCGTGGTGACGCGGGGCTCCAGCCGCAGCTGCACCGAGATTCAGCGCACGTGCCTGGGCACCCAGGTGCGGCGTGACGACCTGGTGGTGCTGAAGGACGCCCAGGGCCGCGAGGGCCGGGCCCTCCGCTTCCCGGTGGACCTGGCGACCCTCCAGTCGGGTGGAAGCCTGGAGCTGGCGGTGGACGTGCCGGTGGGCCGAGATTACGCGCTCGTCATCGAGGCCATCACCACGGGGACCCCGCCCGGCTTCCTGGGGAGCTCCTGCAACTACCTCCGAGAGGTCAACGCGGGCGACAACGCCCCGGTGATTGCCGCGCCCCTGACGCTGACCGGTGGAGATTGCAATCCGTCCATCGCGCCCTGAGCGCGGAGGGACTCAAGAGGACTTCATGTCGCGCATCCTGATTATCGAGGACGAGCAGGACCTGGCGGGCCTCGTCGACTACAACCTGCGGGCCGCGGGCTTCGAGACGGAGACGGCCAGCACCGGCGCGAGCGGGCTCGCCAAGGCGCGCGCGCATCCGCCGGACCTGGTGCTGCTGGACTTGATGCTGCCGGACGTGGCGGGCAGCGAGGTGCTGCGCATGCTCAAGGCGGACACCGAGCTGCGCAAGGCGTCCGTCATCATCGTCAGCGCGAAGGGCCAGGAGACCGACCGGGTGCAGGGCCTGGAGCTGGGCGCGGACGACTACGTGGTGAAGCCCTTCTCCGTCCGGGAGCTCCTCCTGCGCGTCAAGGCCGTGCTGCGCCGCGCGGACGCGGAGGACGGGCCCGCCGCGGTGCTCGCCTCCGGCGACATCAGCCTGGACACCACCCGCCACCAGGTGCGCGTGAAGGGTGAAGAGGTCCTCCTCACCGCGCTGGAGTTCCGCCTGCTGCGCACGCTGCTGGAGCGCTCGGACCGGGTGCAGACGCGCGAGGTGCTGCTGTCGGACGTCTGGGGCATCCAGGCGGAGATTCACACCCGCACCGTGGACACGCACATCAAGCGGCTGCGCGAGAAGCTGGGCCCCGCCGGAGACATCATCGAGACGGTGCGCGGCGTGGGCTACAAGCTCAGCCCCGCGTAAGGCCGCCCCGCCCATGCCCCTGCGCGCCACGCTCCTCCCGCTCCTGCTGCCCGCCGTCGTCGTCGCGACGCTCGTCGCCCTCCTCGACGGGCCGAAGGAGGTCGTCGCCGCGGCGCTCGTCGCGCTCGCCGGCTCCCTCATGTCCCTGGGCGTGAGCCGCGGAACGCTGCAGCGGCAGCTGGACCTGCTGGCCCGCCACACCCGGGACCGCGCCGAAGGCGGCCCGCCCACCTCGGCCCCCGTCGTCCCCGAGCGGCTGGACGAGGTGGCCGGGCTCGAGGGCGCCATCGACTCGCTGCACGCCCAGCTGTCCGCGCGAAACACGGTGCTCAACCAGGACGCGCGCACCCTCACCGCCGTGCTGGACGGCATGGCGGAGGGCATCTGGGTGACGGACGAAGAGGGCACGGTGGTGCGCCACAACGACGCCCTCCGGGCCATGCTGGACTCCACGAGCAACCCGCTCACTGGCCAGCGCCCCCTGGCCCTCATCCGGAACGAGGCGCTGCACGACGCCGTGATGCGCGCCTGCCGGGAGGGCGCGTCCAGCCACCTGGAGCTCACGCTGGACGGCCTCTTCCCGCGCACGCTCTCCATCCGGGTGACGCCGCTGGCCAAGGACTTGCCGGGCAGCGCCGCCGTCTTCCACGACGTCACCGAGCTGCGCCGGCTGGAGAAGGTGCGCAAGGACTTCGTGGCCAACGTGTCGCACGAGCTGCGCACGCCGATTACCGCCGTCCGCGGCTACGCGGAGACGCTCCAGGGCGGCGCCCTCAATGACCCCGTCATGGCGCCGAAGATGGTGGAAATCATCCACCGCCAGTCCGAACGCCTGTCCGAGCTGGTCGAGGACCTGCTGGAGCTGTCCCGCCTGGAGTCGCGCGAGGTGAGCCTGAAGCTCGCCCACGTCACCCTGGCCGACGCCGCCGCCCGCGCCGCCGACACCGTGCGCCCCAAGGCCGAGAGCAAGGGCCAGGTCGTTTCACTCCATGTCCCCCAAGGGCTCCTCGCGGTGGGAGACGCCCGGGCCGTGGAGCAGGTGCTGCTCAACCTGCTGGACAACGCGGTGAAGTACACGCCCGCGGGGGGCCAGGTGGAGGTTTACGGTGCGTGCGAGCAAGGCCGCTGTGTGGTGCGGGTGAAGGACACGGGGGTGGGCATCGAGCCCAAGCACCTGTCGCGCATCTTCGAGCGCTTCTACCGGGTGGACAAGGGCCGCAGCCGGGACATGGGCGGTACCGGCCTGGGGCTTTCCATCGTCAAGCACCTGCTGCAGGCCATGGATGGCGAGGTCAAGGTGGAGAGCCAACCCAACGAGGGGAGCACCTTCACCATTTTTCTGCCCCTGGCGGCTTCATCGAGCGCGGCGACAGGGTAGGATGGAAGCACCATGCGGGTCGCCATCCTCGCGGACATCCACGGCAATCTTCCTGCCTGCGAGGCCGTCCTCGAGGACATCGCGCGCTCTGTGGCGCCCGACTACATCGTCGCGGCCGGTGACCTGGCGCTGCGTGGCGCCCATCCCCGGGAGACGGTGGACCTGCTCTTCGACCGGTGTGACTCCATCCTGATGGGCAACACCGACTGCTACCTGGCGGGCAACTACCTGGGCGGCGCCTACCGGGAGAAGGACCACTGGAAGACGGAGCTGCTGCGCTGGACGCGGGACCAGCTGGGCGGCGCGCTGCTGGAGAAGCTGGGCGCCCTGCCCTTCTCCGTGCGCTACACGCCGCGCAAGGGCCAGGACCTCTTCGTCTGCCACGCCAACCCGCGCAACCTCGAGGAGTCGCTGGACCCCACGCTGGATGACGTCGCGGTGCGCCGCTTCTTCAGCCACCTGGACGCGGCGGCCTGCGCCTTCGGGCACCTGCACTTCCCCTACCGCCGCCGCGTGGGCCGCATGCTCATCGCGGACGTGGCCAGCGCGGGCATCCCCCGGGACGGAGACCTGCGCCCCGCCTACGGCGTCTTCACCTTCACGCCCAAGGGCTGGCGGGTGCAGATTCGCCGGGTGCGCTACCCGGTGCGCAAGGCCACCCAGGCCCTCACCGCGCGCCGCGTCCCCGGCGGGCCGCTGCTGGTCCACAAGCTGGTGGAGGCGCGCTACCGCCACCACAACGCGCTGCTGGAGGCCGCGCGGCGCCACTCCGGGCTGCCACCCCCGGGTCCGGTGCTCCGTCCGCCGCCGGGGGCCGCCTCGCGCGCCGCGGCCACGCCCATGGACAGTCGCCCCGCCCCGGAGGTCGACCCCGCCTCGTTGCCCACGGACATGGACGGCACCGTGACGGGCGCGGCGCCGCTGCCCCCGGACGCGCTCAACGATTTCGAAGGGTAGACGTTGTCGCCAGTCCGTTGCTTGCGCGAGGCCGCCGGGAGTGATTCACGGCGCTCACCATGTCTTCACGCGAGCTGCCGCTGTTGTTCATCCGCCACGCCGTCGCGGAGGACTCCCACGTCCTGGGCGATGAGGCGCGCGCCCTCACCCCGGAAGGCCGCGCCGCCTTCCGCCACCACGCACGCAAGCTGGCACGCCTCACGCCCCTGCGCGGCATCATCACCAGTCCGCTGGTGCGCGCCGTCCAGACGGCGGAGCTGCTCGCGGAGGCCTTCGGCGTGTCCGGCGTGGAGGTCCACCCCGCCCTGCTGCCCCAGCGCGGCGCGCACAAGCGCATCGTCGACCTGGGCCGCGAGCGCGGCGCGGGCTGGGCCCTGGTGGGCCACAACCCCTCGCTGGAGCGCGCGGCCATTCGCGCCCTGGAGCATGAGCTGCCGGACACGCTGCGCAAGGGCGCGGCGCTGGCGCTCCACCCCCTGAAGAACGGCGGCTTCACCCTCGCGTGGTGGGCCATGCAGGGCAAGCCCGTGAAGCGCCCCGGCGACCTGCGCTGACGCGCCTCAGTGCACCGCGCCCAGCAGGAAGGACAGGATGAGCATGGCCAGTACCGTGGCGGTGATGCCCACGTAGAGCCGGTCCTTCTGCTGGCGGAAGATGAGCAGCGACAGGGCCACCCGCATCACCGGCACGGCCATCATCACCAGCAGCCCCGCCATGACGAACGCCTGGCCCCGGGCGGCCAGCGCCCCCGCCACGACGTCCCCCAGCGTGTGCGGCACCGGGTGCGGCGAGGTGAGGCGCTGCAAGGCCTCGGATGAGACGAGGTAGTCCGGGTGGCGGAAGAACGTCACGACGGTGCCCAGCGTCACCAGCGCCAGGCTGGCGGCCACGCCGTACCGCAGCAAGTCACTGATGAGCAGCTCCGGCTGGAGCGGCGAGGCGTCCTCGCCGTCGTCCTGCACCGCCACGGTGGCGGCCTCGGGGCGTCGCGGCTCCGGCTTCGGGGCCTCGCTCATGGCGCCCACCCCTTGCGCAGCATCTCGAAGGCCACCCACAGCAGCACGCCCACGAAGAGCGCGCGCAGCCACGTGCTGTTCACCCGGGCCATCAGGTGGCGTGAGCCCAGCCAGGCGCCCAGCGTGACGCCCACGCACACCGGCCCCGCGATGAACGGGTCGATGTTGCCGCGCGCGAAGTACACGCCCGCGCTGGCCGCCGCCGTCACGCCAATCATGAAGTTGCTGGTGGCCGTGGACACCTTCAGCGGCAACCGCATGGCCAGGTCCATGGCCGGCACCTTGAGCGCGCCCGAGCCGATGCCCAGCATGCCGCTCACCGTGCCCGCCACGTACATCAGCCCCAGGCCCGCCAGCGGCCGCGTGACGCGGTAGGGCACCTCACGGCCCCGCGACTCGTCCCAATAGCTGCCGTGCAGCGCCAGCCGGTCCGCCAGCGCGTCCGCGGGCACCGGGGCCTCGTCGCGCGCCCGCATCCGCCGCAGCATCACCAGCGCCGACCCCGCCATGACGCAGCCAAAGACGAGGTACACGCCGCGCCCACCCACCAGCCCGGACATGAACGCGCCGCTGAGCGCGCCCGCCGTGGTCGCCAGCTCCAGGAACATGGCCACGCGGGTGTTGGCCATCCGGTCGCGGACGTAGGCCGCCGCCGCGCCGCTGGACGTGGCGATGACGGAGACGATGGACGCCCCCACCGCGTACTGGATGTCCACTTTCAGGAGCAGCGTGAGCACGGGAATCAGGATGAGCCCGCCGCCGATACCCAGCAGCGAGCCCAGCAGTCCCGCGCCCACGGAGAACCCCAGGACGACAATCATGAAGAGGAAGGGAGTCATTGAACCCGCGTCCCATCCTCTCCCCCTCCCCGGCCTTTGGCCACCAGGAGAATGGCTCGATTCGAGCCGCTCCCCTGGTCGCCTGCTTCCACCGGGCTACTGCGCGAGGGCCGCCGCCGCCGGGCGCGGCGCACCGTTGCCGCTGGCGAGCGCGCCGTGGTCGTGGGTGTCCGAGCCCAGCTCGCGCAGCAGGGCCTCACCCACCAGTTCGTCCATGGGGACGAAGCGGCCCAGCGCCGGGCGCCAGGCGTGGACCTGCGCCGTGCCAATGTCGAACCACCAGCCGTGCAGCCGCAGGGTGCCCGCGTCCAGCCGCGCCTTCACCCACGGATAGCTGGAGATGTGCTCCATCTGCAGCAGCACGTTGTTCTGGGACAGGCGGTCGTAGTCCGACCGGCCCTCACCCAGCTTCGGGTTCGCCGCCATCCGCTGGAGCGCGGCCTTGCCGTGCTCGAGCCAGCCGCTGAGGTTCGGGTTCTCCGGCCCCACGCCGCCAGCGAGGACGGCCTTCATCGCGCCGCAGCTCGAGTGGCCGCACACCACGATGTCCTCCACCGGCAGGTTGCGGAGTGAGAACTCCAGCGCGGCCGCCTCGGACTGGTCGCCCGTGGACTGCCCCTTGGAGTCCGACGGCGGCACCATGTTGCCGACGTTGCGGATCACGAACAGGTCACCCGGGTCCGTGGACACGAGCAGGTTGGGCACCACGCGGCTGTCCGCGCAGGCGATGAAGAGACAATCCGGCGTCTGCCCCTGCGCCAGCAGCTCGAACTTCTCCCGGTGTTTGGAACGGGCGTTGAGCTGAAAGTCCAACAGACCGCGGATGAGCTTCCTCACTGCGCACCTCCAGAGACAAGCGAGTTGTGATTGGGACCTTCGACGACCGCGGGGCTGCTCGACTTCAGCGTGCCCTTGCGGCTCCAGACGTCTTCGAGCGACTCGGTGAACACCGTGCCACCCGTCTTGCGATGCGTGTCGCACCAGCTCTCCAGGGCTTCGTGCCCGGAGTGGTCCAGCGTCTGCACGGCCAGGTCCAGCTCCACCTTGGAGCCCGAGGGAACCTTCGCCAGCGCAACGGACAGCCTGGGGACACCGACGAACGTCAGCGCGCCCGAGATTCGCACCAGGTAGGACGCGTCCGCCTGCGGGTGCACGTCCACCTTGACGCTGCCCAGGTGCCACAGCAGACGCAGCACCGCGAACGCCAGGCCCATGCCGATACCGGCCAGCAGGTTGACGCCCACCACGCCGGCCACCGTCACCAGGTACACGGCCAGCTCGCCGCGCTTCTGGAGCTCACGGATGTGGTGCACGTTCACCAGCTTCGCGCCGACGAAGACGAGCAGGCCCGCCAGCACCGTGAGGGGAACGAGCCCCGCCACCGAGCCGAGCAGCGTGATGAACAAGAGCAGCCACACGCCGTGCAGCGTGCCCGACAGGCGCGTCTTCGCGCCGGCGGCGATGTTGGTGGCGCTGCGGACGATGACGCCGGTGATGGGCAGGCCGCCCGCCAGACCCGAAACCGTGTTCGCCATGCCCTGAGCGAAGAGTTCCTTGTCCAGGTTCGCCCGAGGGCCCGTGTGCATCTTGTCCGTGGCCACCGCGCTCAGCAGCGACTCCGCGCTCGCGACCAGCGCCAGCGACAGCACCGCCGTCCCGAAAACGACCCAGTCGCCCTTGGGGAAGGTGGGCAGTTGGATGCTGGAGAAGACGTTCTCCGGCAGTTCCACCCGGGACACGTCCGCGCCCAGGAAGGTCGCCGCCCCGGTGGCGACCACCACGGCCACGAGCGGACCGGGGACCTTCTTCAGCTTCCCGGGAACGAACTGCCACGCCACCATCAGGCCGAGGGTCAGCAGGCCGAGCAGCGTCGCGGCGCCGTGGAGGTTCGCGATCTGCCCCGGCAGCTCACGCACATTCTGCCACGCGCTCGACTGGGGCGCGCCGCCCATCACGATATGGACCTGCCCCAGCACGATGACGATGCCGATGCCGGCCATCATCCCGTGGATGACGGCGGGAGAGATGGCCAGCGCGCCGCGCGCCACCTTCAGCCCACCGAGAATCATCTGCACCACGCCCGCGGCGGCCACCGCCGCGCACGTCATGGCCAGGCCCATCTGCTGGATGAAGCCAAACACCATCACCGCGAGGCCCGCCGCCGGACCGCTCACCAGGAGGGGCACGCCTCCGAACAACCCCACCACGATGCCGCCAATCACACCCGCGATGAGCCCGCTGACGATGGGCGCGCCCGAAGCCAGCGCGATACCCATGCACAACGGCAACGCCACCAGGAACACCACCAGGGAAGCAGGCAGGTCCGCGGCCAGCGTCTTCCAGGGAGAAGCAGCGCCCTCAGGACTCTTCGAAGTCGACATCACACCTCCACACAAGTCGCCGCGACTGCCGCGTGCGCTGGATCACGTGGAGGCCCTCCGCAAAGAGCGTGCCGTCCCCCTTCCGCCCGGCTCAGAGGGAACGCAATTCGATTGCGGCTGGGAATATGAAAGCGATTTTAAGTCCCGGATCCGGACTTAAAGATTCTTGAGGTCACCGACCTCAACAATCTTGAAGTGCCCCGCGCCTACTCCTCCTCGAGCCGGCGGAGGAAGGTGGGATAGGAGAGCCCCAGCACCCGGGCGGCCTCCATGCGGCGCCCTTCCAGGCGGGTGAGGACGTGCCGGACGTACAACCGCTCCACGTCCTGCAAGGGCCGCGGCGCACCGGGGACGACGAAGGCGTCGGGGTCCCCGGCGGGCGGACCGCTGGCGCCCTGGGGCTCCAGGGAGGCGAGCTCCAGCTCGGGTCCGGCCTCCAGCACCAGGGCCCGCTCGAGCACGTTGCGCAGCTCGCGGACGTTGCCGGGGAACGGATAGCCCTCCAGCCGGGCGCGCGCGGCGCTGGAGAAGCCCACGGGACGGCGCCCCAGCTCGGCGCACAGCTCCGCCACCAGGGACTGCGCCAGGGGCAGCAGGTCCTCGCGGCGCTCGCGCAGCGGCGGAATGTCCACCCGGAACACGCTCAGGCGGAAGTAGAGGTCCTCGCGGAAGCGGCCCTCGGCGACCTCCTTCGTCAGGTCGCGGTTGGTGGCCGTCACCACGCGCGCGCTGCTGCTCAGCTCGGCGGTGCCGCCCAGGCGGCGGAAGGCGCCCTTGTCCAGGAAGGTGAGCAGCTTCGCCTGCAGTTGCAGGGGCAGCTCGCCCACCTCGTCCAGGAAGAGCACGCCGCCCGCGGCCACCTCCACCAGGCCGCGGCGGGCGGTGCGCGCGTCGGTGAAGGCGCCGCGCTCATGGCCGAAGAGCTCGCTCTCCACCATGGTGGCGGGCAGCGCGGCGCAGTTGACGTGGACGAACGAGCCCTGCCCGCCCTGCAGCGCGTGCAGGTGGCGCGCGATGACCTCCTTGCCCACGCCCGTCTCGCCCAGCAGCAGCACCGGGCTGCGCGGCGCCTTGGCGATGCGCTCCAGCATCTGCAGCGCGGCGAGCATCTTCGGCGAGTGCGGACGCGACAGGCGCCGCCTTCCGCCCAGCTCGCTCTCCGCCTGACGCAGCCGCTCCTGGAGCTGCAGGTCCGCGGCGGCGCGGCGGGCGCGCAGCACCAGGTCATCCAGCTCCACCGGCTTGGACAGGTAGTCGCGCGCGCCCGCCTGGATGGCCTCCACCGCGCTGGCGATGTCGCCGTGCGCCGTCACCATCAGCACGGGGGTGTCCGGGAGCTGGGCGCGCAGCTCCGGCAGGAAGTCGATGCCGTCCCCGTCCGGCAGGCGCCGGTCCAACACCACCAGGTCCGGCGCCTCGCGGGACATGGCCGCGCGGGCGTCATGGAGTGAATGCGCCAACGTGACGCGGAAGCCCTCGTGGCGCAGCACGGAGGCCGCCAGCGAGGCGAAGGTCCGGTCGTCATCCACCAGCAGCAGATAGGTGCTCATCTGCCCACCTCCAACGGAAGGCGCAGCGTGAAGCGGCTCCCCAGCGGACTCCGGACATAGTTCAGGCTGCCACCGTGGGCTTCCACGGAGGCCCGCGCCATGGGCAACCCCAGCCCCACGCCCTTGGCCCGCCCGGTGGCGAAAGGTTCCCACAACCTGGGCTCGAGCCGCGGATCCACGCCGCCCGCATTGTCCTCCACCACGAGCACGGCGTCATGGTCGTCCCGCGTCAGACGCACGCTCACCCACGGTGCCAGCTGCATCCCCGTGTCCTTCGCCACCGCGCCCGCCTCCACCGCGTTGCGGAGCAGGTTGTCGATGGCGGACACCAGCAGCGCGGCATCCCCCTGGACCCACAGGGACTCCTCCAGGGACGTGGTCAGGGCCACGGCCTCTGACTCCGGCAGCAGCTTCACGCCCTGGAGCGCGTCCTGCACCAGCAGGTGCACCTCGCAGCTGCGGCGCAGCGCGGCACGAGGCGCCCCGAAGGACAGCAGCGAGCGCGCCAGGTGGCTCAGGCGCTCCACCTGCGAGCGCAGCGCGCCCACGGGCAGCTCGCTGCCCGCGGGGGTGTGCCGGAGCACGGACAGCGCGGCCTGGATGCCGTTGAGGGCATTCTTCACCTCATGCGCGATGAGCGAGGCCGCGGTCCCCAGCGCGGCCATGGTCTCCTGGCGTCGCAGCCGCTCCTCGGCCCCCAGCAGCGAACGGTAGGAGTGCCGCAGCAGGAGGATGAAGATGATGAGCGTGCTGCTCAGCAGGGCGATGTGGAACGCCAGCTGCCGCAGGAAGCGCGCCCGCAGGCCCGCGGTGGCCGTCTCCTCCTCCAGGACGACGAGCAGCAGGTCGCTCTTCCCCACCCACGCGCCCGCGCCCAGCATCTGCTTGCCATCCAGCGTCAGCGGACCCGGCATGTTCGCCAGCGCGCGCAGCCGCCCCGTGATGTCCCCGGCGCCCAGCTTGAGCCCCAGTGGCATCAACAGCTGACCGTGGTCATCCATCAGCACCAGCGACGTCTGGGCGGTGGGCCGCGTGGGCAGCGCGCTGGCGCGGAGCTCTCCCAGCAGCACGCCCTTGACGCGGCCCTCCTGGAGCATGGGGACGGCGACCACGATGGGCCCCCCCTCCCCTTCCAGCAGGTCGATTTCCGGCTGGCTCCCCTCCACCATCCGGCGAAACCAGGGCCGCAGCGTCAGCGGCGAGCGCCCCAGGGGCATGTCCGGAGGGTCGCTCCAGACGCGCTCGCCAGCGGGCGTCAGCAGGGCCACGCCTTCCGAGAAGAGGGACGAATGAGAGAAGGCGCTCTCCAGCAGGGCCAGCTCCGCCGGGGAGATGCCGTTCTCGGGGTACAGCGCGGGGTGCCCGGCCACGCGGGCCAGCTCCGCCTCCAGCAGCCCCAGGTGGACGCCCAGCGCCTCCGACTGCACCTGCGCCTGGTTGAGCAGCCGGCTCAGCAGCTCCTCGCGCGCGTTGCGCACGTCCTCCACGTAGCCCAGCACGGGGCTCGTCAGCGCCACCAGCCCCACCAGCCCCAGGCCGACGAGCGC
>NZ_JAAIYB010000950.1 GCF_010894475.1 Myxococcus vastator
GGGCGGGGCGGGCTTCGCGGTGATGTACCTGCGCCACCCGGAGGCGCGCGTGCGGCTGACGGCGCTGGAGGCGGTGTCCGCGCGGCCCGTGCCCGAGGCGGCGGCGCCGGTGCGCGAGCTCATCGAAGGCGAGGACGACGTGGTGGCGGGCGCGGCGGCGGCCACCGCGGGCGTGCTCGAGGACGAGGCCGCGTTGCCTGCCGTGGAGGCGCTGGCGGCACGGGTGCCCCAGACGCCGGGCGACCTGGCCGAGCCGGTGGCGGGCGCGTTGGTGGCGCTGATGGGCCCGGCCGCCGAGCCCCGGCTGCGTGAATGGCTGATGCACCCGCACGCCAACGTGCGGCGCGTGGCGGCGCAGGCGCTCACGCGGCTGACGGGGCAGCGGGTGCGCTCGGCGCGTGTGGAGCTGCCCGCGAACACCTTCCGGCCCGTGGCCGCCCCGGCGCGCGCGGGGCTGGTGCTGCGCACCGACAAGGGGGACATCACCGTGCGGCTGGACGTGGACGAGGCGCCCCTCACGTCGGGCAACCTCCACGCGCTGGCGCGCAAGGGCTACTTCAACGGCGTCACCTTCCACCGCGTGGTGCCGGACTTCGT
>NZ_JAAIYB010000951.1 GCF_010894475.1 Myxococcus vastator
GAGGGGAGCAGCGGGCGGGCCTCGACGGTGCCGGGCGCGGTCAACTGGGGGACGGGCAGCATGGACTGCGCGCCGCCGCGAGCCTTGCCCTCCTCCAGGTTGAAGTAGGACACCGCGGAGTGCGTGGTGCCCAGGTCGATGCCAATGGAATAGCGGGCCATATCGGACGAGAACTCCTGGAAGACGCGGGTTTGTTCGCGCGGTGAGGCCGTGGTGGCCGGCTCAGGAAAGCTCGACCTCCGCGGGAGCAAGCACGCGCGGGTCGATGGCCGGGCTGACGGTGGGCAGCTTCACCGCCGTCGTCATCCAGCCGTGGTGACGCAGGACTCCGTTGTAGGGCGGCTGGCCCGCCACGTTGCCGGTGAGGCGGATGCGCTGGGCGTCGAACCCGACGGGCACCGGCACCGAGTCTCCTTCCGACTGGGGCAGCACCCGCTCCAGCGTCAGGTACGTCTGGGCCACCTTGCGGCAGCCCTCATGGACGATGCGCGCCGCCGCGCCCACCTCCGCGTCGGAGAAGGCGGAGACGTTCTCCTGCAGGAAGTCCACGAAGCGGCCCTCGCGCTGGAGCATGCCCAGCAGGGACAGGG
>NZ_JAAIYB010000952.1 GCF_010894475.1 Myxococcus vastator
GGGGGAGGGGAGGAGCGGGGAGTCGCTGTGGATGGGTTCGGCGAAGACGAACGTGGGGCACCTGGAGTCAGCGGCGGGAGTGGCGGCGGTGATGAAGGTGGTGCTGTCGCTGAGGAACAAGCAGTTGCCACCGCACCTGCACTTCCAGACGCCGAACCCGCACATCGGCTGGGAGCGGATGGCGGTGGAGGTGCCGACGAAGCTGACGGCGTGGGAGCCGGCGCAGGGGCGGCGCGTGGCGGGCGTCAGCTCCTTCGGCTTCAGCGGCACCAACGCGCACCTCATCCTGGAAGAGGCGCCACCGAGGCCGGAGCCCGTCCGGAAGCAGGACGTGGTGGAGCGCCCGAGGCACATGCTGGTGGTGTCTGCGAGGAGTCCGAGCGCGCTGGAGGAGCAGGCGAAGAGGTACGCGGGAGCGCTGGGAGAAGCGTCGGTGGGAGACGTGTGCTTCACGGCGTCAGTGGGGCGGGCGCACCAGGAGCAGCGGATGGCGGTGGTGGGAGGGAGCGCGGAGGAGCTGAAGGAGAAGCTGGAGAGGACGGCCGCGGGCGAGGTGGTGGGGGGCGTGGTG
>NZ_JAAIYB010000953.1 GCF_010894475.1 Myxococcus vastator
GCCCCGCCCTCCCCCACGAAGAGGCATCCGAAGATGGCGGAATCGTGCGTCCACTGCCCCATGCCCATGTTTGCCGCGGACATGAGCGCCTTCTTTGTTCGGGGCGCTCTCAGGCATCAGGAGGGGCAGCACCATGGCAGCCATCGTCGAGAACCAAGCGCCCGGCGACATCTCCGCCGTCGCGGGCAACCCCTACAAGTTGAGCTGGGGCGCCATCTTCGGCGGCGCCTTCGTCGCCCTGGCCTTGTGGCTTCTGCTGAACTCGCTCGGGCTGGCGCTCGGGCTGTCGTCGGTGGACCCCAATGACCCGAGCAGCGCCCGGGCGGCGGGCATCGGCACCGGCATCTGGGGCGCCATCGCGCCGCTCATCGCCCTCTTCTGCGGCGGCTTCGTCGCCGCGCGCACGGCGGGCCGGCTGGACAAGCTCGGCGGCGCGCTGCACGGCGCGGTGATGTGGGGCCTGACGACGTTGGTGGGCACCGCCTTGCTGGGCATGCTGCTGTCGTCCATCATCGGCACCGCGCTGCGCGCGGGTGGCGCGGTGGTGGGGGCCACCGGCTCGGCGGTGG
>NZ_JAAIYB010000954.1 GCF_010894475.1 Myxococcus vastator
GTACTGCTGCCCTCGGAGCTGGCCTTTCTCTTGGAGAAGGGGAAGGTGGGCCGGGAAGAACTGCTGCGACGATTCAGCCAGCAGGGGCACGGACACCTGTCCTGCCTCAGGAGGAGCCCGGTGGTGTAGATGCTCGGCTGTGCCTGGCTCGGAGGATTTACGCTTGGTGCGCAGCTCGTCGCGTAGCCATTCGGCCTCGGGACGCCATCATCCGCCATCGTGGCGTCCCGGAGCCGAGCTTGATGGGCATCACGCCCCTGACGGCTCGCAGGCACCGGACGGATGGCCATCACCCAGCCGGTTTGCTCGTCCATCAGCAGACGTGCGCGTCAACAGTTGAGCCGGAGAAGGATGAAGTGCGGGTTGTTGCCGAGTACCTGGAGACGGTGGGATAAAACGTTACTGTCTGTAGGGCCCCTCGACGAATTGCACACATGATGAGCTTCAGATTGTTGGATGACTTCTGAGGCCGCATGGCCAAAAGAGGCTGACAAGAGGGCGAGGCGGTTCTGGAACCGCCAACGCTTCCCGATGAGCCTCGCCGAGTAGTTCGTCTACGCTGCTCGGA
>NZ_JAAIYB010000955.1 GCF_010894475.1 Myxococcus vastator
CGCGCTCCGTGCTCGTCGTGGGGGAGACGGCGCTGGCGGTGCTGCTGCTGGTGTGCGCGGGGTTGTTGCTGCGCAGCTTCGTGCACCTGCAACGGGCCGAGCCCGGCTTCGACCCCGAGGGTGTGCTGACGGTGAAGGTGGACTTGCCGCCGCTGCACTATGGCTTTGGCACCGCCGCGCCCGCGGCCTTCTATGACACGTTGCTCGGGCGGCTGCGGGCCTTGCCCGGCGTGGAGCAGGTCGGCGCGGTGAATGGGCTTCCATTGGATGGGGCCCGGTGGACCGTCCCCGTGAAGGACCCGCTGCGGCCTGTTCCGGAGGGGACGGAGCCCTGGCAGGCCAGCGTGCGCGTCGTGACGCCCGGGGCGCTGGAGGCCTTGGGCGTGAAGGTGCTGCAGGGCCGCGGCGTCTCGGCGGCGGACCAGGGCGCGGGTGGGCGCGCGGTGCTGGTCAACGTGGCGGCGGCGCGCCGCTTCTGGCCTGGCGAGGAGCCCCTGGGGCGCACGCTGGACACGGGCATGGACTGGGGCAGCGGTGCCATGGGCGGGCGCGTGG
>NZ_JAAIYB010000956.1 GCF_010894475.1 Myxococcus vastator
CCCGGAGGGCCCCTCCGCCTCTACGGCTGGCCGCCCGTCACGGCGGTCCTCATCTCCCGGCTGCTGTCGAGGCACGGCTTCCAGGCCCGCACCGCCACCCCCTTGGAGGTGCTCCACACCGGGCCCGAGGACGTCGTGCTCGCGCCCCTCCAGGCCATGGAAGGCCTGCTGGCCGGGGAGGTCCACATCCAGGGCGCCCTCATCGTCCACGGCAGCGATGACGAGAACTTCGAACGGGCCCGCGAGCTCGGCGCACGCGGCTTCCTGGCCAGCCCCCGGGACGAGGAGCTCCTGCTGCGCGCCGTCCGCCGGCTGAGGCCCCACCCGGGCGCTCTCGACCCGTTCCCACACTCGCACTGAGTCCTACCCTGGCGCTCGCTGAGCCACATTCGAGCTCAGAGTGGGACGAAGACTCACCCGGTTCGAGAAAAATTCGAGCCTCGATTCTCAAAAAATAAAGGGGCCAAGCAACTGGGGAAGGGGATCACGGAAAATGGGTACAGATGGCGTCCTGCCGGGCGCCCTGGAATCTCGCCGGAGCCCTCATGTCC
>NZ_JAAIYB010000957.1 GCF_010894475.1 Myxococcus vastator
CCCTCCAGGCGGACGACCCGCGCCCCCAGCGGGTTCCCCAGTTTCCCGCCGGCTCCCGCCGCAGCCGGCGCCAGGGCCCGGGAGAGCGCGCCAACAGCGACCGCGAGCTCGCCTCCCGCTTCGACACCTCGAATGAGTACTCGGACCCCGGGTACGCGCCTGCCTTCCTGTACGTCGAGCGAGGCCCCGGCGCCGGGCAACTGGTGCCCATCAAACAGGGGGCGCTGGTCATCGGGCGGTCCTCCTCGTCCGACCTCCGCCTGCAGCACCCGTCCATCAGCCGCCGGCATGCGCACCTGACCCGCCGCGGCGACCGCTTCTTCCTGAAGGACCTCAGCAGCCAGAACGGCACCTTCCTCAACCGCCATCGCCTCGCCTCGGAGGTCGAGCTGATGCCGGGGGACGAGGTTTCCCTCGGAAATGCCCTGCTGCGCCTGCGCGGCCCCGGTGGAACACCCGCCCACGGCGTGCCCGCCGTCTCCCACGACGACAAGCCGTCCTCGCGCAGGGCCTTGAGCACGGTGGGGG
>NZ_JAAIYB010000958.1 GCF_010894475.1 Myxococcus vastator
CCTCTGGCGAGCGTGACCCCGGGTCCCCCATCCACAGACTTTGCCGCCCCCGCGGCGCCGTCTTCCTACCCGCCCTTGGTGTGTGTCCGGAGGGCCTTGTACCCCTCCAGCGAAGCTGCGTGTGAAACCTTCCCCCTTACACCGCTTACGGCCCCTTCAGATGTGCGTGCCCGGTGCCCCCCAGCACCGTCACCCGGGGGAGCCGAGGCCCCCCCTTCACCTGTCCTGCCGCGTCCCAGGGCACCGCGGGCCTTGAGAGGGCCCGCAGCCGTGCCTGCGTCTGAGCGCGTCCGAACGTCTGCGGGCGCATGGACGCCACCCGCGTTACGTTCCTCGACTGGATTTGGATGGCTGCCGTCACGGCTGAATTCGCCAGGACCGCCAGCTGTGCCCGCTTCGCCCCCGCGAAGGTGGCCAGCTCCGGAATGACGATGCCCTCCAAAGCCCCCCCAGTGGCCTCGAGCCACTCCCCCCGGGAAAAGCGCCCCGGCCGTTGAGCCGTGGCCCTGCTCCCCTTGTCGC
>NZ_JAAIYB010000959.1 GCF_010894475.1 Myxococcus vastator
CTGGCGAGCCCAAGGGCGTTGAGCTCACCCACCGCGCCCTCGTCCACGCCTTCGACTCTTTCGACGCCCTCTACGACACGCGTCCGGGTGACTGCTGGGCTTCCTCCAGCAGCTTCTCCTTCGACATCCATCTAGAGGAGCTGTTCTACGGGCTCACTCGAGGCGCCACGGTCGTGCTGCGTGACGTGGGGCCGCTGGGGCTGGGGCGCGACATCGCCCGCCATGGCATCACGCACGTCAGCACCACGCCGTCCTCGCTGGCCACCGCGATGGAGGAGCCCGGAGCCGTTGCGGCGCTTCGCTCGCTCAAGCGCCTCATCTCGGGAGGCGAGGCGCTGCCGGACGCGCTGACGCGGCAGCTCCAGGATTCGTCCCTCCAACTGCTCAACACCTACGGTCCGACGGAGACGACCATCTGCGTGGTGGCCGAGAAGGTGGAAGCCCACCGCCCCGTCCGCCTGGGCCAACCCTTGGCGCGCTCTCAGGCCTACGTCCTCGACGAGGCCGGCCTCCCCAC
>NZ_JAAIYB010000095.1 GCF_010894475.1 Myxococcus vastator
CGGTGGGGGCGCGCAACGGGCGGCAGGCGCGGCTGAGTGGCTTCATGGCCTTCGCGGGAGGCGCGGGCTTCATGGCGCTGGGCGGGCTGTTGTTCGCGCTGTTCCCGACGCCGCTGGCCCGGCTGGCGGGGGCGCCCGAGGACGTGCTGCCGCTGGTGGTGCCGCTGCTGATGGTGAGCGCCGTCTTCCAGGTGTTCGACGGCGTGCAGGGCGTGGGCGCGGGCGTGCTGCGCGGCGCGGGCGACACGCGCTTCACGTTCCTGGCCAACATGGTGGGGCACTACGCCATTGGCCTGCCGCTGACGCTGCTGCTGGGCTTCAAGCTGGGCCTGGGCGTGGTGGGCATCTGGTGGGGCCTGTGCGCGGGCCTCGTCACCGTGGCGGTGGCGCTGCTGTGGCGCTTCAACCGGATGAGCGCGGGCGCGCTGCGTCCAGTTGAAGCGTAGCGGCGCGCGGCGCGGCTACCAGGGCAGGTACTGCTGAATCATCTGCCGCCACACGGGCCAGTCGTGCGTGCCGCCCTGCCACACGGCCAGGTGGTTGCCGATGTCCTTCTTCCACAGCAGGTTGGAGAGGTGCTCGTTGGAGGGGCGGCAGAAGTCGTGCTCGCCCACCGCCAGCACCATCTCCACGCGCTGGAGGGCGGAGAGCTGCGCGGGGTCCGTGAGGTTGGGCAGCCACTCCGTGCATGAGTGGAAGTAGACGTCCGAGTCGTGGTGGCCGTCGAGGAACTCGTCCGTCTCGAACTTGCCGCCCATGGACAGCAGGCGCCGGAAGACGTGTGGGTGCCGCAGCCCGATGTTGTACGAATGGAAGCCGCCGAAGCTGCACCCGGCCAGGGTGAGGCGCCCGCCGGTGCCGCGGCTCTTGAGCAGGGGCACCACCTCGTGCAGGAGGTAGTCCTCCCACTGCTGATGGCGGACGACGCGCTCATGCGGGTGGATGGCGGTGTTGAACCAGGACTCCTCATCCACCGAGTCCGGGCACACCACGATGTACCGGCCGGACTGGACGCGGTCGGCGATGGCGCCGATGAGGCCGAAGTCCTCGGCCTGGAAGAAGCGGCCCTTGCTCGTCGGCAGCAGGAGCACGGGCTCACCCGAGTGGCCGAAGATGAGCAACTCCATGTCGCGGCGCAGTCGCTCGCTGTACCAGCGGTGGTATTCGCGGTTCATGGCGCGCAACTTAATCGCAATGCGTCAAAGGCCGCGACTGGTGTGCAAGGCCCGCCCGCCGGACTGCCGAGAGTGAACACCTGGGCGGATGTCTGACTTTGCCGAGTCGGCGGCTACCCGCCCGGGCGTTCGTTGCGGCTCACACGGATGACACCCATGGGGCGCGGCCCGTGTGGCCGGGAGCCTGCCCGCATTCCTCGCGCTCGGGCATACCACCGTGGGGGGAGCGCGCGCTCCGGGCGTTCGTAGGACAAGGCACCTTGTGCCAGTCACCCGACGGAAACCAGAATGCAGACGCGCATGTCCGCTTGTACGGCCGGACATGGGGTCGGTGGGGGGAGCGCCATGACGAAGGACCTCGGGCGTCCGGAGCCGTCCGCCGTGCCACGCGTGGTGACGGCGGAGCCCTTGGCGCACGTGACAGAAGCGGGCCGTCCTCATCTGCTGCGCGAGCACCTGGAAGCCGTGGGGCAGTGGGCCGCGAGGCTGGCGCCGCGCGAGGACTTGCGTGCACCGGCCCTGGCCACCGGGCGCTGGCATGACCTGGGCAAGTACACACAAGACTTCTGGTATCGCATCCGCGCGGAGAATGGCTTCGAGGCGCACCTGGAGAAAGAGGGCGCGCTGGAGCGAGACCACTCGACGGCCGGGGCGCTCTGGGCGCTGAGCCGGGACCCCCGCTTGCTCCCGCTGGCCCTGGCGATTGCCGGGCACCACGCGGGGCTGCCGGACCTGGGGGCGTTCAAGGATCGCCTGGGGCGCAAGGAGAAGCAGGCGCTGCTCGCGGACGCGAGGGCTCGGTGTGATGTCCCCGCCTTGCTGGACGGACCGCTCGGCTTCGAGCCGGGCGCGCTGCTGCGGCTCGAGCCGCTCCGGTTGGAGCTCTGGACGCGGATGCTCTTCTCGCTGTTGTGCGACGCGGACTTCCTGGACACGGAGGCCTTCTTCGACGCGAGCCGGGGCGCGGGGCGCCAGGTGCCGGTGACGCTGTCTCAGCTCGCCGAACGCCTCCGTGGCTTCCTGGAGGAGAAGCAGCGCGAGGCCCCGGACACGGAGGTCAACCGGGTGCGGCGCGAGGTGCTCTCCGCCGCGGTGGAGGCCGCGTCCCTGCATCCAGGCGTCTTCAGCCTCACGGTGCCCACGGGCGGGGGCAAGACGCTGACGTCCATGGCCTTCGCGCTCGAGCACGCGCGGCGGCATGGGCTCCAGCGCGTCATCGTCGCCATTCCCTATACGTCCATCATCGAGCAGAGCGCGGACGTGTACCGCCAGGCCTTCCAGGGGCTGGAGCACGCCGTCATCGAGCACCACTCCGCCGTCGACCCCGGGAAGGAGACGCCGCTCAACCGCGTCGCCAGCGAGAACTGGGATGCGCCCGTCATCGTCACCACCACGGTGCAGCTCCTGGAGAGCCTCTTCGCCCGCCGCCCGTCGGCGTGCCGCAAGCTGCATCGGGTGGCCCGGAGCGTCATCGTGCTCGACGAGGCGCAGACGCTGCCGCCGTCGCTGCTGGCGCCCATCCTGGATGGCCTGGGCGCGCTGGTGAAGGACTACGGCTGCTCCGTGGTCATCTGCACCGCCACGCAGCCCGCGCTGGGCCGCCGCCCGGACTTCCAGGAGGGACTGCCGGACGCGCGTGAAATCGTCCCGGCCTCGGTGCGCGCCTTCGAGCGCCTGCGCCGGGTGCGGGTGCGGTGGCCCACCCTGGGACGCAAGCTCCCCTACACCGAGCTGGCCGACGCCGTGGCGGCCGAGCGGGACGTCCTCGCCGTGGTCCACCTGCGGGACGACGCGCGTCGGCTCTGCGAGCTCGTGGACGCGCGGCTGGGGCATCAGGACACGCTGCACCTGTCCGCGCTGATGTGCCCGGAGCATCGCTCGGAGGTGCTCGCGGGCATCAAGGCCCGCAAGCGGCGAGGGGAGCCGGTGCGACTGGTGGCCACGCAGCTCGTCGAGGCGGGCGTGGACCTGGACTTCCGCGTCGTCTTCCGGGGGTTGGGAGGACTGGATTCGCTGGCCCAGGCCGCGGGCCGGTGCAACCGGGAGGGGGTGCTGGACGGGCTCGGCGAGCTGCGCGTCTACGAACCCGAGACCCAGCCCCCCCGAGGCGTTCCGCGCGCCGCCCAGGACGTGACTCGCGGTCTGCTGGAGCAGGCACCCGACCTGGACCTGTTCGCGCCCGAGAGCTTCCAGCGCTACTTCGAGCGGCTCTATGCCACCCGCAAGCTGGACGAGAAGGGCATCCAGGACCTGCGGGCAAAGCTCTGCTTCGAAGCGGTGTCCAAGGCCTTCAAGCTGGTCGAGGACGACTGGAGCGCGTCGGTGGTGGTGCCCTTCGCGGGCTGTGAGGCGCTCCTGGAGGAGTTGCGCCAGAGAGGCCCCTCACGGGATCGGCTGCGCGCGCTGCAACGCTTCACGGTGACGGTCCCCCGCAAGGTCCGGGAGGCCTGGCTGGCGCGGGAGTGGGCCCGGCTCGCGGCGGAGACGGTGGCGTACCTGGGGCCGGAGCACGCGTCCGCGTACGAAGGGCGCTTCGGTCTTCTCCTGGACCGGGTCGGCATCCTCGACCCGTCCTTCCTCATTCCCGGCTGAGACACGCATCAGGAGGTGTGGATGACAGCGACGGCAGGCAGGCGGTTTCGCGTGAGGGCCCAGGGGCCCGTGGCGTGCTTCACGCGGCCCGAGATGAAGGCGGAGCGCGTCAGCTACGAGGTGATGACGCCTTCGGCGGCGCGTGGCGTGCTGGAGGCCATCTTGTGGAAGCCGGCCATCCGCTGGCACATCCATGAGATTGCCGTGCTCGCGCCGGTGAAGTGGACCAGCTTCCGCCGCAACGAGGTCAACAGCCGCGCCACGGTGGGCAGGTTCGACTACGCGGCGGACGAGGACCGGGCCCAGCGCAACACGGTGGCGCTGCGGGACGTGGACTACGTCATCACCGCGTCCTTCACCCTGGTGCCCGGGAAGGCGGGGCCCGAGGACACCGCGCGCAAGTTCGAGGACATGTTCGAGCGGCGCCTGGAGCGGGGCCAGTTCTTCCATGCGCCCTACCTGGGCTGCCGCGAGTTCGCGGCCCGGGTGGAGCCCGCCGAGGACGGCCTGCTGCCGCACGAAGCGGGCAGCGGGCGGCGGCCCTTGGGGCTCATGTTCTACGACTTCGTCTTCGACGTGCCCGGTGAGCCTGTGCGCCCCGAGTTCTTCCAGGCGTTCCTGGAGGATGGGGTGTTGCGCGTGCCGCCTCGGGCGCAGGTGCTCGGCGGAGGTGTCCCATGATGCTGACGGCACTGAACGACTTCGCCCGTGAGCGCGGGCTCACCGACGACCTGCTGTACGAGGTCAAGCCCGTGGACTTCTTCATCCGCATCAGCGCGGCGGGGAAGTTCGTCACGCTGGAGAGCACCGCGGGAGAGGACGGGCGGGGAAAGCCCCTCTCGATTCCCCGGCTGCCGCAGCGGGCAGCAAACATCGCGGCGGGCTTCTTCGCGGACAACCCGAAGTACGTCCTCGCCTACGAGAAGGGCACGCCCAAGACAAAGGCTGGAGGCGTGGAGAAGCGCGTGGCCCGGCTGGAGGCCTTCCTGAAGCCGGTGCGGGAGGTCGCCGCAGAGACGAAGGACCCGGAGGCCCGGGCCGTGGAGGCCTTCCTTTCGAACGAGGCCGAGCGGAGCAAGGTGCTGGCGGCTCGCGACGCGGAGGAATGGACGGGCTCCGAGTTGCTCGCCTTCGTCGTCGGTGAGGCCACCGTGCCCGTGCATCAGAACCCGGCCATTCGTGCCTGCTGGGAGCGGCGCTCCGGAGAGAAGCGCGCGCTGGGGCGGACGGCGCGGTGCCTGGTGACAGGGCTGGAGGGGGTGGTGGCCGTCACCCATCCCAAGCTGAAGAACGTCCCGGAGGCTCAGCCGGCGGGCGCTTCACTGGTGTCCTTCAACGCGCCCGCATTCTCGTCGCACGGGCTGGAGCAGGGGGACAACGCCCCCGTCTCCCAGGAGGCGGCGCTGGGCTACGTGCTGGCGCTCAACGACATGCTCCGTGGGACGGAGCAGCGCCGCTTCCGGCAGGGCATTCAATTGGGGGACGGCTCGGTGCTCGTGTTCTGGACGCGCGCGTCCGCGTCTGAAGAGAGCCTGCTGCTGTCGTGGATGGACCCGACGGAGGAGGACCTCCAGCGCTTCGCGGAGTCGCCGTTGCACGGCCTGGAGCCAGGCGAACTGGATGACCACGCCTTCTATGCCGTCACGCTGGCGAGCAACGCGGGCCGCGTAGCCGTGCGCGACTGGTTCGTGTCCAGCGTGGGCGAGGTGAAGCGGAACATCCGGCGCTACTTCGATGACCTCCGCATCGGGCAGGCACCCGCGAAGCCGATCCCCGTCTATCGCCTGCTCAAGGCCGTGGAGGCGCCCTCGGGGCGTGGCCTGTCGCCGGACGTCGCCACGCGGATGCTGGGCGCGGCGCTGCGAGGACAGCCCTTCCCGCGCCAACTCCTGACGTCCGCGCTGGACCGGCTGCGGCTGCCGCCCTCCGACGACCGGTTCGAGCGCGAACAACTGCGGCTCCGCGTCGCGCTCATCAAAGCCACCCTGCTGCGACTCCCTCGAAGTGGAACCACTCCCCTGGAGGTCTCCGTGTCATTGGACAAGAACAACGCCTCGCAGCCCTATGTGCTCGGCCGCCTCTTCGCCGTAATGGAGCGGCTGCAGGGCGCGGCGCTGAAGGACCTCAACGCCACCATCCGCGACCGCTACTTCGGCGCCGCGTCTCGCAACCCCGTCACCGTCTTCCCCAGGCTGCTCCAGCTCTCCGTCCACCACGCCTCCAAGGCGGCGGAGAACGGCAGGTGGCTGGAGCGGACGAAGGGGGAGGTGATGTCACTGCTTCCTTCGCAGCGGCCGTTCCCGCCAGTGCTTGACCTGGAAGCGCAGGGCCTCTTCGCCGTCGGCTACTACCACCAGCGCGAGGCGTTCTTCACCAAGCGCGAGGCGCCGGCTCCTGGCGAGCCCGACGCGTCCATCTCCTGACGTTCCCCCGTCTTCACCCCATTCCCAGAGAAAGCGCCATGACCGACCTCAAGCAGCGCCACGACTTCGTCCTGTTCTTCGACGTGCTGGATGGAAACCCCAATGGAGACCCCGACGCCGGAAACCTGCCCCGCATCGACGCGGAGACGGGCCACGGGCTGGTGACGGACGTGAGCCTCAAGCGCAAGGTGCGCAACTTCATCCTGCTCACGCAGGAGGGCAAGCCGGGGCTGGACATCTTCGTGAAGGAGAAGGCCATCCTGAATCAGCGCATCGCGGAGGCGTACAAGGGCCTGGGCATCGACCTGAGCGAGAAGCCCGCGCGCCCGGAGGACGGAAAGAAGCGGACCAAGGATGGTGAGGCCCAGGGCTCCGAGGTGGACAGGGGCCGCGCGTGGATGTGCAAGACGTTCTTCGATGTCCGCACCTTCGGCGCCGTCATGTCCACGGGACCCAACGCGGGGCAGGTGCGCGGGCCGGTGCAGCTCACCTTCTCGCGCTCGGTGGACCCCATCGTGTCGCAGGAGCACTCCATCACCCGCATGGCCGTGGCGACGGAGGCCGAGGCCGAGAAGCAGCGCGGTGACAACCGCACCATGGGCCGGAAGAACACCGTGCCCTACGCGCTCTACCGCGCGCACGGCTTCGTCTCGCCGCACCTGGCGAAGCAGACGGGGTTCGGCACGGAGGACTTGGAGCTGCTCTTCCAGTCCTTCACGCACATGTTCGAGCTGGACCGCAGCGCCGCGCGGGGGCTGATGTCCATGCGCAAGGTGGTGGTGTTCAAGCACGGCTCGGAGCTGGGCAACTCCCCTGCGCACGCGCTGTTCGACCGCGTCCATGCGGCGCGCACCCAGCCGGAGAAGCCGGCTCGGAGCTTCTCCGACTACGAGGTCCGCGTGGACAAGGCCGGGCTGCCTCAGGGCATCGAGGTGCTGGAGTTGGTGGGATGAGCGCGGACCGCGAGACGTGGGTGGCGCTGTCGGCGCTCCAGCACCTGCTGTACTGCGAGCGGCAGGCGGCGCTCATCCACGTCGAGCGGCAATGGCGGGAGGACGTCAACACCGCCTCCGGGCGGTTGCTCCACGAGCGCGTGGACCTGCCGGGACATGACGCGCGTCCGGGGCGGCGGGTGGAGCGGGCCGTGTTGCTGGGCTCGCAGCGGCTGCGTGTGTCCGGGCGCGCGGACCTGGTCGAGTACCAGCGGGACGCGAGCGGGGTGGGCTGGCGGCCCTATCCGGTGGAGGTGAAGCGCGGTCGGCGCAAGGCGGGGGAGGCGGACCGCGTGCAGCTCTGCGCGCAGGCGCTGTGCCTGGAGGAGATGCACGGCGTGGACATCCCGGAGGGGGCGCTCTTCTACGGGACGGAGCACAAGCGTGAGGCGGTGCCCTTCGACGCGCGGCTGCGCCAGCGGACCGAGGACGCCATCGCGCGCATGCACGAGGTGCTGCGGCGGCAGGAGGTCCCTGTCGTGGCGCGCGCGCCCCGGTGTGACGGGTGCTCGCTGGAGCCGCTGTGCCTCCCGGGGGTGACGGCGGGGCAGCGGAGCGCCCAGGACTTCCTGGCGCGGTGGATGGACGAGGACGGCTGAACGGAGGAACGCATGACGACCGCGTTGAACACGCTGTTCATCACCGCCGAGGGGACTCGCCTGAACAAGGAAGGCGAGTGCGTGGTGGTGACGGTGCAGGAGCAGAAGAAGGCGGAGGTCCCCTTGCGGCACCTGCGCTCGGTGGTGTGCCTGACGCGCGCGTGGCTGACGCCGGAGTTGATGGAGAGCTGCCTGGAGGCGGGCATCCATGTCTCCTTCTTCGGGATGACGGGGCGCTTCCTGGCGCGGGTGGAGGGGGTGCCGGGCGGCAACGTCCTGTTGCGGCGGCAGCAGTACCGGGCGGCGGATGATGTCGCTCGCTCAGTGGCCATCTCCCGGGCGCTGGTGGTGGGGAAGCTCGGGAACGCGCGGCAGTTCGTGTTGCACGCGCGACGTGACGCGGCGCCGGAGCGGCAGGAGGCCTTGTCGGGGACGGCGCGGCGCCTGTCGGAGCACCTGCGCGCTCTGGGCCGCGTGGAGGACCTGGAGCAGGTGCGGGGGCTGGAGGGCATCGCGGCGCGCGACTACTTCGAGGCCTTTCCGTCGCTGCTGAAGAAGAGCGCCGAGGGCTTCGAGTTCGATGGTCGCAACCGCCGGCCGCCGAGGAACCCGCTGAACGCGATGCTCTCGTTTGGCTATGCGCTGCTGGCGCAGGACTGCGCGGGGGCGCTCGCGGGCGTGGGGCTCGACCCCGCCGTGGGGTTCCTGCACGAGGACCGTCCGGGGCGCCTGTCGCTGGCGCTGGATTTGATGGAGGAGTTCCGTGCGCCGGTGGTGGACCGGCTCGTCTTCTCGTTGGTGAACCGGGGGCAACTGAAGCCCGGGGACTTCCGCACGGAGTCGGCGGGGGCCGTGTTGCTGAAGGACGCCGCGCGCAAGACGTTCCTCGTAGCTTACCAGGAGGCGAAGCAGGTGGGCGTGCGGCACGCGTTCCTGGGGCAGGAGACGACCTGGGGCATGGCGCCTCACCTGCAAGCGCTGCTGCTGGCGCGCCACCTTCGGGGAGAGCTGGACGGCTACCCTCCCTTCGCGATGCGCTGATGCGTAGCTTGACTGTGTTGATTTGCTACGACGTGCGGGTGTCGGACCCCCAGGGGCCTCGGCGCCTGCGCAAGCTTGCGCGGGCTTGCAGGGACCATGGCGTACGAGTGCAATACTCCGTCTTCGAGTGTGTCCTGGAGCCCAAGGACTGGGTCGTCCTGCGCGCTCGCCTGCTCGGCGTATTTGACGCGGAATGCGACAGCCTGCGCTTCTACTTCCTGTCGGAGGATGATGCCCGGAAGACGGAGCATCACGGCGCCAGGGCACCCCTGGACGTCGAGGGGCCTCTGGTCCTGTAGGCCTCCGCGAACCGCTCCCGGTGTGCGCTCCGTCGAGGGTTCGCGCTCTTTGAAATCCCGAATAGAATCAGTGGGTTGGGGGCGTGGGCGGCAGGAACGGCGGGGCGCTTTCGTGGCGGCGAGGGCCGGTTCGCGAAATCCGGCCGGATTCCGTAGTCAGAACGCTATGTTGGAGAGGCGGGGTCGCTCCCCGTGAACGCGGGGAGCGTGGGTTGAAACCTCTCGGACGCGCGCGCGAAGCGCAACATCCAGGTCGCTCCCCGTGAACGCGGGGAGCGTGGGTTGAAACACGCCTCCGGACCTCTCCCGAGACGCGGAACTGGTCGCTCCCCGTGAACGCGGGGAGCGTGGGTTGAAACTTACGTGACTGCCCTCGGGATGGAGGGTCCCTGTCGCTCCCCGTGAACGCGGGGAGCGTGGGTTGAAACCGCTACCTCGCCTGTGTGGCCAAGGTGGCAGAGGGTCGCTCCCCGTGAACGCGGGGAGCGTGGGTTGAAACAAAAAGGAAGCCCCGAGTCATCGTAGTTGCCGCTGTCGCTCCCCGTGAACGCGGGGAGCGTGGGTTGAAACCCTGTGGTGTTGGAACTCGGAGGAGACAGCCAGGAAGTCGCTCCCCGTGAACGCGGGGAGCGTGGGTTGAAACCGCCAAAGCCCGAGCACGAGCCGAGCAAGTGCGTGTCGCTCCCCGTGAACGCGGGGAGCGTGGGTTGAAACGTGTGGTACTCGTTGTGAAGAAAGCGAGGAAGCACGTCGCTCCCCGTGAACGCGGGGAGCGTGGGTTGAAACGGCTTGCAGGTGTTCAAGGGGACCTCCTCAGAAGTCGCTCCCCGTGAACGCGGGGAGCGTGGGTTGAAACGGTGTGGGGCTCCTTGGGCGGATAGCCGAGGTGGGGTCGCTCCCCGTGAACGCGGGGAGCGTGGGTTGAAACTGTGCCTCCATGGCCGACGTCTTTGACGCGGACGTCGCTCCCCGTGAACGCGGGGAGCGTGGGTTGAAACCAGGGACTCAGCAGCGAAGACAGGGCAGCCGTGAAGTCGCTCCCCGTGAACGCGGGGAGCGTGGGTTGAAACCCGCCGTCCCCGAGCAGGTGGACCCGGCGACGGGTCGCTCCCCGTGAACGCGGGGAGCGTGGGTTGAAACACCTCGTGGGACTTGGGCCGGGCTGACAGCACCTGTCGCTCCCCGTGAACGCGGGGAGCGTGGGTTGAAACATGCAGGCCGCCGCGCCGCTCGGCCAGCAGGTGCAAGGTCGCTCCCCGTGAACGCGGGGAGCGTGGGTTGAAACAGCTTCATGAAAATCATTGACCCCGGCGTTGCCGTGTCGCTCCCCGTGAACGCGGGGAGCGTGGGTTGAAACTGGGCCGGGCGCTGGCTGCAGGGAAGACGGGCGTCGCTCCCCGTGAACGCGGGGAGCGTGGGTTGAAACCAGCAGGTGCTCAGCCCCTACATGGGGATGATGTCGCTCCCCGTGAACGCGGGGAGCGTGGGTTGAAACTCGTCCGCCAGCACCGCGCCGTGGATGGCCACGGTCGCTCCCCGTGAACGCGGGGAGCGTGGGTTGAAACCCCTTGAACTTCGCCGCCGCGATGAAGGGGTTGCCGTCGCTCCCCGTGAACGCGGGGAGCGTGGGTTGAAACGGTTCCCTGGCGTTGAGGGCGTGACGACCTGCAGTCGCTCCCCGTGAACGCGGGGAGCGTGGGTTGAAACTCTCTCGGGTGCTTCGAGTGGGGTGCTGCGTGGTCGCTCCCCGTGAACGCGGGGAGCGTGGGTTGAAACCGTTCCCCGGCAAGTACGACTCCGACGAATTCGAGGCGGTCGCTCCCCGTGAACGCGGGGAGCGTGGGTTGAAACTCCTCTCGTGCTGCGGGTGAGACATGGGACGGGCGTCGCTCCCCGTGAACGCGGGGAGCGTGGGTTGAAACAGGGAGTCAGCGGCGGGAAGGCGTCACAGCGCGGGGTCGCTCCCCGTGAACGCGGGGAGCGTGGGTTGAAACGAGAATGACACCGACGTCGTCAACGCGGATGGAATGGTCGCTCCCCGTGAACGCGGGGAGCGTGGGTTGAAACAAGGTGAAGGCCGTGCGCCATGCCGGGGACACGCGTCGCTCCCCGTGAACGCGGGGAGCGTGGGTTGAAACCCATTCTGGATGGACGCCTCCAGGCCCAGCGTCGTCGCTCCCCGTGAACGCGGGGAGCGTGGGTTGAAACTCGTCAATGAGCGCCCGGGCTTCCCCGCTGACGTGGGTCGCTCCCCGTGAACGCGGGGAGCGTGGGTTGAAACTTCCTTTGCTTGCGCGGGCCGGGGGTTACGCCATGGGTCGCTCCCCGTGAACGCGGGGAGCGTGGGTTGAAACGAGACGGGGAACCGAAGTCAGTGGTCGAAGACGTCGCTCCCCGTGAACGCGGGGAGCGTGGGTTGAAACGCCACGTCGCCGCGCATCTCCGCGAGCAGGTCGTCGCTCCCCGTGAACGCGGGGAGCGTGGGTTGAAACAGCTCTGGGTGTGCAGTGACGACGCGCGCCACTGTCGCTCCCCGTGAACGCGGGGAGCGTGGGTTGAAACACCGCGTACCCATCCAGGATGTCGTGCCAGACCAGGTCGCTCCCCGTGAACGCGGGGAGCGTGGGTTGAAACTCGTTCGCCATGGCGTACCCCCTGCGTCATGCGGTCGCTCCCCGTGAACGCGGGGAGCGTGGGTTGAAACCGGATGATTCGCCGACCCTTGCGCGTGTAGCCCTCGTCGCTCCCCGTGAACGCGGGGAGCGTGGGTTGAAACACGATGGTGGCCGCGCCGGGCTTGCCGTCGGTGACGTCGCTCCCCGTGAACGCGGGGAGCGTGGGTTGAAACGTTGTAGTCGCCGCCGGTGGTGCGGACGTCGCTGTCGCTCCCCGTGAACGCGGGGAGCGTGGGTTGAAACGGGAAGCGGATAAGCGCGCGGCCCTCGGTTTTCGTCGCTCCCCGTGAACGCGGGGAGCGTGGGTTGAAACGATGTGTCCTGCTCCGCCGGGGCTGGCTGTGCGGTCGCTCCCCGTGAACGCGGGGAGCGTGGGTTGAAACCGTCAGCGATGGTGGCTTCGGGCTGAAGGCCTACGGTCGCTCCCCGTGAACGCGGGGAGCGTGGGTTGAAACAAGTGGGACCATCTCTACGACCTTGTGCGCTGGGTCGCTCCCCGTGAACGCGGGGAGCGTGGGTTGAAACATCCGCGACGGTGCCACCCTGGACGCGGTCCGGTCGCTCCCCGTGAACGCGGGGAGCGTGGGTTGAAACAGAAGAAGCGCGCGGCGAAGGCCGACCCGCTGGCGGTCGCTCCCCGTGAACGCGGGGAGCGTGGGTTGAAACCAGGACGCATCCTTCGCCTGCTGTACCCGCTCGAAGATGTCGCTCCCCGTGAACGCGGGGAGCGTGGGTTGAAACATGAAGTCCACCCCGGCCGTCACGTCGGTGAAGGTCGCTCCCCGTGAACGCGGGGAGCGTGGGTTGAAACTCAGTGCCAGTGAATTCGGGCACTTGCGCGTGCGTCGCTCCCCGTGAACGCGGGGAGCGTGGGTTGAAACTCCTGGGCGGCGCGGTCATACGCGGTGGACATGGTCGCTCCCCGTGAACGCGGGGAGCGTGGGTTGAAACGCCTTGGCCATGCTCGTCTCCAGTCAGTGGCGCCGTCGCTCCCCGTGAACGCGGGGAGCGTGGGTTGAAACTTGAGCGTGTACTCGGCCGAGTAGTACGTCTCGTCGCTCCCCGTGAACGCGGGGAGCGTGGGTTGAAACACCTCCGTCCCGCTCGCGGGCGCGGAAGCGGTGGTGTCGCTCCCCGTGAACGCGGGGAGCGTGGGTTGAAACCGATGACGCCCGAGGAGATTGCAGCAACTGAGGCGTCGCTCCCCGTGAACGCGGGGAGCGTGGGTTGAAACTCCATGGCGAGCATTTCGTTGAGCCACGTCGTGCGTCGCTCCCCGTGAACGCGGGGAGCGTGGGTTGAAACCAAGAGCACGAGGCGCTTCAGGCGATGACGCCTGAGTCGCTCCCCGTGAACGCGGGGAGCGTGGGTTGAAACACGAGAAGGACCACTTCGTGCCTCACGAGGGCAGTCGCTCCCCGTGAACGCGGGGAGCGTGGGTTGAAACGGCTCCACGCCGTACACGTCCGGCTTCGGCAGCGCGTCGCTCCCCGTGAACGCGGGGAGCGTGGGTTGAAACACCCAGTCGATTCCGCCCACCGTCCGGAGCATTCGTCGCTCCCCGTGAACGCGGGGAGCGTGGGTTGAAACACGTCAGGGACGGCAAAGACTGGTGGGTTGACGGTCGCTCCCCGTGAACGCGGGGAGCGTGGGTTGAAACCGCCCGAGCCTCCAGGCTGAGCAGCCGCAGTGCAGTCGCTCCCCGTGAACGCGGGGAGCGTGGGTTGAAACGGGACCATCGTCGCGCTCGACGTCAACAGCATCAACGTCGCTCCCCGTGAACGCGGGGAGCGTGGGTTGAAACATGCGCAACACCAACGCCGGGAAACCGGTGCTGGGTCGCTCCCCGTGAACGCGGGGAGCGTGGGTTGAAACGTCATGGTGCTGCTCCTTTCAGACTGCCTTGGGTGTCGCTCCCCGTGAACGCGGGGAGCGTGGGTTGAAACCCCTCGTTGCGCTGCTGGTGGCCGGGCAGGTGTGTCGCTCCCCGTGAACGCGGGGAGCGTGGGTTGAAACATGGCCTCGTGGGCCAACTGGAGGTTGGCCAGCAGGTCGCTCCCCGTGAACGCGGGGAGCGTGGGTTGAAACTGCTCCTCTCGGTTGGCTGCCTCTGCCGGGCGCCAGTCGCTCCCCGTGAACGCGGGGAGCGTGGGTTGAAACCTTTCGCCGTGTCAACTACCCCTCAACCACTTTGTCGCTCCCCGTGAACGCGGGGAGCGTGGGTTGAAACAGGTGGCACGCCAACTCCTCGTAGGCGTGGTCTGTCGCTCCCCGTGAACGCGGGGAGCGTGGGTTGAAACCATGGTCTTGCGCGTCACCTCGACCACAGCCGCGTGGTCGCTCCCCGTGAACGCGGGGAGCGTGGGTTGAAACCAGCGGTAGCCCATCAGTACAATGCAAATCCGAGTCGCTCCCCGTGAACGCGGGGAGCGTGGGTTGAAACTTCCAGCGCCGCTCCCTGACGCGAGAGCAGAGGCGTCGCTCCCCGTGAACGCGGGGAGCGTGGGTTGAAACTTGTCAGTTTGCTGGGTGAGAACGGCCACGGGGTGTGTCGCTCCCCGTGAACGCGGGGAGCGTGGGTTGAAACCCTGCGCCCCACGCGACGACCTCGTAGACCCAGTCGCTCCCCGTGAACGCGGGGAGCGTGGGTTGAAACCTCACCGCGAAGCTAGGCAGCGCGAAGAGGTAGGTCGCTCCCCGTGAACGCGGGGAGCGTGGGTTGAAACTTGTGCAGGATGGTGTTCCCGCCATCCCGCGGGGTCGCTCCCCGTGAACGCGGGGAGCGTGGGTTGAAACCGCGTTGTGGCCGGCGACTTGTGCCCCAGGAACGTCGCTCCCCGTGAACGCGGGGAGCGTGGGTTGAAACGCCCACGTCGCGGCGGTGCTCAGGTGGGCCTCGTGTCGCTCCCCGTGAACGCGGGGAGCGTGGGTTGAAACTACGTCGCGAAAGCATCCAGGGCCGAGCGTGACGTCGCTCCCCGTGAACGCGGGGAGCGTGGGTTGAAACCATCGTTCTCGTCATCGGAGCGGCGGGCATGGGCAGTCGCTCCCCGTGAACGCGGGGAGCGTGGGTTGAAACCCGCTGCTGCTGCTCTTGGGCGCGGGGTACTACGTCGCTCCCCGTGAACGCGGGGAGCGTGGGTTGAAACACCGAGTACCCGTCCAGGATGTCGTGCCACACCAGTCGCTCCCCGTGAACGCGGGGAGCGTGGGTTGAAACCAGGCGCCCAGCTCGCGCGACAGTGGGGCGGGGTCGCTCCCCGTGAACGCGGGGAGCGTGGGGTGAAACAACGTGACCATCTACTTCGGTCAGCGCTCCGATGTCGCTCCCCGTGAACGCGGGGAGCGTGGGTTGAAACCGTCAACGCGCTCGGCGTACATCCGAGCCATGAAGTCGCTCCCCGTGAACGCGGGGAGCGTGGGTTGAAACTTTTTACATCGAGAGCGTTAGTGACCCGGATCCGGTCGCTCCCCGTGAACGCGGGGAGCGTGGGTTGAAACACCTCAATGGAGCCCCTCCCACTGCTGCATGTGGGTCGCTCCCCGTGAACGCGGGGAGCGTGGGTTGAAACCCCACCTCAACGCCGCGTCGCGCGAGGCCGGGTGTCGCTCCCCGTGAACGCGGGGAGCGTGGGTTGAAACTGGGACTGGTCGCTCGGCACAAAGCTGCTCGTGGTCGCTCCCCGTGAACGCGGGGAGCGTGGGTTGAAACTTGAGCGCGCACAACCACGGGGGACAGTCCTGCGTCGCTCCCCGTGAACGCGGGGAGCGTGGGTTGAAACTGGGTTTTGCACTGCCCACCTACCCAGGCTTCCGTCGCTCCCCGTGAACGCGGGGAGCGTGGGTTGAAACCCGACGAGCAGCCGCAGCGCCCGCAGGCGACGCTGTCGCTCCCCGTGAACGCGGGGAGCGTGGGTTGAAACCGGTCGGTCGGCGAGCTCAAGACGGCCGATGCCGTCGCTCCCCGTGAACGCGGGGAGCGTGGGTTGAAACTTCAAGGCCGACGCTGGGCTGCCCCTGCTGGTCGTCGCTCCCCGTGAACGCGGGGAGCGTGGGTTGAAACCCTGGCTGTCAACGAACGGCACGCGGGTTCCAGTCGCTCCCCGTGAACGCGGGGAGCGTGGGTTGAAACCTCGAGCTGCGGCCCGATGAACGCGACGTCGTCAGTCGCTCCCCGTGAACGCGGGGAGCGTGGGTTGAAACTCGTAGTCCTCGTTCGGCAGCACCGTGGCCTTCGTCGCTCCCCGTGAACGCGGGGAGCGTGGGTTGAAACTGACTGCGCGACATGGAGGCCGCGCCGCTGGGCAGTCGCTCCCCGTGAACGCGGGGAGCGTGGGTTGAAACTATCTCTCGAAGGAGAGCGCCGCCGAGCCCGGACGGTCGCTCCCCGTGAACGCGGGGAGCGTGGGTTGAAACTTGCTCGGGCTCCCGCGCCAGGACGACGCCACCCGTCGCTCCCCGTGAACGCGGGGAGCGTGGGTTGAAACTCGCTGGAGATGGATATGGCAGACGCGGCGCAGAACGACGTCGCTCCTCGTGAACGCGGGGAGCGTGGGTTGAAACCGGGCCAAGGCGGCTACTGGGGGGACCCTGGCTGGTCGCTCCTCGTGAACGCGGGGAGCGTGGGTTGAAACCCCGAGTCTGGATCTTCTTGGCGACGGACTGCACCTTGTCGCTCCTCGTGAACGCGGGGAGCGTGGGTTGAAACGCGAACATCGCCTTGGCCACGCGCGGCGAGGTGGTGGTCGCTCCTCGTGAACGCGGGGAGCGTGGGTTGAAACCGTAGATGCCGAGGCGCTTGCCACGCGCCTCAAGTCGCTCCCCGTGAACGCGGGGAGCGTGGGTTGAAACACGGAGACGAAGGCGTCCCTCACGGCGCAGGTGGTCGCTCCCCGTGAACGCGGGGAGCGTGGGTTGAAACACGAAACATGCGGCAAAGACCGCAGGAGGCCCGTGGTCGCTCCCCGTGAACGCGGGGAGCGTGGGTTGAAACTGCAGCTCCAGCCCGGCGCTCTGCAGCGTCCTCCGTCGCTCCCCGTGAACGCGGGGAGCGTGGGTTGAAACTTCGGCTTCGGCTTCTTCGCCTTTCGGCGCTCGTCGTCGCTCCCCGTGAACGCGGGGAGCGTGGGTTGAAACCTCGCCCGGAAGCTGGGCTCGGCGTCCTTCAACAGTCGCTCCCCGTGAACGCGGGGAGCGTGGGTTGAAACCAGAAGAGCTTGTCAGCCTGGGTCCAGGCGGCAGGTCGCTCCCCGTGAACGCGGGGAGCGTGGGTTGAAACCACTTCGTGGTTGTCCCTGGGGGCCGTAGTTGAAGTCGCTCCCCGTGAACGCGGGGAGCGTGGGTTGAAACCGCCAGCGGCTCGGCCAGCATGGCAATCTCATGGTCGCTCCCCATGGACGCGGGGAGCGTGGGTTGAAACTCGTTGGCGCCCGTGGTGGCCCGCTTCCCCACCGCTCGCTCCCCGTGAACGCGGGGAGCGTGGGTTGAAACCAGGCCCAGGACAGAGGGTCCGGCACTGCATTGGTCGCTCCCCGTGAACGCGGGGAGCGTGGGTTGAAACATAAACGCCAGGGCGCCCAGGTATCTCCGTCTGGTCGCTCCCCGTGAACGCAGGGAGCGTGGGTTGAAACCTCATCCCGGAGGGGCGTGGCCTCCCTCGCGTGGGGTCGCTCCCCGTGAACGCGGGGAGCGTGGGTTGAAACAGGAATCTCACGGTGAAGCCTGGCGCGGAGCTTGTCGCTCCCCGTGAACGCGGGGAGCGTGGGTTGAAACTCGAAAGAGACGGTCGCGCCGATGTTGCGCGACGTTGCTCCCCGTGAACGCGGGGAGCGTGGGTTGAAACCACCATGAGCAGCAAGAGCTGTACGAGCGATACGTCGCTCCCCGTGAACGCGGGGAGCGTGGGTTGAAACGACTTCGACTACGAGGGAGAGGAATACGAGGCGGTCGCTCCCCGTGAACGCGGGGAGCGTGGGTTGAAACCCGCTGATGCGCAGTGCTCGTGTGGCCACACCCGTCGCTCCCTGTGAACGAGGGGAGCGTGGGTTGAAACCTCGGGTGCCGCTCGCTCCGACGACGCGCCAGGTCGCTCCCCGTGAACGCGGGGAGCGTGGGTTGAAACTCGGACTGGAGCCTGGGCACAAAGCTGCTCGTGGTCGCTCCCCGTGAACGCGGGGAGCGTGGGTTGAAACGTGTCTCGCGATGGCGCGCTCACCGGCGGTAGGGTCGTCGCTCCCCGTGAACGCGGGGAGCGTGGGTTGAAACCGCCCAAAGAAGGGCGCCTCTGGGAAGAGGAAGGTCGCTCCCCGTGAACGCGGGGAGCGTGGGTTGAAACGCATCCACAACGGCGGGGATGAGCATGAGGGTGTGGTCGCTCCCCGTGAACGCGGGGAGCGTGGGTTGAAACCCGCGTGACGAGCGCGGCGAGCGGTTGCCCCGGGTCGCTCCCCGTGAACGCGGGGAGCGTGGGGTGAAACGCGGGGAACGACACTGAACAGCAGGTCGTCGGCGGTCGCTCCCCGTGAACGCGGGGAGCGTGGGTTGAAACCTCGTTCTCGTGCGAGTCGCGCAGCATCGGCCGTCGCTCCCCGTGAACGCGGGGAGTGGGTTTGTTGGCGGTCATCAAAAGCGAGAGATTCTGGTCATCGCGGAGTGCGGAAGTCGGGTCCTCGGGAAGCACGGGTATCGAGTCAATCTTGATTTCGACAGGCTCAGGGTCGAGTGGATTCCTGTGATAGCTCAGCCCCTCAAACGGGGGCTCCTGCGCATGAGGCACGGCCACCAACTCGCGAAGATGCTCCCGAAGCACCACACCGCGAAGGTCGCCGACGAGTGGGGATGCCCCGGGCATGCAAACCGACCGGACGTGCATGTGAAGTCGGGTCGTGAGCGTGACTGCCGAGCGATAGCGGTCGGTGCCGGGCGGACGTTGGAGCCGTACTGGATGAAGGGCACCCTGGTGGGTTGGAGTGCGAGCTGCTCGTCCCGTACCTGCTGCCGACGAGGCGGGTCGCGACTTACAGCGTGCCGCTCGACGGGAGCGTGTTTCTCTGGAGTAGAAAGGTGTACCGCTGAGCTGCGGCAACTCGAACCGGACGCGTTCGGGGCTGGCTCTCCAGGGGCCACGCTGCCAGACTCGGGCGCGCTCCGTGCCCCCCGCTGTCGAGCAGAACCCCTTCCGTAAGGACGTGGCCATGCTTCTCCGAACCCGTGTCGCACTCCTGCTGCTTCTCGCGGCCTGCGCGACGACTGAGCCGAAAGAGTCGGCGGCCGGGAGCCCGAGGGTCGCCAATCTTCAGAGAGCGGCGACGCTGCCGTGGGCTGATGGCGGGCGATGCGTGGTGCGGGAGGCATCCAACAAATGGGCCGTGCTTGTGGAGAGGTCCTGTCACGCGCTCGACCATGCCACTGGACCGAGAGCGACGCCCGGAGTGCAGGCCCGTCCTGGTGCCGCACGCGGGAAGAGTTGATTCGTATAACGAGTGCGCCGACAGGTTTCCGCCGAACCACTACTCCGGCATGGACGTGCTCGTGAACGGAATATGGGTTGACGCGCTACAAGTCGGCGTGCGTGTGCTTTGGGAAATCAAGACCCATCAATTCGACATGTATTTTGGATTCGTCATTGGAGTGAGCACCCAAGCGCACAAAGAAGTGCTGCTCGCTGTTGTTCCCTCCCTCAGGATCGTCGTCACGGGATGCAAACGATGACCACCCAAAATCGCCTCGTTCTAACCGTCTACGCGCCTGCGCTCGTGGGTGAGGACAAGCGGACGCTCGCTGCCGTTCATGGGATGGAAGAGGCGCTCCCCGGCTTGCGTCTGGAGTGGAGAGTTACCGGAGGGCGACGGCTTGCTGCGTTGCCACAGCGCGACGCATGGATCGTAGAGAGGATCAAGGACGGGGGCTTCCCTTTGGTGTGCAACGGGGACGAGAGCTACCCCGTGACGGTGATGGGGAGAGGAAACTCGGGGCTCTTCAGCCCTGGCGGTCAGGCCCTGTTCGAAGTCCATGCCAAGTTGCCGCTCGATGCGACGGTCATCGCTGCGGCGGCGGAGATGCTGGAGCGAGTAGCGGAGGGCACACGCGCATTCTGGGGGCGTGCGACGCCACACGACGCTGCGGTGGACATCGCGTATCAGACAGCACCCACGCTGGAAGGGCCGCCGTCGCCACGCCGGGGCCTGCCCGCACTGAAGCTGTTCGAGCACATCCGCTCGCCCGAGACTCCCTATTACCTCGGATGGCTGAACTACTGGTCCGCGGCTGCCGCGCGGGCCATCGGGTTCCCGAACCCCTCGCGCGACGCGGACCTGCTCACGCGGGCGCGTGGAACGCTGTCGGGTGGGTGGGTCGTGCAGCTCACTGACGCGCCGCTCGATCTCGACAACCCCGCCCACTTGGACGCGCTCCAGCGGGCCTATGCGCGCTTCCCGGTGATTGGTGGTCGCGCAGCGCCTTGAGCCCTCTCCTTCGACCTATGCCGTGGCCTTTCACAGGAGGCGTTGATGTTCACCCGTTGGCACTGGACCGTCGCCCTGTTGCTGCTGTTCCCCTCCCAGGAGGGGCCTTCGCGGCTGTGGGACTGGGGCTGGATGATGCGCGTTGAGCGTCTGCTTCGCTGTGGCGCCTTGCTGGCGCTGGCCCTGGCGCTGCTCACGTCGGGCTGTGCCTCGCTGCCTTCTCGGGCGGGTCCTGGAGGCACCCTGGCTGCCGGAGCGGGCCCGACGCCCATGGCGGCCCCTGGGCGCGGTGCCGTCGTGAGTCTCCCCGAGGACGACGGGTCCGAGGACTTCTCCGACGACGAGGAGGCCGAAGCCGGGCCGCTCCTGCACCGCCGGCGAGTCATGTCGTCCCCCACGAGCCCCGGCGGAGGCGAGACGACGCCCCTGCGTGTGGTGGGCGCGTGCGGGGAGGTGCCTTCCGGCTGGCCGCACCTGGCTGAGGAGGAGGTGCTGGCGCCCTTCCTCGAATGCCCCACGCCAGCGGCCTTCCTGGCCTTGCAGCGCAGGGCGGACATGCCCCGGCTGGTGGAGGCCCTCTCGGACTGGAATGCCGTCCGGCTGGGCGCCCTGGGCCCCCTGGAGGCCGAAGCGGTCCTCGTCCTGCTGCGGAAGCGCGCGGCCTTCCTCTCCACCTCCGTGGAGAGGCACGGCCTGGCCAAGGCGGAAGTCCTCGCCCTCTTCGTGCTGCACACCACCCACGACGACGAGGTGCGGCAGTTGCTGCGCCTGTTGGCCGGCGACAAGCTGCTGACGCGCGCGCTGGGGGCCATGGAGGTGGTGCGCGACGAGCTGAAGCAGCGGGGCATGGCCCTCGCTGACTTCCCGGAGCGGGACTTCCGCGCGGGCGACATCGCGCGCGGGCTGGGACGGGCCGCGGACGACGTCGCGGCCTCCATTCCCCTCGTCGGTGGGAGCCGGAGCGTGGACGCGTCCGCGCTGCCCCCGCGACTGCCTCCGCCCTACCGGGCCGCGTACGAGGAGGTGGAGAAGGCGCAGTACCTGGGGGCCTTCGCGCCGGGCAACGTGGCCCTGGCGTCCTTTGACTCCCTCACCTTCGGCGTGCCGCTGGGCTTCTACCACCTGGCGGCGGGGACGGCGCAGGGCGGGGCCTCCCTCGCCAGGGGCGAGTACGAGGAGGCCACGCGGCAGTTGGCGCCCGCGGCCCTCATGGTGGGCCTGTACGCGGGAGGGAAGGGGGCGCGCGCCTTCCGTGAAGC
>NZ_JAAIYB010000960.1 GCF_010894475.1 Myxococcus vastator
GCCCCCGCCTCCGCCGCCCATGCCGTCCTGGGCGTCACGGGCCCCACCGCCGAGGAACGTCACGGCGTTGGCCACCACCTCGGTGGTGTAGTTCTTCCGGTTCTCCTTGTCCGTCCACTCGCGCGTCTGCAGGCGGCCCTCGACGTAGCACTGCCGTCCCTTCTTCAGGTACTCGCCGCAGAGCTCCGCGAGCTTTCCCCAGACGACGATGCGGTGCCACTCGGTCCGCTCCTGCTTCTGGCCATTCTTGTCGACCCAGCTCTCGCTGGTGGCGATGCGGAAGTTCGCCACCGCCTGACCGCCGGGAGTGAACCGGACCTCCGGATCCGCCCCCAGGTTGCCGATGAGGATGACCTTGTTCACGCCTCCAGCCATGACTGCATTCCTTTCTCGAGAACCGGTCCACCGAGGACCGGTTACACCCCGGACGCACCCGCCGGGTTTGATTCCCACCTATAGCAGTGGGTACTGACACCCAGCCAGAAAGCCGCCTTCTTCCTGGGTGTCGTACGCC
>NZ_JAAIYB010000961.1 GCF_010894475.1 Myxococcus vastator
CTGCTCCACCAGGTGCTCGTGGACCAGTCGTTCAATCTTCGATTCCAGCGTCGCAGGGGTTTTCGTGTGCATCCGCCACGGGTTGCACACCGCGACGACGGCCTCAACACTACCCCTGAACGGTTACGAGGGGCTCGACGCTCTGGCGTCTGCTGCGCAAGCAGCAGCCGGGCGGCCTGAGGGAGACGTTGAGGGCCCAGGCGTGCGAGGTGCTGGAGGATTCGAGCGCCCCCCGCCTGCCATTTCCCTTGGGCGTGGTGAGCGTGGACGGCAAGAGCCTGTGGACGACGCACCAGGGTGAGGTGGAGGGGCTGGAGGCCGTCGCCAACGACGAGGAGGGCCGCGCACTGTGGCGGCTGGGCGCGCTGCGGGCCGTGCTCACCAGTGCGCTGGCGGCGCCCTGCCTGGACTTGGAATTCATCGGCGCCAAGGAGGGTGAGTCTCCCGCCTTCCGGCAGTTGCTGCCGCGGGTGGTGGAAGCCTTTGGCGAGCACTTTGGGGTGGTGACAGCCG
>NZ_JAAIYB010000962.1 GCF_010894475.1 Myxococcus vastator
GCGTGGACGCGCTGGATGACCTGTTGGGCCGGAAGGCCCCGGCGCGGCCGCCGCCGCCTCCTCCTCCCGACGCGGAGGCGGACGGAGCGGAGGGCCGGCCGCGCGTGCCGGTGGTGGTGTTCGGCGGCGCGGCGCAGGGCTCGCGTCCGTCGGTGCCGCTCACGCCCACGCCTCAGTTCTCCGACGAGGACCTGTCCATCCTGGACGACATCGAGCGCATCTCCCGCGGCGAGGACGCCTCGCTGGACACGGAGAAGGTGAAGCCGGCGCGCATGGTGGCCAGCCTCATCCGCCTGCTCATCCGCAAGGGCGTCATCCAGGAAGGGGAGTTCCTGGAGGAGCTGGCCCAGAAGTGACGGCCGCCGTGACGCCCGCGGGGCAGGAGCTGTTGCTCGACGTCCGCGGGCTGACCACGGAGCTGGTGCTGGAAGCGGGGCCGGTGCGCGCGGTGGACGACGTGTCCTTCGCGCTGCCCCCGGGTGGAACGCTGGGGGTGGTGGGGGAGAGCGGGTG
>NZ_JAAIYB010000963.1 GCF_010894475.1 Myxococcus vastator
GTTGACGGCGGGGCTGTCTCCCGACGCCCAGCGGAGGTTGGAGAGCTTCACCACGCCCTGGCAGCGGCCGCACACCCGGCCTTCACCGTCGTACACCCGGGCGGTGGCGAAGAGGAGGGACACCGTCTGGCTGTCGATTTCGGACTCCACGCGCAGGCTGTCGCCGGTGACGGCGCGCTCGAAGCTCATGGAGAGCTGCACGGTGGCGCAGCGCCGGCCCGGGTCCACCAGGGCGCCGGTGCAGCCCACGGCGTAGTCGAAGAGGGCGGCGAGGATGCCTCCGTTGACGGCGCTGGCGCTGCCGGCGCCGCCCCGGTGTTCGGGGCGCAGTTCGGGGAGGGTGACGACCACCTTCCGGCCCTCCGGGAAGCTGAGTTGCGCGCCGAAGAGGCGCAGGGTGAGGCTCTGGGAGAACTGCTCGGCGTAACGGTCCAGGTCGGCCTGGGAAGGCCTCGAAGGGGCGCCGGACGTGGAGTCGGACATGGAGGCGCACCATCATATAAGCC
>NZ_JAAIYB010000964.1 GCF_010894475.1 Myxococcus vastator
CCGCGGGGGCGGGCGCGGCCCTGGCGGGGGCCGTCTACTTCATGCTCGCGCACGCGTGCGCCAAGGCGGCGCTCTTCCTGGCGGCGGGCAACGTGCAGCGCGCGCTGGGGCATGACCGGGTGGAGGCGCTGCGGGGCGCGGGCGCGGCGCTGCCCATGACGTTCCTGGCCTTCGCGCTGGCCAGCCTGAGCCTGATGGGGCTGCCGCCCAGCGGCGGCTTCGTGGCCAAGTGGCTGCTGCTGCGCGGCGCGCTGGAGGCGGAGGCCTGGGCGCTGGCGGTGGCCATCGTCGGCGGCGGGCTGTTGGCGGCGGGCTACCTGCTGCGGGTGCTGGCGCTCGCGATGGCCGTGCCCTCCGGGCCTCCGCCGCCGGTGGCGCGGGTGCCGCGCACCCTGGAGGCGGTGGCGCTGGCGCTGGCGCTGGCGGCGGTGGCGCTGGGGCTGGTGTCGTCCGCGCCGCTGGCGCTGCTGGAGGTGGGGGCGCCAGAGCCGCTGGGGATGCT
>NZ_JAAIYB010000965.1 GCF_010894475.1 Myxococcus vastator
CGGCCGCAGCGTCCCTTCCGTCGAGGGGAAGAGCAGCGTGCCGCCCGTCCCCATCGCGTAGAGGCGCCCGCCCAGGAATCGCCAGCGCACTTCCGCCGCACCGAGGTAGCGCGCTCCGGGCTGTCCCATGCCGACTCCGAGCCCCTTCAACGCCACCTCCAGGCTGCGCGCGAAGAGCTGCACCGCCACACGCCCGTCCACGTCGAAGCGCCCCCAGGAGAAAGCTTCCGCGCCCAGCGACAGTCGCAGGTGCCTGGAGAGGCCCCCGTAATGGACGGCATCCCAGCCCACTTCCGCCTCCCCAAATGCGGAGTAGCCGTCCGGGAAGGCAGCACCCGCGATAGGCCCACCGTCAGGGCCCGCTGCCTGGAAGCGCGCCAGCTCGTAGTCCGCGCCGAAGAAGCCTTGCCGGAAACCGCCGTGCTGGCGCCGCGCCTCCAGCCGAAGTCGCAGGTCGAGCCGCTCCGTCCCTGCGTCCACCCCCGCGCCCACCACGGC
>NZ_JAAIYB010000966.1 GCF_010894475.1 Myxococcus vastator
GGCATGATGGGAACCGCACGCTGGGCAGCTGCGAGGTGTTCGAGCCGGAGACGGGCCGGTGGCGTGAGACGGGCGCCATGCGCACGCGCCGGCGCAACCACGCCGCGGTGCTGCTGGCGGACGGCCGGGTGCTGGTGATGGGCGGCTCCAACGGCGTGGCGATGGGCGCGCTGGCGGACGCGGAGGTGTATGCGCCGGCAACCGGGACGTGGACGGAGGTGCGCCCCATGGCCGTGGCGCGCAATGACCCGGCGGCGGTGCTGCTGGCGGACGGGCGCGTGCTGGTGGCGGGTGGGACGGACGTGGACCAGCGGCCGCTGCGCTCGGCGGAGCTGTTCAATCCAGAGACGGGGACGTGGAGCGCCGCGGCGCCTCCGGGCTTCTCGCGGGGTGGGGCTCAGACGGCGGTGGTGCTGGCCAACGGCAAGGCCCTGTTCGTGAGTGGCCTGCAGGCGGAGCTGTATGACCCGGTGACGGGACGCTGGG
>NZ_JAAIYB010000967.1 GCF_010894475.1 Myxococcus vastator
TTCGCGACGAGCGCTGCAGTCGAGTGGCTTGTCGCCATTCCTGCAACAACTCGATTCTCTAATTCTTTTTGGCGCCTGAACTGATCAGTTTGCTGCTTCTGAATTTCTTTCGCGACCTTCGCGCGCTGGCTGTCCTCTTCTTTGGTAAGAGCGGTCTGAGCCTTCATGAGTTCAGCGGTCTTTTTGGCAATATCCTTTGCGATCGATGCCCTCTTGGAGGCCGCTGATGAGGCATCCTTTTGAGCACTTTCAGCCAACCTCAACTTCGACTGCACCGTCGAAATGGATTTTGATTTAGTGGCCTCGATGCTTGCTTTGTTCGCCTTTGCTAGGGCATCTGACTCCTTCTTTGCCTCTTGGGCGTCCTTCTTGCGATAGTCGGAGAGCTGGTTCTGAAGTCGAATGATAGCTTGTTGGCGGGACGAAATTGTCATTGAGCATCCGTGTATGAAGAAAGCTGGGGTTAGGTTGTTAAAGCCGCGTT
>NZ_JAAIYB010000968.1 GCF_010894475.1 Myxococcus vastator
GCGTGGGCCTGGACCCCGAACCCGCGCGCTTTCCCGCCGGCCTGCGCGGCGACGCCGGCCGGATCTACGACTTCTGCGCGGCGATCGTCGATGCCACGGCCGACCTCGCCTGTGCCTTCAAGCCGCAGATCGCGTACTTCGCCGCGCACCGCGCGGAAGAGCAGCTCGAACGCCTGGTGCGGCACATGCGCGCCACGGCGCCGCACGTGCCGGTGATCCTGGACGCCAAGCGCGGCGACATCGGCTCCACCGCCCAGCAGTACGCGATCGAGGCCTTCGAGCGCTACGGCGCCGACGCGGTGACGCTCTCGCCCTTCATGGGCTTCGACTCGATCGAGCCCTATCTGGCCTACCACGGCAAGGGTGCCTTCCTGCTGTGCCGCACCTCCAACCCGGGCGGCGACGACCTGCAGAGCCAGCGCCTGGCGAGCGTGGACGGACAGCCGCTGCTGTTCGAGCACGTCGCGCGCCAGGCCCAGGG
>NZ_JAAIYB010000969.1 GCF_010894475.1 Myxococcus vastator
CCGTGGCAGTGGTCTCTATCCAGTAGCGCTCTCCCACGAAGGGGTACGTGGGCAGGGACACCCGGCGGGGCGGGTGCTCCCGGTAGAGGGCCTCCCAGGGCCAGGGCGTGCCCTCGACCCAGGCGCGCGCGATGGCCTCGTGCTCGTTCCGGCCCACGAGCTCCAGCAATGCGGCCTCGGTGGGGGCGGCGCCCGGTTGGGACGTCTCCGCGATGGTCGCCGTGAAGAGGCCCGGCGCGCACGGCGCCGTGGGGTCCGCCGCGTGCGTCGCGAAGGTCCGCAGCCGCTCGCGGCAGGTGGCCAGGTCCTCCGCCACGAAGGCGAGACGGGCAGCCATGGCCTCCCGCCCTCGCTGAAGCGTGAAGGCGAGCGACTCCAGCGCGTCCGCTCCCCAGGCGGGCTGGGCGTCGAGGGCGTCGAGGAGCTGGCGGGCCCGCGCGCGCAGGCGCTCCGGGGTGCGCGCGGAGAGCACGATGCCGG
>NZ_JAAIYB010000096.1 GCF_010894475.1 Myxococcus vastator
GGGTGGGACGAAGCTGGGGGTGGACGGACGCAGGGTCTGCGGTTCAGCCATGTGACGCTCCTTCCAGTCTTGCCGTCATGAAGCCGTCACTAGGGTAGGCACGCCGCCCATGACGCACGGCGATGCGCCCCTCGCCTGCCCGGGCACCGGGGGTAGGAAGGCTGTCCACCCGCGACTTCCTGGCTGTCGGGTAACCAGGGGGGCTTCCACTTGGAGGCCCGCCCCGGGCAGACTATGGCTCGCAGTACGGCCCTTCAGTTTCTGAGAGGGCGATATCCGCGGCCACCCCAGCCGCCTTGGAACGAAAGAACGCGATTCATGGCAACCGGTACCGTCAAGTGGTTCAACGATGCGAAGGGTTTTGGGTTCATCGTGCAGGACGGCGGCGGTGAGGACGTGTTCGTCCATCACAGCGCCATCAACATGGATGGCTTCCGCACCCTGCAGGAAGGCCAGAAGGTGGAGTTCGAGGTAGGCCGGGGCCCCAAGGGCCTGCAGGCGCAGAACGTTCGCGCGGCCTGAACGGCGGTCCGGCGAAGCCATGGAAGCCCGGTCTCGCGGATGGCGAGTCCGGGCTTTCTCTTTGCGGGCGCCTCTTGAGAGGCTGCACGTCACCATGCGCCTGCCCCGCTTCCCGCGTGTCATCGGCTTCGACGACGGCCCCTTCGCGCGCCGTCCGGGCGCCGCCGTGCCCCTGGCGGGCGTTGTCTGCGGAGGCACGCGCTTCGAAGGGCTCGTCTGGGGCCGGGTGCGCCGCGACGGCTGGAACGCCACGCAGGAGGTCTGCCGGCTGCTGGAAGGTGGGAAGTTCCTCCCGCAGCTCCACCTGGTGCTGCTGGATGGCATTGCCTTCGGCGGCTTCAACGTCGTGGACCTGCCCCTGCTGGCAAGCCAGCTGAAGCGGCCGTGCGTGGCGGTGATGCGGCGGCCTCCGGACCTGGACGCGGTGGAGCGCGCGCTGCGGCGCCTGCCTCGCCCGGATGCCCGCTGGACGAAGCTGAAGCGCGCGGGGCCCATCCACCAGTTGGGAGGCTTCACCTTCCAGGTGCAGGGCGCGGAGCCCGCCTGGGTGGCCGAGGCGCTGGCGCGCGTGACGGACCGCGGCCTCGTCCCCGAGGCCCTGCGGCTGGCGCACCTCATCGGCTCCGCCGTCGTCACCGGCCAGAGCAGTCAGCGCGCCTGAACCTTTCCCAGACGGGCTTCGCCTCCTGGCAGAGGATTGCGCCGCCACCACATGCGGGCGCCAGCACGTGGAAACTTCCACCGGCGCCAGACAATCCAGACACGCTTGCATACCCTTCCAGCCATGAACCTGCCCTGGAGGGCTGCATGGAACTCCGTTTGTCTTCATGTTAATCTTTGCCCTGCGAGGAGGGCGCACACATGTTCGAAGTCATCAATGACAAGAATCGCCGTACCGTCACCGTGCGGTTGAGTGGGTTCGTCAGGCCGAACGAGATGCGGGACTTCGCCAGCCGGTACCGCAACGAGACAGACTCCTACGGAGGGGGACGTCACCTGGTGCTCGCGGACATGCGTGGGCTCCGGACGCTGGAGCCGGAGTCCGCCAGCATCTTCGGAGAGGTGGTGGCCTACGGCCGGCAGATGGGATGCGTCATGTGCGCGCACGTCTCGGACTCCACCATCGCCCGGCTGCAGACGGCGCGGGTGGCCTCTGCGGCGGCGGCGGACAACGACATCACGGTGGACTGCGTGTCGTTGGAGGAAGCGCACTCGCAGCTCGCCAAGGCGCGCTCGCGTTACTTCCTGGGCGCGGCCCCGGAAGGCGCCGTGGAGCACGCGGCGCGCTGAGACACACCTCCAGGTTGGAGCAGGCTGGCTCCAGCCCCTGGAATCCCAGGAGGCTCAGGCCTCGTGGCCGTCGCGCCACATGAGCCGGTAGGTGACGCCTTCGTCGGTGAAGGCGCGCACCTGCACGTCGGCATGCGGCGCTCCCACGGCGCGCAGGCCCGCCCGCAGCGCGCCTTGCGTGAAGTAGCGGATGGCGCCGGCCTCGTTCATCCACAGGTCCACTTCGGTGAGGGACACGTCGTCCAGGCGTGTCTCCGTGTAGTTGTTCCCGGAGCGGAACATCTGCCGGGCCCGGCTCACGCACCTGCGGGGGCCCAGGAGCTGAATCACGCCGAAGGCGGCGCGGCCCAGCACCGTCTCCCGGTAGCCGTCCACCATGCGCTCACCCAGCAGCGCGTAGCCCACGTCGTCGGGCACGTCCGGGTGCAGCTCGCGCGCGGCCACGCGCACGGCGGAGCACCACGTCTCAAAGGAGTAGGCGGGCTGCAGCTTGCGCTCCAGGTCCACGCCCACCTCCCGCAGCCGCTCGCGGAGCACGGGGGTGACGCGGGCGCCCAGCCCTCGCACGAAGAGCCCCTCCAAGGTGTGCTCGAAGACGAGCTTCTCCGGCATGTTCAGCAGTGTACCCTGCCTCCGCTAGGATGTGCGGCGAGGGGGTAGGAATTCCATGGGTCTGCAACGAGAGCTCGCCATCCTGGCCATGAAAGCCACGCCGCTGCCGGGGAAGAAGAACTTCCTGGCGGAGGCCGGTATCGCCACACCGGTGCCCGCCATCCGCGGGTCGATTGGCGCGGTGGCGCATGAGCCCTTCATGGCCTTCGACACCAAGCGGTTGATGGACCTGCTGGTGGCCTTCACCATTGGAGACTTCCCGGAGCGGGCCGGGTGCTCCAGCTACTTCAACCCGCACAGCCCCTGGTACAACGTCTTCTACGGCGCCTACGGCATCCGCTCGTACAAGCGGGATGGCGGCCCGTGGGGCTTCACCCGCGACGGCCGCCCGGACCTGGAGGAGATGCTGGAGATTCCGCGGCTCGACTACAACTTCCTCACGGCCGGCGAGCTGGGCTGCCCCGCGTCGAGGATGTGCTTCGAGGTCCTGGACGTGCGCCAGGGCCGTGAAGGCCCGTGGCACCTGGCGGAGGTGAGCTGCATCATCCCCAGCGGGCTGCACCGGGTGCAGGACGCGCAGGCGCCGGACCTCACGTACTACGCCGTGTTCGGCGTGCCGGAGGAGGACTACCTCGTGGGCGGCCGGGAGAGCTACGAGCCGGTCCGCATGCGCGGGCGCATGTACTTCCGCCCCGTGGCCGAACGCCTCACGCTTGTCTGGGGCGGCCTCTGCCCGGACACGCCCGACGGTCAGCGGCTGATGGGCGCCATCGTGGATGCGATGGCGCCGCTGTACGCGGGGGGCTGAGCGCCCCGGACCTCAGGCCGCCTGGCTGGGCTTGGGCTCCACCTGGTGCGGCGGGGAGCCGGCATCGCGCGGGCGGCGGCGCTTGAAGCCCAGGCGCTCCATGCCGGCGAACACGACCGGCACCACCAGCAGCGTGAGGAAGGTGGAGGTGATGACGCCACCAATCACGGAGATGGCCATGGGCGCGCGGAACTCCGAGCCCGTGCCCGTGCCCACCGCCGTGGGCACCATGGCGATGGCCATGGCCGCGCTCGTCATCAGGATGGGCCGCAGCCGGCGCGGGCCCGCCTTCAGCAGCGCCTCATCCACCGTGTCGCCGTCCCGCAGGTTCTGGAGCGCGCCGTCGATGAGCAGAATCGCGTTCTTCGTCACCAGCCCCATCAGCAGGATGATGCCAATCATGGCGCCCATGGACAGGTGGAAGCCCGTCACCACCAGGCCCAGCAGCGCGCCCACCAGGGCCAGCGGCAGCGACGCCATGATGGTGAGCGGGTGCTTGTAGGATTCGAACTGGCTGGCGAGCACCATGTAGATGAACACGAAGGCCAGGCCAAACGCCGCGCCGAAGGCGTCGTTCTGCTCGTCCAGGCTCTTCATCTGCCCGTCATAGATGAGCGCGTAGCCCGGCGGCAGCGGCTGGGCCGCCACCCGCGCCTTCAGCTCCTGGGCGATGTCACCCAGCGCCGCGCCCGGGCCCAGCTGCGAGTACACGGCGATCTGTCGCTCGCGGTTCTCATGCTCGATGAGACTGGGGCCGTTCTTCAGCTCCACCCGGGCCACGTCCGTCAGCGGGCGCAGGCCGCTGGGCGTGTACACCTCCAGCTGACGCACGCGCTCCGGCGTGGCGCGGTCCTTCTCCGACAGGCGCACGCGGATGTCCGTCTCGGTGATGCCCTCACGCAGCTTCGCCACCACGTCACCACCAATGGCCAGCCGGAGCTGCGTGGCCAGCGCGCCCGCGTGCAGGTCCACGTCGCTGGCGCGCGCCCGGTCGATGAGCACCTGCAGCTCCGGCTTGGGCGGGTTGGACTCCACGCGCACGTCCGCGGTGCCCGGCAGCTCACGGAGGATGTCCGCGACGCGCTCGGCCTCCTCGTTGACGCGCACCAGGTCCGGCCCGGTGATGCGCACCATGATGGGGTAGAAGTCGCCCAGGCCCTCCAGGATGGGCGGGTCGCTCAGGTTCACCCGCGTGCCCACCAGCCCCGGCTCCAGCAGCGCGCGCGCGTCCTCCTTCAGCAACTGGATGCCCTTGGTGCGCGCGTCCTTGCCCACGGTCAGCACGCGCATGCGGGACTTGTTCACATCGCCGTCCTTGCCGACGATGGAGTAGACGTCCGTCACCTCCGGGAGCTGGCGCAGCAGCACCTCCGCGCTGGCGGTGCGGGCCTCCGTCTCCCGGATGCTGGCCGAGTCCGGCAGCGTCAGGTCCACGAAGAACTGCGAGCGGTCCTCCGCGGGCATGAACTCCATGCCCAGGCGGCTGGCGCCTCCGAAGGACACCACCAGCAACACCAGCGTGAGTCCCATCGTCGTCCACTTGTGCGCCAGCACCCAGCGGAGGATGGACTCGTAGACGCGCTCGGTGCCGTCCAGGAAGCGGCGCAGCGCCGCGGCCACCGCGTTCTCCTGGCGGACTTCGCCCGGCACGCGCCGCTTCGCCAGCCGCGCCGACATCATCGGGTCCAGCGTGAAGGAGATGAACAGGGAAATCAGCACCGCCACGGAGATGGTGATGCCGAACTGCCGGAAGAACTGGCCGACGACGCCGGGCATGAAGGCCACCGGCACGAACACCGCCACCAGCGACAGCGTGGTGGCGAGCACCGCCAGGCCCACGTCCTTGGTGCCGTTGGACGCGGCGCTCACCGGGTCCTCCCCCTTCTCCAGCCGGTGGGTAATCGCCTCGCGCACCACCACCGCGTCGTCGATGAGCAGACCGATGGCCAGCGACAGGCCCAGCAGCGTCATCTGGTTGAGCGTGTAGTCCAGCACGTACATCACGAAGAAGGTGCCCAGCACGGAGGTGGGCAGCGCCAGCGACGAGATGAAGGTGCCGCGCACGTCCAGCAGGAAGATGAGGATGATGAGCACCGCCATCGCGCCACCGAAGACGAGCGCCACCCAGACCTCGTGCGCGTTCTCCTGGATGAGGTCCGACTGGTTGATGAGCAGCGTGGCCTGGAAGCCATGCCCCACCACCGTGTCCATCTGCGACATCACCTTCCGCACCGCCTCGCTCACCGCGACGGTGTTGGAGCCCGGCTGCTTGACGACTTCCAGGATGACGGCGTCCTGCCCGTTGAGGCGCGCCAGGGTGCGCCGCTCGGCCACGCCGTCCGTCACGCTGGCGATTTCACCCAGCCGCACCTGCGCGCCCGTCGCGCTGCGCGCCACCGGCAGCGCGCGGATTTCCTCCACGTTCTGGAACTGCCCCAGCGAGCGCACCGTCATCTCGGAGGCGCCCAGCTGGAGCCGGCCCGCGGGCAGGTCCAGGTTCTCCGCCGCCACGCGCTGGGCGATGCCCAGCGGGGACACGCCCGCCGCGCGCGCCTTGTCCAGGTCGATGTCGATTTGCACCTCGCGCGTGTCCCCGCCCGTGACGCGCACCTCGGCGGCGCCCTCCAACTGCGCGAGCGCGGGCTTCACGCGGTCGTCGATGAGCCGGCGCAGCTCCTGCGAGGGCAGCTCCGCGGAGACGGCGTAGGTGAGGATGGGCGTGGCCCCCAGGTCCACGCGGCCGATGACGGGCGCGTCCGCGTCCTGGGGCAGGCGGCTGGCGATGCCGGCGACCTTGTCGCGCACGTCCTGCACCGCGCGGTCCAGCGGGGCGGTCATCTTGAACTGCACCACCACGATGCCCACGTTCTCCCGGCTGAAGGAGTGAATCTTGTCCACGCCGCTGATGCCGGCGACGGCGTCTTCAAGGGGCTTGATGACCTGCGTTTCGATTTCGCCCGGACCCGCGCCCTTGTAGACGGTGTTGATGATGACCACCGGGAACGACACGTCCGGATAGAGGTCGGTGCCCAGGCGGCCCAGGCCCATGAGGCCGAGCACGACGAGGCACAGCGACAACATCGCGGTGAAGACAGGCCTGCGGATGGAGACGTCGCTGAGCAGCATGGGGAGGGCTCCCTACTTCACGGAGACGCGGGCGCCCTGCGACAGGCCCGGAGTGGGGTGGTCAACGACAGCGTCGAGCGGCGAGGACGCCAGCACCACCACCTCGCCCTGCTCGCGCCGCTCCAGCACCCGCACGTCCACGCGGCGCACCTGGCCGGATGCCACCACCCAGACATGGTCCCCGTTGAGGGCCGACAGCGCGCTGCCCGGCAGCACCTGGGCGTCCCGCGCCTGCCCCAGTGAAAGCTCGGCCCGCGCCAGCGTGTGCGCCACGAAGCGGCCGTCCGCGTTGGGGACGGACAGCTCCACCGGGACGCGGCGCGTGGCGGGGTCCGCGGAGGGAAGGATGGTGCGCACCACCGCCTCGTCCGAGGACACGCGCGCGCCCACCGACTCCACGCGCACCTTGGCGCCGGGCTCCAGCTGCGAGCGCAGGGCCTCCGACACCGTCGTCTTCAAGAGCAGCGTGTCCAGGCGCTCCAGGTTGAACAGCGGCGTGCCCGGCGCCACCGTCGCGCCCGTCTGCTCCGGTGCGTCGATGATGGTGCCGTCGAAGGGCGCCCGCAGCTCGTGCCGGCGGCGGGACGCGCGCGCCTGGGCCAGCTGCGCCTTGGCGGCCATCCACTGCGCCTGCGCCTGCGCGGCATTGGCGATGGCGGTGCGGTGCGCCACCTCGCTCACCCCCCCCTGCTGCTGGAGCTTCTCGTTGCGGGCGGCCACGTCGGCGGCCATGGAGGAGGCGGCCTCGGCGGCGGCCACCGCGGCCTCCGCCTGGGCCACCTGCGCGTCGGAAATCTCCGGGTCCAGCTGCGCCAGCACGTCGCCCTTCTTCACCCCCTGCCCCTTCTTCACCCGGACGGCCGACAGGCGGCCTCCCACCTCGAAGCCCACCCTCAATCCCTGCGCGGGAAACAGCGTGCCCGTCACCGACTCGCTCGGCGCGGCCTGCACCGTCCGCGCGGAGACGACCTTCACCGTGGGCACCACCTCCTTCGCCGGGGCCTTGGCGGGCGGCGCCGCCGAGGCATCCGCCTTCTGACATGCGGTCAGCGACAGCACGGCGGTGGCCAGGCCCACCGCGGCGAACACGCGGACAGCGGACGGCTTCAGGTTGGGTTTCACGAGCGTTTCCTCGGGGTCTTTCGGGGTTTCTGGGCGGCGGCCCGGGGCCGACGCGCGACACGCGTGGAAGGGGCGCGCGGCGCACGCGCGGGGGACGGAGGCGCCTCCACCGAGGACGGCTGCGCCGGACGGGTGCCCTCCTGGCACAGCCGCTGGAGCGTGTTCGCCCACGCGTTCAGGTCCGGCTTCTCATCCAGCCGCGCCATCTGCGTGGAGAGCAACAGGAAGGACCCGACGATGATGGAGGCGAAGATGTGCGCGTCCACCTCCGGGTCCATGGCGCCAGCCTCCTGCAGCCGCCGGAAGTCGTGGGAGACGCGCTCCACCTGGGCGTCCGTCATGCGCCACAGCAGGGACTCGAACGCCGTGCCCTGGCTGCCGCTGGTGAGCACCAGGGACACGTCCCGGAACTCCCACACCCAGTCCAGGGCCGCCAGGTCATGCGCCTTCTCCAGTTGGAGAAACCGCAGGTAGCGCTCGCTGCGCTCGATGCGATCCCTCGCGCCCGGGATGCCGTGCGCCTGGAAAAAGCGCTCCATGTGGGCCATGCGCCGCCCGTTCATCTCCATCAGCCCGGACTCGAACGCGCCCACCACCTCCCCGAACAGCGCCTCCTTGGATGGGAAGTGCAGGTAGAAGGCGCCCTTGGACAGCCCGCACGCGGCGGTGATGTCCTCGATGCGCGCGCCCTTCAGCCCCCGGCGAACGAACTCCCGCCGGGCCGCGGATACCAGCGAACTGCGCGCGTGAGGGTCGGCGGGGCGGGCCATGCTTGCCGGATTCCTAACCCGCCGGTCATTAACCGCGCAAGGTTTCTGAACACCGGGTCAGTCATCCAAGGTCCGCGGCTGTGGGTGCGCCGCCGCCGCTCAGGTCCGCGTCAGCGCGGTGCACAGCGGGCACGCGGCGGGCCCGTGGGGGACATCGCGGCGGTGCAGGTCCAGCACGGCGCGGGAGATGTCCGCCAGCTCCCGGCGCACCTCCCGGCGGGCGCCCTTCACCCGGGCGATGCGCATGTCGTCGTAGCTCGTGGTCTGGTGTCGCATCCACGCGATGACGGCGGCCTCGGCGCGGCGCTCCAGGGGGATGCGCTCGGTGCGGGCCACGGTGCCGCTGCCCACGGGGGTGGCATGGGTGGCGACGAGCACCGCCATGCGCTTGGCGTGCCGCAGCCACGCCGGGGAGAAGGCGAGGAAGCGCAGCACGGCGTTGGCGAAGTCGACCTCGTAGGCCTCCTGCTCGCGGGCGCGGCGCTCGCGTCCCGCGGCCAGCTTCTTCTCGTAGGCGGGGGTGGCGCGCTCTGCCTCGAGGGCGGCGCGGGCGTGGAGGATGTGCGCTTCCGGCGCCCACACGCCCCGGGAGAAGAGCTTGCGGCCCACCTTCTCCGCCACGGTCCAGGAGGGCCCCGCCGCCTTCACGCGGCGGGTGAGCCCGGCGTCACCGGGGGGGAGCAGGGCCCAGCCGTCCGGCACGGTGAGCACGCGGCCATCCGGCGCGCGCACGCGGCGAGGGTCCGAAGTCGGCGCGAAGGTCAGGGATTCAGGCATGGTGAAGTCCGAGGTCGGGGGCGGCCACATAGCATGGGTGCCTCCAACCCTGGTAAATGGCCCCCTCGCGTCGGCGGTTGACTGGCGCGGGAGGTCCTCAACGCGTGGGAAGTGCCGGCATGTCCCTCCTCAGGCTCACGTTCCTCGGTACCTCCGCCGCGCAGCCCACGCTGCACCGGAACCTGTCCGGACTCGCGGTGAAGGCGCACGCGGACCTGCTGCTCTTCGACTGTGGAGAGGGCAGCCAGCGGCAGATGGTGCGCTACGGCACCGGCTTCACCGTGGACGCGGTGTTCTTCACGCACTTCCACGCGGACCACTACCTGGGCATCATCGGCTTTTTGCGCACGCTGGGCATGACGGGGCGCTCCGAGCCCATCCACCTGTACGGCCCGCCCTCCGCGAAGCGCCTGCTCCACCAGGCCGTCCACCTGGGCGTGGAGTCCATGTCCTTCCCGGTGGAGATTCACGAGCTGAAGGACGGTGACGTGGTGCCGCGCAAGGGCTACGCGGTCCACGCGGTGGGCGTGGACCACCGCATCAACGCGCTGGGCTACGCGCTGGTGGAGGAGGACCGGCCCGGGCGCTTCAACCTGGACACCGCGCGCGCGCTGGGCGTGCCGGAGGGCCCCAGCTTCGGAAAGCTCCAGCGGGGCGAGCCGGTGACGCTGGAGGACGGGCGCACGGTGAAGCCGGAGGACGTACTGGGCGCGCCGCGCCCCGGGCGCCGGCTGGTCATCTCCGGGGACACGCGCCCGTGCCCGTCGCTGGTGAAGGCCGCGAAGGACGCGGACCTGCTGGTCCACGAGTCCACCTTCTCCGACGACGAACAGGAGCGGGCCGTGGAGACCCGGCACTCCACCGCGCGGGAAGCGGCGCGCGTGGCGCGGGAGGCGGGCGCACGGCGGCTGGTGCTCACCCACCTCTCCAGCCGGCACGACACCGACCCCTCGAAGCTGCTCACGCAGGCGCGTGAGGAGTACCAGGGGCCGGTGGAGGTGGCCTTCGACGGGTTCACCGTCGAGCTGCCCCTCCGGGACTGAGGCTACTGAATCTTCTCGGACTCGGCGCGCAGGGAGGAAGCGGACTCGGCGTCCACGCGCTGGACCAGCTCCCACTCCAGTTCCTCGTCCCGGGTGATGTTGCCGCCGTCGGCCCGGACGGCGGGCTCGGAGATGTCACTGGCGCGGCCGGACGTATTGGAAGCACCCGCGGACTCCGTGACGAGCTGCCGGGTGAGCTCCACCGAGCACTGGCCCGGGCCCTTCTCGATGCCGCGCACCAGGTAGCGCACCTGGGTGGTGCCCAGCGACGACGGAGCGCCCTGCATCAACCACTCGGTGGTGGCCTCGAAGCCGCTCTGGCCCGCCTTGAAGGAGTAGCCCTTCTCCTTCAGCAGGGCGAGCGCCTGCGGATACACCTCCGCCACGGGCTTGCGGTAGACGTGGTTGCGCGCCTTCTCCAACAGGAAGGCTTCGCGGCGGCGGCCGGCGCACCCCGCGGTGGTGAGGGACAGCGCGGCGACCACGAGGAGCGCGGCGGCGCCGCGCGACAGCATCGACAGGTTCATTTCTCAGGGCTCCACGGGAGTGTGAGGCGGCTCAACATCCCTCAACCTTCTTCCCGCAGCCAAGTCTCCCCGGGGATGGTTTCCCAGGGCAAGCATCCCACCCGCTCCGTCCGTATGGGTATCCATGCGTCCAGCGCCGCACATCCAGGCACCCTCCGCCGCCACGCCCGGCCAGAGCGGTGCACATGATGGGGCTCCCACATGATTCCCATCAGCGACGACAACCCCACCCTCCGCACTCCCGTCGTGACGTACCTGCTGCTCGGCACCATCGGCTTCGTCTGGGTCTTCATCCAGGGCGCGGGCCTGGACGCCTACCGGCTGGCGGCCAGCGTCTGCAACCTGGGCATGGTGCCCGGCGAGCTGACGGGCAAGGCGGCGCTGGGCCTTCCGGTTCCCCTGGGAGACGGGCTGGCGTGCGTGGTGGACAGCGAGTCCATCAACCTCCTCACCCCCATCACCTCCATGTTCCTGCACGGCGGCTGGGGACACCTGCTGGGCAACTGCCTCTTCTTCTGGGTCTTCGGCAACAACGTCGAGGACAGCATGGGCCGCCTGCGCTTCGTGGTGTTCTACCTGCTGTGCGGGCTGGCCGCGGCGGCGGCGCACCTGCTGGTGGACCCGGGCTCGCCAGTGCCCACGGTGGGCGCGTCCGGCGCCATCTCCGGCGTCATGGGCGCGTACCTGCTGCTCTATCCGCGGGTGCGGGTGAACATGCTGTTCATCATCGTCATCTTCATCCGTGTCTTCCCCGTGCCCGCGTGGGCGGTGCTGCTGTGGTGGTTCGGCGTGCAGCTCTTCAGCGGCCTGCCCCAGCTCAACACGGTGAGCGCGGAGGCGTCCGGCGGCGTCGCCTTCTGGGCGCACATCGGCGGCTTCGTGGCGGGCATGGCGCTCATCAAGCTGTTCCAGAACCCGCGCTACACGAACCAGCGCACGTCGATGCGCCACCGGCTCCATCCCAACCATCCGTGAGGTGCCTTGCTTTTTCCGCGGCCGCGAATCGCCAGACACCGGGCAAGCGGGTGGAGTGACGCCAGTGCTTGGCCTCCCCTTCCAGGTGCGCCAGAGTGTCGCGCCGAACGCGCCAGGAATTGACGCGGGCTTCCAGACAGGTGCCAGACATGACGCTGCGACGACTCGGTGGTGGACTCCTCGGGGCGGTACTCCTTCTGACAAGCCTTTCGGGCTGCACCCGGCGCGTGCCGCCCGTGGATGACAACCCGGCCCCCGCGCCGGAGCCCACCGCCGCCACGACGGTGTACGTGGCCCAGCGCATCCGGACGCTGGACCCGGCGAAGCCCCAGGTGCAGGCGCTCGCGGTGAAGGACGGCAAGGTGCTGGCCACCGGCACGCGGGAGGAGGTGCTCGCCGCCGCGGGCAAGGACGCGCGGGTGGTGGACCTGGGCAGCGCCACGGTGGTGCCGGGCCTCACCGACGCGCACGGGCACCTGGCGGGCCTGGGGCGCGGCCTGGTGACGGTGGACCTGCAGGGCGTGGACACGAAGGCGGAGGCGCTGGAGCGCGTCTCGTCCGCGCCGTCCTCCGCGTTCCAGGGCGAGTGGCTGCTGGGCCGCGGGTGGGACCAGAACGACTGGCCGGAGAAGACCTTCCCGTCGCGGGCGGACCTGGACGCGCGCTTCCCCACGCGGCCGGTGGCGCTGAGCCGCGTGGACGGGCACGCGCTGTGGGTCAACGGCGAGGCGCTGCGGCGCGCGGGCATCACCCGTGACACGAAGGACCCGGCCGGTGGCCGCATCCTCCGGGGCGATGGCGGCGAGCCCACTGGCATCCTGGTGGACAACGCCATGGAGCTGATCGAGGCGGTGCTGCCCCCGGCCACGGAGGCGCAGCACGCGGCGCAGTTGACGGCGGCGCTCAACCACGCCGCGCAGGTGGGCCTCACCGGCGTCCACGACGCGGGCATGGACCTGCGCACCTTCCGCCTGCTCCAGCGCTGGGACAAGGCGGGCAAGCTGCCGCTGCGCGTCTACGCCATGGCGGATGGACAGACGGGCGACCGGGAGACGTACCTGAAGGACGGCCCCTATGAGGGGAAGATGCTCACGCTGCGCGCGGTGAAGCTCTCCCTGGATGGCGCGCTGGGCAGCCGGGGCGCGGCGCTGCACCAGGACTACAGCGATGAGCCGGGCCACCGCGGCCTGCTGCTGCTTTCGCCCGAGGAGTACGAGGCGCGCGTGCGCGCCTTCATGGCGAAGGGCTTCCAGGTGTGCACGCACGCGATTGGCGACCGGGCCAACACGGTGGTGCTGGACGTGCTCTCGCGCGCGGCCGAGGCCACCGGCACGCTCCAGTCCGGCCGACACCGCGTGGAGCACGCGCAAATCATGCGGATGGAGGACATCGACCGGCTGGGCAGGAGCGGCTTCATCGCCAGCGTGCAGCCCACGCACGCCACCAGCGACATGCCCTGGGCACAGACGCGCGTGGGGCCGGAGCGCATCCGCGGGGCCTACGCGTGGCAGCGGCTGAAGGCGTCCGGCGCGGTGCTGGCGCTGGGCAGCGACTTCCCGGTGGAGCGCCCGAACGTGCTTGCGGGCCTGTACGCGGCGCGCACGCGTCAGGACATCCGGGGCCAGCCGGAAGGCGGCTGGTACGGGGAGCAGCGGCTGAGCGGGCAGGAGGCGCTGGAGGGCTTCACCGTGGGCGCGGCGCACGCGTCCTTCGCGGAGGCGCGGCGCGGCCGGCTCCAGCCGGGCATGGACGCGGACTTCGTCGCGCTGTCGGTGGACCCGGTGGATGGGCCCGTCACCGAGCTGCCCGGCGCCGAGGTGCGGCTGACGGTGGTGGCCGGCGTGGAGGTCCACCGCGCCTTCCAGCGCTGAGCGCGTGCTCGGGACAGGCAGGAAATCCCGGGCGCAACGTGGCTGTCGCGGGGGAAATGGCGTGTGCTGCTATTTCCGCCGTGTCGTGGAGTGCTCTAGCATACGGCTTTGCCGCAAGCCTCCCGTGAGCCAAGGCCGGCTCACGGGTTGGAGCGGGGGGTATCGCAAGCGTGACAGCCTCATTGTCCGGAGTGCATTACAAGGGCTTCACCGTCCAGAACCTGCTGGCCTACGTGCACGAGCGCTTCGGCGAGGACACGGCGCGCACCGCCGTGGAGTCGCTGCTCCCCGAGCTGCAACCCCACGCGGACCCGCGCACGACGCTGGCGGTGGGCTGGGTGCCGGTGGAGACGTACTTCGGCATCATCCAGCACGTCGTGGACCGGCACTTCGACGGGAGGCCGGAGGGGGCCCACACGGTGGGCTACGAAGTCACCCTGCGAGACATCCACTCTATCTTCAAGATGGTGCTGCGCTTCACCACGCCCAACATGGTGCTGGGGATGGCGCGGCGCATGTGGCGCTCCTACTGCGACCAGGGGGAGCTGCTGCACCAGGAGGAGAACGGCGCGGGCATGCTGCTGCTGCGCCAGTTCACCTACCAGACGCCGGTGGCCCTCCATGAGCTGGCGGGGGGCTTCAAGGCGTACCTGGAATGCTCCAGCGCGAAGAATCCGCGCGTGGAAATCGTCGCGCCGGACCCGGACGGGACGCTGCGCTGGCGCATCGTCTCCGGGTAGCGCGGGCCGCCCGGTGCGGGCCAGGCAGCCCGCCGCGGGTTACAGGTCCGCCGTGTAGCTGAGCGCCTGGATGCGGCGGTTGAGCGCCTTCTGCGCCTCCTGCCGCTGCCTGGCCAGCTTCTCCAGCTCGGCGGCGATGGCCTCCAGCCGGTCCTCCTGCTCGTTGAGCTTGGACACGAAGCGGTCCGCCAGCTCGCGCTGCGACGCGCCGCTCTTCAGCGATTCGATGTTGGAGCGGATGCGCTCCTGGTCCCGGAAGAGCTGGTTGCGCTCCTCCAGCAAGCGCTGCTCCTCCTTCGCCAGCGCGTCCACCTGCTCGCGCTGCGCGACGACCTCCTTCAGCGCGCCCGCCATCTTCTCGTCGATGAAGCGCTGCGACACGAAGTAGGAGACCTCGTCCCCTCCCATGCTGGAGACGAGGTACTGGCGCTGTCCGCGCGTGCGCTCGGTGACGGTGAACGCGTCCTGCGCCCCGGCGGCCAGCTCCCGCTTGAAGCGCCAGTAGCCCTCCGTCGTCTCCGTGGGCTCCGGGCTGTCCTTGGCCAGCTCCCAGCCCTGGCGCGGGTGCTCCACGTACAGCACCTGCGCCCGCGGCGCCTTGTTGCGCGACAGGTACGTCGTGCGGCGCAGGTGGTAGTACTCCGCCATCAACATCCCCGCGTTGACCACCACGCGGAACACCGGCCCGTCCTCCGTGCGGTCCTCAATCGACACCACGCAGCCCAGCTCCACCGCGTAGGGCACGAAGCGCCGGTCGTTCGGCTTCATCGTGTCGAGCATCGCCTCGCCCACGTAGCGCTCGTCCTCGCTCACCGTCACCGGGCCGCCCTCCAGCGTGAGGCCCGTGGTGTTCTTCAGCTCGATGCACGCCATGGGGTTCTTCTCCCGCGTGGACCGGTTGTAGAGGAGCACCCGCTTGCCCTCGAAGGGCTTGTGCAGAATCGGCACCAGCGCGCTCTGGTTGCGGTGCACCGTCACCGGTCGGTCCACGCCGTACTCGAAGAGGTCTCCGACTTCTTTCGTGAGCGTCGTCACCGCGGCGCTCTGCGCCATCACCTCGCGCAGCTTCGGGCCTCCACTGCTTGAGCCGCCCACGGGCACCTGCCCCCCTCGCTCCGCGCGCGAGCGGCGCGGCGCGGACGCGGGCGCCGGGGCAGGCATCGCGGACATCATCGGCGCGGCCATCTCGGCGTCCCGCAGCATGTCCGCGGCGCCCCCGAAGCTCTCCTCCGGAATCACCGGCGCGGCGGCGGCCTCCGTCTTCACCTCCACCACCGGCCGCTTCATGTACCGGGGGTTGTAGAGGTCATGCACGAAGGACACCGGCAGCCCGGCGATGAGCGACAGCTTCACGTCCACCCAGTCCTCGTCCCCGGTGTTGTCCACCAGCGCCCAGCCCTGGAGCAGCGGCGGCTCCCCTTCGTCCAGGAGGATGCGGTAGCTCGTCTTCCACACCGGCGACTCCACCACGTAGCTGACGAACAGCTCGCGCTCGCCCTCGCCCGACGTGAGGATGGCCATCCGCTTGGAGTCCTTCTTGTACGAGGACAGCACCGTGGCCAGGTAGAACTCCAAATCCTTGCGCACCGCCTCGTCCAGGAACTCCAGCTCGGACACGTCCAGGATGTCGAAGGTCCGCAGCGAGGCGCCCACCAGCAGCGACAGGAACGGGCGCACCAGGCTCGTCTCGCCCGCCGCCACGGCCAGCGAGTCCAGGCCGATGATGGAGCCCTCCACCTGCGCGCCGCCCACGCGCACCCGCACGCGCGCGCCCTTGATTTGCCCCAGCAGCGCCGTGAGGCTGCCGTCCTCCGGGATGCGGATGGTGGCCTCCGCCAGGAGTTGCTCCAGCGGCTTCGTGGAGTCGTAGCTCACCGCCGATACCGAGCCGCCCGACAAGTCGAGCACCGTCAGCGACTTCAGCACGTCGTTCATGTCGCGCGCCTTGAAGTCGAGGTTGAGCGTGTCGTTGCCACGCACCTTCCCCCGGCGCTCGAAGTAGCCGACGCCATGCTTGTAGAGAACGACGCGGCGAATGGACAGGTTCGTGGTCATGGGACCCGGTGTATCAAGGTCCGACAGGGGTGACGCAATGCCCCTCACCCCCGAGGTTGCTCGAATGCGAAAGCCTATCGCCTCCTCCCTGTCCCGCTCCGCGATGCTGTGCGCGGCCCTGGCCCTTGGCTCGAGCTGCAAGAGCGTGGAGCCCCACACCACGCCCTCCGAAGGCACCACCGCGCCGCCGGAAGTTTCCACCCAGCAGCCCGTGACGCAGCCGGAGACGGAGACGCCAACGCGGCGCGGCAACTCGCCCTGGCTGCGGGCTCGCGTGGGTGACCGCGTGGCGTATTCCTTCTCCGCCAACCGCAAGGCCATGGGCCGGCAGCAGCCCGGCACCGTGCCCGAGGCCGCGGTGGCCGGCGTGGTGACGCTGGAGGTCGTGGCGGTGGAGCTGCCCTGGGTCTGGGTGACGCTCTCCTTCACCGAGGATGGCGGCGCGCCGTCGCGGCAGCCGATGCTGGCGCGGCCGCTGGTGGTGCCCGTGCGAGCGGATGAGTCGCGTGCGCTGGAGGCTCCCCGCGAGGGCACGCAGAGCACCGAGCAGCTCACCGCCGCGGGCCGCCACTGGGAGGCGAAGCGCTACCTCAACGACAAGCGGATGATGGACGGGCCCCTGGAGAACCGGCTCTACGCGGTGACGCCGGGCCCGCTGTACCTCACCCATGGCCTGCTCGACGCGAGCACCACGCTGGCGGGCTTCGGCACGGGTGGCGGCGCCCAGCTCACCCTCGTGGAAGCGCGCCAGGGCCAGGAGGGTGGCACCCGCCTGCCTCCGACGCTCGCCCGCCCGTGGGGCCCAGGCACCTGGTTCGACGTGCGGATGGAGACGGAGGGCACCCCGTCCGTGCTGCGCACCTGCCAGGCCGCGGAGCGAGGCTTCATCCTGCGTCAGCAGGTGACGCCGCCCACGACAGGCGCGGCGTGCCCGGACTTCGCCCAGGCGGAAGCCGTGCCCCTGGAGGAGGCGGTGCTGGCGCGCATCTGGGAGTCCCTGGACGCACGCCAGTGGCCACCGTCCCCCGAGGGCCTCACACCGGCGAAGCGCGAGCCGGTGACGGTGGGCACGCACCGCGTGCCGGCGCTCCAGTTCGAGAGCGCGCAGCCCCAGGCGAACAACGTCCGCGTCCAGGTCTACGCCGCCGACCCCTGGGGGGATGCGCTCTCCGGGCTGGCCCACGAGGCCCGCTTCCAGCCGCTGAGCGACCGCACCACGCCTGGCGGTGGAGGCGCGCAGCTCACGGACTGGGGCGTGTGGGTGCCGGGCGCCACGCCGTAAGCGGCCGAACGCCCCGCCCGAGGGCTCGTCATGACGCCGCGAGCCCCCTGGAGCAACGGCCCGGCGTGGCGCTAACCGGCGACGGAGACCTTCACGTCGATGTTGCCGCGCGTGGCCTTCGAATACGGGCACACCTCGTGGGCCGCCTCCATCAGCTTCTGGGCCTCGTCGTTCGGGATTCCCGGCAGGAGCCCCTGGAGCTCCACCGCGAGCCCGAAGCCACCGTCCGGCGTCTTGCCGATGGTGACGGTGGCGCGCACGCCCGCGTCGTTGCCCAGGTTCTTCCCCTGCATGCGCGCCACCAGCCGCAGCGCGCTCTCGAAGCAGGCGGAGTAGCCCGCCGCGAAGAGCTGCTCCGGGTTGGTGACGGCGCCGCCCGCGCCCCCCAGCTCCTTGGGCATGGCCAGGGGCAGGTCCAGGACGCCGTCCTCCGACTTCACGCGGCCGTTGCGGCCACCGTGGGTGGTGGCGGCGGTGCTGTACAGCGGGCTGATAGCGATGGGAGCCATGGGGTTCTCCTTGAGCGTTACTTCGAGGAATCAACGTGAGACTGCGAGAGCACTTCGAAAAGACGTTGGATGTCGCGGCGCAGGCGGGTCGCTTCCTGCAGCGTCAGCCCCAGCTTGCAGGCCATCGCCTCGGGGATGGACGTGGCCTTGCGGCGCAGGGCCCGTCCTTCGGACGTCAGGTAGATGCGCACCGAGCGCGCGTCCTCCGCGCTCCGCTCCCGCCGCACCAGGCCCTGGGCCTCCATCCGCTTGAGCAGCGGCGTGAGCGTCCCCGAGTCCAGGTACAGCCGCTCCCCCATCCCCTTCACCGTCTCCCCGTCCGTCTCCCACAGCACCAGCAACACCAGGTACTGCGGGTACGTCAGGCCCAGCCGTGACAGCAGCGGCGCATACGCCTGCGTCATCGCCCGGGCCGCCGCGTAGAGCGGGAAGCAGAGCTGCCGGTCCAGGCTGAGCGGGTCATCCATCGACATGGGAGATGAATAGGGCGCAATTCAATTGCGCGCAATTGATTCGGACACGAAAAAGCTCCCGGCGCCTGGGCACCGGGAGCGCTTCGCTGCGTCACGTCAGGGCTGGCTCAGCGCCCGGCGACCGTGGTGTCGTCCTCGGTGAGGGTGGCCTCGGCGGCGGCGACCGCGGCCTCGATGTCCAGCTTGCCGCTGGTGCTCACCTTGCCCTTGAGGTCGGCGTCCACTTCCACCGTCTGGACCAGCAGGTCACGCACCTGCGCGGCCGTCAGCTCGGGGTTGGCGGCGAACATCAGCGCCGCGGCGCCCGCCACCGTGGGGGTGGCCATGGAGGTGCCGCTCATCTCCTCCCAGCCGCCGCCCGGGACGGTGCTCAGCACGTCCTCGCCCACCGCGGCCAGCTCCACGACCTTGTCCCCGTGGGAGGAGAAGCTGGCGAGCTTGTCGTTGCGCTTGTCCATGGACGCCACGGTGATGACGTTGGGCAGGTCGATGTTGGCGGGCATGTCCGGCACGTTGTTCAGGTTGCTGCCGTTGCCGTTCGCCGTGGCCGCGACGAGGAGGATGTCCGCGTCGGCCAGCTTCTGCACCGCGTCCGTCCAGCGCTTCACGTCCGCCGGGTTGCGGTACTCGTTGCCGAAGCTGGCGTTGACGGCGCGGATGTTCACGCCGTGCTCGGTCTTCATCTTCACCATGTAGTCGACGCCGCGCTCGAAGTTCGTGAGCAGGTCCGCGCCGTTGTACAGGCCGCCCAGGCTCATGATCTTCGCCTTGCCCGCGGCGACGCCGGTGTTGCCCTCGCCGTTGTCCTCGGCGGCGATGATGCCGGCCACGTGCGTGCCGTGGTCCGTGCCGCTGCCGCGCAGCACGTCGCCGCTGTTGTAGCCGACGTTGTAGCCGTAGACGTCGTCCTTGACGCCATTCTCGTCGTTGTCGATGCCGTCACCCGCGATTTCGTTCGGGTTGACCCACATCGCGTCATCCAGGTCGGAGTGCTTGAAGTCCACGCCGCCGTCGAACACGGCGATGACCGGCGGGCCGGAGAGCGGCTTCTGCGGCTCCTCGATGGGGCCCGGGCCCGTCGTCTGGCCCGCGGCGTCCAGGCTCCAGCTCTTCAGGGTGCCGGTGTCGCGGCGCGCCTTGTCCTCGACGGAGAGCGTCCAGGTGCCCTTGGTGGACTCGCCCTTGAAGGCGGCCAGGTCGAAGCTGCCCTTGATGTTGTCCGCGCTGCCGCCCGTGCGGTTGTGGAGGGTCTCCGTCTTGCCGGAGGGGCTGGTCAGCTTGACGACCAGGTCACCCTTGTAGGTGTGCGCCAGGTCCAGGTTCAGCTTCAGCGAGTCCAGCTTCACGTCCTGGTCGAAGGACACGGTGGACGTCGTCGTCTGGAGGTCGTTCACCTTCGCGTTGGGCGTGGCGGACGCCTGCAGCGTCACGGGCGCGCGGGCCGCGCTCTCCGCGAAGGGCCGGACGGCGACGTGGCCGGAGCCGAAGGTGAAGGCCGAGGCCGGCAGCGCCGACGGGGTGCCCGGGGGCAGGCCCGTGGGGCGGTCCACGAAGTTGCCCTTCGGGCGGTCCACGAAGTTGGAGCCCCGCGCGCCACCCGTGGGCGCCGAGTCGAAGCCGTCCTTCGCCGTCTGGACCGGCGTCTTCTCCACCGGCTTGGCCGCGGCCGGTTTGGCCGTGTCATCAGCGCGGGTGGACTGCGACACGGGCGACTTCGGCTTGCGAGAGATTTCCATGGTGGGGGTGCTCCGTGGGGGGCAGAAAAAAACGCCGATAAATGATTGTCGCATTGTGTCGGACAAAGTTTCCAGTGGGCGGCCATTAGCGGCGTCAGCGCCTCCCACCCCCGGCCGACATGCTACATGCCGCGACGCGGCCCGGCGCCCCAGGGACGGCGCCAGCGGAGAGGATGGGAGGTCTGAAATGCCAAGGACGGTCACCGCCACGCGCTACGTGACGCCATTGAGGGAGGGGGGCTCGCTGCCCGCCATCATCGAAGCGGACGACGCGGGGCTCTACGTCGTGAAGTTCCGGGGCGCGGGCCAGGGCGCCAAGGCGCTCATCGCCGAGCTCATCGCCGGGGAGTTGGCCCGGGAGCTGGGACTCCGGGTGCCGGAGGTCGTACTGGTGGAGTTGGACCCGGCGCTGGGGCGCAACGAGCCGGACTCCGAGATTCGCGAGCTGCTCAAGGCCAGCGCGGGCCTCAACCTGGCGCTGGACTACCTCCCGGCGTCGGTGACGTTCGACCCGGTGGCGGACCCCGTGCCCACCGCGGCGGAGGCGTCCGGCATCGTCGCCTTCGACGCGTACATCACCAACGTGGACCGCACCCCACGCAACCCCAACATGCTGACCTGGCACCGGAACCTGTGGCTCATCGACCACGGGGCCTCGCTGTACTTCCACCATTCGTGGGACGACTGGGAGGCGCGCAGCCAGGGCCGCTTCGCGCCCATCAAGGACCACGTGCTGCTGCCCTGGGCCACGGCGCTGACGGAGGCCGGCAGGCACCTGGGCGCGCGCATCAGCCGGGAGGGGGTGGAGCGCATCGTCGAAGCCATTCCAGAGGCGTGGCTCACGAACACCGAGTCCCCCTTCCCCACCGCCGAGGCCCACCGCGCCGCCTACGCCACCTGGCTGCTGCGCCGGCTGGAAGCGGTGCCCGCGTTCATCGAGGAGGCGGACCGTGCCCGCGCCCAGCTCGTTTGATTACGCCATCATCCGCGTCGTCCCGCGCGTGGAGCGCGAGGAGTTCATCAACGCGGGCGTCGTCCTCTTCTGCGCCACCCAGCGCTTCCTGGGCGTGCGCGTGGAGCCGGACGCGGCGCGGCTGAAGGCGCTGTGGCCCGACGTGGACGTGGACCTGATTCGCGGCCACCTGGAGAGCTTCCACCGCGTGTGCGAGGG
>NZ_JAAIYB010000970.1 GCF_010894475.1 Myxococcus vastator
GCGGTGGCGGGCGCGGCCTCGGGCGGCGGACAGGCGGCGCAGACCTTCGGGCTGGACGCCAATGACGCGCTGGCCCCCATCAACCGGCGCCTCCAGGCGGAGGGCAAGCCGACCATCACCGCCAACCAGCTCCAGGCCGCCACGTCCGATGTCCTGAGCACCGCCCTGCGCACGGGCAACCTCGACCAGGAGGTGCTCGTCACCTCCATCGCGGAGAACACGCGCTTGTCGCGCCAGGACGCCCAGGAAATCGCGGGCCGGGTGGGTGACCAGTTCACCGAGTTCCGGAGCCAGGCCGGACAGATGGGCGAGCAGATCCAGCAGGGCGCGCTGCAGGCGGCCGAGCCCACCAGCCGCGTCTTCTGGGGCATCTTCGCGTCACTGCTGCTGGGCCTCATCTCCGCGGTGCTCGGCGCCACGGTGGGCGTGAGCCGCCGTCAGCGCATCGCCGCCGAGGGCGCCGTCGTCACC
>NZ_JAAIYB010000971.1 GCF_010894475.1 Myxococcus vastator
GCAGGGACGCCGCAAGCGGCGGCCAGCGGCGCCAGGCTGAGGGAGACCTTGTCGCCCACCCCGCCCGTCGAATGCTTGTCCACCTTCACGCCCGGCGTGTCGGACAGGTCCAGGACCTCGCCGGACTCCAGCATGGCGCGGGCCCAGGCGCCCAGCTCCCGGGAGTCCATGCCCCGGAAGAAGACGGCCATGCACATGGCCGCCATCTGGTAGTCCGCCACCGTCCCCGCCGTATACGCCTCGATGAACGCACGGATGTCCGCCGGATCCAGCCGGCCGCCATCCCGCTTGGCCTTGATGAGCTCGTAGGGTTGCACGAGGCGAGCCCATAGCAGGAACCCACCCCTTCATGCACTCCGGGAAAGGGCGGGCATCTGGTAGATAAGCGCCTCATGATGCTCCGCCTCCACGTCCTCGCCCTCGCCGCCCTCCTGTGCGCGTGCTCCAAGCAGAAGGAAGAAGCGCCTC
>NZ_JAAIYB010000972.1 GCF_010894475.1 Myxococcus vastator
GCTCAGTTCCGCCTCGCTTGCAGATGTATGGCCATAGCTGCCCAGAACCTGGATGTCGCCGAAGTCATAGGCCCCTGTGATCTGCTTCTTCCAGCTGCTGTCGAAGCTGTCATAGCTGCTCCTCAGCTCAAGCGCCCAGGGCTTGTCCGTGTCTGCGAGCAGGTCGGATGGATCGAGTGTTCTAAACATCACAGAGCCGCCGAGTGCGTCCGCACCCCAGAGCACCGAATTGGGTCCGCGCACGATTTCAACCGACTTGAAATTGCTCATGTCGAAGAAGTCGCGGCTGCCGTCGGTGATCAGTTCCTGGACACGGGAGCCGTCGACCATCGTCAATACACGGTTGCCGCCCATGCCGCGGATCGTGAAGCTACTGAGCTGGCCCCAGGGATTGGTGATTGATGTCGGGCGAGCGACAGAAACACCGGGTTCGCGGCGCACCAGATCCTGGATGTCACGGATATTGT
>NZ_JAAIYB010000973.1 GCF_010894475.1 Myxococcus vastator
GGTGAGGGGGGGCTCCGCGGGCGCTGGAGGTGGCGTCTTCTGCTCGCGCACGTGGGCCAGCTCGCGGGCGACCTCATAGAAGCCGCACGCCTGACGCTGCGCGGCCACGGAGGCCTGGGTGCCGCTGAGGATGTCGATGACGGCGAAGGGCCCCAGGGGGGAGGCCTCGGGTTCGCCGTCCGTCAGTGCGCGGACGCGGAAGTCATCAGCCTCGGCCAGGAGGGCCAGCGCCTCGCGGACCTCGGGTGCCGGTGCGGGTGCTTTCGCGCGCCTGCAGAAGTCCGAGACGGCAACCGCCACGGGGGTGGGGACGTCGTCGGGCTGCCGTCTTCTCTGCCAGGGACTGTTCATGAAGGTCGCGGAAAAATGCTCGTTTACGAGGGCGGATGCCTCTATCTTCGCCTGCAGACAGGTGTCAATGAGCCAGTCCGATTCCAATCTAAACAGCCTACGGC
>NZ_JAAIYB010000974.1 GCF_010894475.1 Myxococcus vastator
GGGTGGGCCCGTGGAAGCCGGAGGGCTGGCCGGGAACGGAGATTGGCTGGAGCCTGCTCCGCGAGTTCTGGGGCCGGGGCTACGCCACCGAGGCGACGGCGGCGACCATGGACTGGGCCTTCGACCACCTGGGCTGGACCGACGTCATCCACTGCATCGTGCCGGAGAACACCCCGTCCCAGCAGGTCGCGCTCCGGCTGGGGTCGCGGGTGCTGGGCCCGGCACACATGCCACCGCCGCACGACACGGTCCGCGTCGACCGCTGGGGGCAGAGCCGCGACGAGTGGCGCGCTCGACGCAAATAGGCGCCGCGTGGCTCCAGGGCAGGGTCCGCCCGCCTGCTCCCAGGGGCGGCTGGCACCCAATTCGCCAGGAAAGACGGGAAGTTGAGGGACCGGCCAAGCACATGTTACGACCGGCGATGGCCAGTCCCTCCTC
>NZ_JAAIYB010000975.1 GCF_010894475.1 Myxococcus vastator
GCTCACCGGGGTGGGACTGGATGACGGCACGCGGGGCGGCTACGCGGTGGGCGTGACGGACGTGCTGACGCCCGCGTCGGGGGGCACGTCCGTGCTTCGCTACCTGGGAACGGACCTGGCGGCGGGTGTGGCGTCGGCGCCCAACGGGCGGGTGCTGCTGCTGGGGATGCCCTTCGAGGCCATTGTCAGTCCGGTGCAGCGCGCCGGGCTCATGTCGTCGTTCCTGGTGCAGGCGGGCCTGCTCACCCAGGTGCCTCCGCCGCCGGTCGAGGCGTCCGGCGCCGCGAGCCTGCTCACCGCCTGCGAGGCGGCGCGGGGCGTGGACCCGCACCCGCCGCCGGAGCCAGAACCTGAACCCGAGCCGGAGCCCCATGTCGTGGGGGTGCTGCCGCAGTTCTATCCGCTGGGTGATGCTGGCTGTGGCTGCGGGGCGGGTG
>NZ_JAAIYB010000976.1 GCF_010894475.1 Myxococcus vastator
CTCAGTAGCCATGCCTGACACCTACAGGGTGCGCAGGGCGTACAGCCCCGTTAAACGACGTTGACAGCCCCCCCTGGGCTGGCAGATTCCGCGCCCGCTGGCGGCTTACAACCGCCCGTTTTCCAAAAGGTTTCAGGTGTCCTGATGAGCGTTACCCAGGCCGACATCCTCGCTGCGATGTCGAAGGTGATGGATCCCGAGCTTCACATCGACCTCGTGAAGGCGGGAATGGTGAAGGACGTCCGTGTCTCCGGGGACACCGCGAAACTCAAGATCGAGCTCACCACGCCTGCCTGCCCCATGAAGGGGAAGATCCAGGCCGACTCCGAGGCCGCCCTCAAGGCCGTCCCCGGCCTCAAGTCCTTCGACATCGAGTGGGGCGCCCAGGTCCGCGCGGCCGGCGTGGGCATGCCCGCTGGCGCGCTCCTCCCCC
>NZ_JAAIYB010000977.1 GCF_010894475.1 Myxococcus vastator
CGCGAGCAGGTGCGGCACCTGCTGGCCCAGGCGGAGGCCGTCGACGCGGAAGAGGACGCCCGCCACGGCAAGGGCAAGCGAGGCGACGAGCTTCCCGAGGAGTTGCGGCGGGCGCAGTCGCGACTGCAGCGAATCCAGGAGGCCCGGCGGGCCCTGGAGGCCGAGGCGAAGGCCGCCGCGGAAGCAGGCAAACCCAAGGATGATGACGACGACGCGCCCCCGTCCGTCCAGGACTTGCCCAGCCACACCGTGCCCCATACGGCCGAGGGCAAGCCGACGCCGAAGGCGCAGCGCAACTTCACCGACTCCGACAGCCGAATCATGAAGAAGGGCGCAAGCTTCGAGCAGGCCTACAACGCGCAGGCGGCGGTGGACTCGGCGCACCAGGTGATTGTCGCCCAGGCCCTCACCAACCAGCCTCCGGACGCCG
>NZ_JAAIYB010000978.1 GCF_010894475.1 Myxococcus vastator
GCGCTTTGCCTTCTCGATCCTCTTCCTCTCCACCCTCTCGTTCCTCGGCCTCGGCATCCAGCCGCCGGCCGCAGACTGGGGCGGCATGGTCAAGGACAACAAGGACGGCATCATCTTCGGCATATCGGCCGCCCTCGTTCCCGGCGGGGCGATCGCTGCCCTGGCGGTCTGTGTCAATCTGGTCGTCGACTGGCTGCCCAAGCGCCCGTCCAGCCTGAAAGGAGGACGCGGCGATGCATAATCTTCGGTCCGTCAAGAACCTGAAGATCGAGGCCACCAGCTATCCGCCAGGCGCGCCTCCCAAGCGGGTCACGCTGGTCGACAATGTCTCCTTCGACCTCGCCAAGGGCAAGGTGCTCGGCCTGATCGGCGAATCCGGCGCCGGCAAGTCGACCATCGGCCTCTCGGCACTCGCCTATG
>NZ_JAAIYB010000979.1 GCF_010894475.1 Myxococcus vastator
GGGGAGCCTGGTGCGCAAAGAGGACTGGGACGAGCTCTCCGACTGGGGCCAAGTGGTGCAGAACCTGATGGTGGGAGGCGACGCACCGAACTTCGTGTGGGTGGGTGCTCTCGAGTCGTACACGCTGCTGTCCGGGCACCTGGTGCGGCGCTACAACAACCGGGGCAACCCCAACTACAACCCAGCCGGCGCGGTGGTGACGGGGATGCTGAGGCCCTTGTACGTGGAGGCCTTCGCCTCGGATGTGCTGGGCGCGCGGCTGATGGGGGCGGAAGTCGTCCTGGACGTGCAGCACATCCTCATGGGGCGCCAGCCGTACCCCATGAAATACGCCCTGTCGCTGTCGGCGGTGCACGACTGGGGCAAGGCGGGAGGCGCGTCGGAGCCGATGACGCTGGCCCACGTCGACGGGACGGCCA
>NZ_JAAIYB010000097.1 GCF_010894475.1 Myxococcus vastator
GGGCCGGCTTGTCCTCTTTGTTGGACTGACAGCCCAGGAGGGCGACGGCGGCGAGCAGGGCGGAAGGGGTGCGGAACCGATGCATGGAATACCTCGGCGGAGCGGGCCTTCAATGGGAGGGAGATTGTGCACGGCGCGGAAGCCACGGAACAGGACAGATGCCGCGATAGGCTCCGCGCCATCATGTCGAGCCCCACCGAGTCCGCCGCGCACCCGCGCCGCTTCCATGCCGAGTCCCTGATCCACATCCAGCGGCATTTGCTGGCGTCGCTCGGTGCCGGGCCCGTCACCATCGAGGTGCCAGACCCGGACTTGGGCAGGGGCTGCTACCCCGGCGAGCGCGTGGGTCCGTCTGGCGCGCTGCTCCATCGGCCCCTGCGCAGCTGGTGTGACCTGGCGGAGGGGCTCGCGTGCCGGCTGCTCACGCCTCGCGCGGTGGATGCGACGCACATCGCGCTGACCTTCGAGCGGCTGGGGCCCGAGGCGCCCTGGCACGCGGGAGGCATGGAGGATGAAGCGGTATCACCGCAAGAGCGCTACGGCGCGGCGTCCGCGTTCGCTCGCCTGCGCAAGCTGGAGGACGCGGGCTTCTTGTTGCCCTGGCTCGAAGCGCTCGGGCGCATCCGGTTGCCGGCGTCCGCCCGCGTGCTCGACCTGGGCGTCAATCGCGGGGATGAGCTGGCGGCGTTCTCGTGGCTCGAAGAGAACCCGGACGTGCGCTTCGTGGGGGTGGACCACAGCGCCAGCGCCATTGAAGAGGCACGCGCCCGCTTCCCCGATGCGCGGCACCGCTTCGTCGTCGCGGACCTCAACGCGCTGCCGGAGGAGCTGGGGTGCTTCCACCTGGTGGTGTCCGTGGGCACGCTGCAGAGCCCCGGCGTGGATGACCATGCGCTGCTGCGCAAGCTCGTGCAGGAGCACCTGGAGCCGCGCTCGGCGCTGCTGCTGGGCTTTCCCAACTCCCGCTTCCGGGATGGCGAGGTCGTCTATGGCGCGCGGGTGCGGAACCTGCGCGAGCCCGACCTGTCGCTGCTGGTGAAGGACCTGTCCTTCTACCGCCGTTACCTGCACCAGCACGGCTTCCGCACGTTCCTGGGCGGCAAGTACGACCTGCTCCTCACGGCGGTGCGGGACGCGGGCGGCTGAGCACGGCTCGCCGCCCGCGCTGGCTCAGGACGGCCGCGCCTGGGCGGAGGGGCTGGGGACGTGGCCTGCGCGCACCACGAAGTCACCGAAGCCCTCACCGGGCTGTCGCTCGCGCGCGTAGCCTTCGAACAAGGGCTCCAGCGCCGCGAGGATGGCGTCCTCGTCGATGTTCTCCCGGTAGAGGCGGTTGAGGCGCTGGCCTCGCGCATCGCCGCCCAGGTGCAGGTTGTAGCGACCGGGCGCCTTGCCCACGAGCCCCACCTCCGCCAGGTACGGTCTCGCGCAGCCGTTGGGGCACCCGGTGATGCGGAGCAGCAGGTTCGCGTCCTGGAGGCCATGGGCCCGCAGCCGGTCCTCCATACGCCCCACGAAGGCGGGCAGGTAGCGCTCCGCCTCCGCCATGGCGAGCCCGCACGTCGGCAGCGCCACGCAGGCCAGCGCGTTGCGGCGCACGGGGCTGGCGCTGCGGAAGCTGTCCAGCGCGTGCGCAGTCACCCGTGCGTCGATGGCCTCGCGAGCCTCGGGTGTCACACCGGCGATGACGAGGTTCTGGTTCGCCGTGAGGCGGAAGTCCCCGGTGTGGATGCGCGCGATCTCCCGCAGGCCCGTCAGGTGCGTGGCGCCGGGCCGGTCCGCCACGCGGCCGCTGTCCAGGTGCAGCGTCAGGTGCCACTGGCCGTCATGGCCTTCCGTCCACCCGAAGCGGTCTCCGTTGTGCTCGAAGGCGAACGGGCGCGCTGGCTGGAGCGCGAAGCCGAGCCGCTTCTCCAACTCCGCCGTGAACCAGGGCACGCCGCGCTCCTCCAGGACGTACTTCAGGCGCGCGTGCTTGCGGTTCGTGCGGTCCCCGAAGTCGCGGTGAATCTTCACCACCTCCTCGGCGACGGCGAGCGTCTGCTCCGGCGAGATGAAGCCGACGACATCCGCCAGCCGGGGATAGGTGGCCGCGTCACCGTGCGTGGCGCCCATGCCGCCGCCCACGGAGACGTTGAAGCCCACGAGCGCGTCGCCCTCGATGATGGCGATGAAGCCCAGGTCCTGCGCGAAGACATCCACGTCGTTGAGGGGCGGAACGGCCACTGCGGCCTTGAACTTCCGAGGCAGGTAGGTGGGGCCGTAGATGGGCTCGTCCTCACCGCCGGCCACCTTCTCCTTGCCCAGCCAGATTTCGTAGTAGGCGCGCGTCTTCGGCAGCAGGTGCTCGGAGAGGCGCACCGCCCACTGGTACACCGTCTCGTGGACGCGTGAGTCCACCGGGTTGGGGTTGCACAGCACGTTGCGATTCACATCGCCGCAGGCGGCCAGCGTGTCCATCATCGCTTCGTTGATGCGGGCGATGGTGGGCCGGAGGTCGTCCTTGATGATGCCGTGCAGTTGGAAGGCCTGCCGCGTGGTGATGCGCAGCGTGTGGTTGGCGTGCTCGCGCGCCAGGGCGTCCATCGCCAGCCACTGGGCCGGCGTGCACACGCCTCCGGGCAGGCGGGTGCGGAGCATGAAGCTGTAGTCGGGCTCCAGCTTCTGCTGGCGCCGCTCCTCGCGCAGGTCGCGGTCGTCCTGCTGATAGCTGCCGTGGAACTTGATGAGGCTGGTGTCCGGCGTGGCGAGGCCGCCCGTCACCGGGTCCTCCAGGCTCTCCGCCAGGCTTCCCCGGAGCAGTCGGCTCTGGGTCTTGATGTGCTCCACTTCGGAGAGCGGTTTGGGCTGATGGCTCATGTCGTTGCTCGCAATCGCAAATGGGTCAGTAGACGTCGCGCAGGTAGCGCCGCTGCTCGCGCAGGGACTCCAGCCAGGCGTGCGCGTCCTCGCGGCTCGTGCCACCGTGGGTGGAGACGACGTCCACCAGCGCCTCGTGGACATCGGGGGCCATGCGCTGGGCGTCGCCGCAGACGTAGAGGTGGGCGCCGCCTTCGAGCCATTCGTAGACGTCACGTCCGGACTCACGCAGCCGGTGCTGCACGTAGACCTTCTGCGCGCGGTCCCGCGAGAAGGCGAGCGACAGCCGGTGCAGCGTCTGCTTCTTCAGCGCCTCCTGCCACTCCGTCTGGTAGAGGAACTGGGTGCGGAAGTGCTGCTCACCGAAGAAGAGCCAGTTGCGGCCCTTCGCCCCGGTCTCCGCGCGCTCCTGGACGAAGGCCCGGAAGGGCGCCACGCCGGTGCCTGGGCCAATCATCAGCACGTCCTTGTCGCCGTCCTCCGGCAGCCGGAAGCGCTCGTTCGGCTCGATGAAGACGCGGACGGCGTCGGTGCCGGCCGCGCGCGTGGCCAGGTGGTACGACGCGGCGCCGAAGTGCCGGAGGTCGAAGGCCGTATAGTCCACCACCGCCACCGTGAGGTGCGCCTCTTCACCCACGCGCTTGGAGCTGGAGGCAATCGAGTACAGCCGGGGCGTGAGCCGGCGAAGGGCCTGGACCAGCTCGGTGGCGTCCCAGGTGGCCTTGTGGGCGCGGAGCACGTCGATGACCTGATGCCCCGCCAGCAGCGCGCGGAAGGCCTCGGCGCGGCCCGGCTCGAGCACTTCGCGCAGCGCCGAACTGCCGGACAGCCTGGCGTGTCGCTCCAGGAAGGGGCGGTTGAGCCTGGTGATTTCCAGCGCGTCGCTCAGCCAGCGCACCAGCGGGAGCGTGCGGCCCTCGCGAGTGACAGGCGCTTCGCCGTCGAGGCGCAGCTCCGACAGGAAGGACGCCACCAGCTCCGGCGGATTGTGGGGCCACACCCCCAGCGCGTCGCCAGGGGCGTATTCCAGCCCGGAGCCCGCGAGCGACAGCTCCAGGTGCCGCACGTCCTTGAGCGCGCCGCGCGCGGTGATGCGCTGGTTGAGCAGCACCTCCGCGGTGTAGGGCGCTTCCTTGGTGAATGCGGGCGCGGCGTGTGGCTCCCGCAGCGGCACGACGGTGGCCGTCTCCGCCGCCCGCGGAGTCAACACTTCGCGCGCCAGGGTGAAGGCCTGGTCGAGCCAGCCCGTGGCCACGGGCTCGAAGTCCACGTCGCAGTCGGCGCGCTCCAGCAGCCGGCTGGCGCCCAGCTCCGCGAAGCGGGCGTCGAGCAGCCGGCCCACTTCGCAGAAGCGCGGGTAGCTGGAGTCTCCCAGCCCGAGCACGGCGTAGCGCAGCCCCTCCATGCGAGGCGCGCGCTTGCCGAGGATGAACTCACAGAAGCCGCGTGCATCGTCCGGCGGGTCGCCGTCTCCCTGGGTACTGATGACCACGCAGAGCAGCGTCTCCTTGGCCAGCGCTCGCACCGGATAGTCGCTGGCCCGGAACAGCCGCGCGGCGAGCCCGGCGGACTCCACCTGGTGCTTGAGGCGCTCGGCCAAAAGGCGGCTGTTTCCCGTCTGCGTCCCGTAGATGATGGTGAGGGGAACGGCGGGCGCGGCCACGGGCGCGGGCGTCACGGGGATGACGGTGGCCTGGGGCGCACGGCCGGCCAGTCCCGCGGTGTAGCCGCTCAGCCAGTGCAGGGCGGAGGTGTCCAGCCCCTCCACGAGCTTGAGCAGCAGGGCGCTCTTGTCCTCACCCAGCAGCGCGTTGATGAACGGGGGCGCCTGGGCGGCAGGGGATGCGCTCATCGTGCGGCCCCCCGGAGGGTGAGGATGTGGCCGAGGTGTTGCTCCAGGTCTTCGCTGGCTTCCAGCTCCAGCCACGCGGTGCCGGCATCGCGGGCCTCTTCGCGCAGGGCCCGGCGTGTCTGGGGCGTGTCGCTGTGGACCAGGGCCACCAGTCCCGCCGCCGCGAGCGCCAGCGCCACCTCCACGTCACCGGGGGCGGTGGCGACATGCCAGCCCAGGTCGAACAGCCGGCGCTCCAACTGGAAGGCGCGTGAGCCCGCGTCCGGCGTGGCGGGCAGCAGGACGATGGCGCCGGGCTGACCCAGTCGTCCCCGCCGCTCGGGCTGCGTGACGAGCGAGGACGTCACGTCGCCCCGCGCGGAGTCCTCCACCGGCCCCAGGACCATGCCCGCGCCCACCGTGTCGTGGGTGAGCGCGTCGATGACGATGAAGGCGCCCGTGCGGCGGTTGTCGCGGTACGCGTCCGTCAGCAGCGACCGACGGCACACCACCCGCACCCGGCCGATGTCGTTGAGTGACAGGGAATCGGCGGGTTGCTCGGACAGGTCCGCCAGCTCCTTGCGCCACAGCACCCGTTCGATGTGCGCGGGCGCCGTGCGCGAGGCCTGCTTCACCAGGTAGCGGCGCGAGCAGTCCAGCGGCTGCTCCCCGAACCACACGAGCATCGCGTCGAGCTGGTGGAGCGACAGCGGCGGCTGGTCCACGTGGGCCAGCAGGTCGCCTCGGCTGGCGTCCACTTCGTCCGCGAGTCTCAGCGTGACGGACGCGGGGGACGCGGCCTCCTCCAGCGGTCCATCGAAGGTGTCGATGCCCGCCACGCGCGTGCGCCGCCCGGATGGATGGACCTGGATTTCATCGCCGACGCGGACGGTGCCGGAGGCAATCTGTCCCGCAAGCCCCCGGTAGTCCTGGTGGGGCCGGAGCACGTACTGGACGGGGAAGCGGAAGGGCGCGTCGTCCTGCCGTCGCTGGTGGGGCAGCGACTCCAGCCACGCGAGCAGCGTGCCGCCTTCGTGCCAGGGGGTGCGGGCGCTGGGCTTGGTGATGTTGTCCCCCCGGCTGGCGCTGACGGGGAAGAGCCGCACGCCCTCGAAGCCGAGCGCGTGGGCGAAGGCCACCAGCTCGGTGCCGATGCGCTCGAAGGCGTCCCGGTCGAAGCCCGTGAGGTCCATCTTGTTCACCGCCACGGCCAGGTAGGGGATGCCCAGCAGCGAGGCGATGTACGCGTGGCGGCGCGTCTGCGGCAGCACGCCCAGCCGCGCATCCACCAGGATGACCGCCGCGTCCGCCGTGGAGGCGCCGGTGGCCATGTTGCGCGTGTACTGGATGTGGCCCGGCGTGTCCGCGACGATGACCTTGCGCCGCGCGGTGCTCAGGTAGCGGTAGGCGACGTCAATGGTGATGCCCTGCTCGCGCTCGGCGCGCAGGCCGTCCGTGAAGAGGGAGAAGTCCAGCGCCTCCTCGTCGGCGCCGGCCGCAGCCTTCAGGCCCTGGGCCAGCACCTCGGAGGGCACGGACACGGCGGCGGCGGTCCGCTTCGCGCTGGCCTTCCGCACGGCGGCAATCTGGTCCTCGAAGAGCCCGTCGCACTCGTAGAGGAGCCTGCCGATGAGGGTGGACTTCCCGTCATCCACGGAGCCGACCACGACGAGCCGGAGCAGCTCCCGGGTGGAGTGCTGGTCGAGCAGTTGCTGCAAGCCGGTGTCCATTAGAAGTAGCCCTCGCGCTTCTTGAGCTCCATGGAGCCCTCTTCGTCGTGGTCGATGAGCCGGCCCTGCCGCTCGGACTGGCGGGCGTTCACCATCTCGTGGATGACGGTCTCCACCGTGGTGGCGGAGGACTCGATGGCTCCGCTGAGCGGGTAGCAGCCCAGCGTTCGGAACCGCACGCGCCGGAGTTCGGGTTTCTCGCCGGGCCGTAGCCGCATGCGCTCGTCATCCACCATGAGCAGCGTGCCGCCCCGGTCAATCACCGGGCGCTCCGCCGCGAAGTAGAGCGGCACCACGGGGATGCGCTCGCGCAGCACGTAGTGCCACACGTCCAGCTCCGTCCAGTTGGACAGCGGGAAGACGCGCATGCTCTCGCCCGCGTCGACGCGGCCGTTGAAGAGGTTCCACACCTCCGGCCGCTGGCGGCGCGGGTCCCACTGGCCATGCCTGTCCCGGAAGGAGAACACCCGCTCCTTGGCCCGGGACTTCTCCTCGTCGCGCCGCGCGCCACCGAAGGCCGCGTCGAAGCCATGCTTCGCCAGCGCCTCCAGCAGCGACTGCGTCTTCATCGCATGGGTGTACTTCTGGCTGCCGTGGTCGAAGGGGTTGATGCCCTCGGCCAGCGCGCGCTGGTTCTGGTGGACGATGAGGCGCAGGCCGTGGCGCGCCACGAAGGCGTCCCGGAACGCGTACATGTCCCGGAACTTCCAGGTGGTGTCCACGTGGAGCAGCGGGAAGGGCAGGGGCGCGGGGTGGAAGGCCTTGCGCGCCAGGTGCAGCAGGACCTGGGAGTCCTTGCCGATGCTGTAGAGCATCACCGGGTTGGCGAACTCGGCCACCGTCTCCCGGAGGATGTGGATGCTCTCCGCTTCCAGCTCCGACAGGTGCGACGCCCGCGCGAACGTGTTCTCACTCATGACCGCCCTCCGCCACGCGCGCTGGCGCGTGTCCATGCTCCGGGGTTCCCTGCGCCACCAGTGAAGGCAGACGCGCGCGCAGCGAGACGACCTCGCCCACGATGAGCAGCGACGGCGAGCCGAGCCCGTCCCGCGTCACCGCCTGGGCGATGTGGCTCAGCGGCGCCTCCACCACCCGTTGATGCTCCCAGGTCCCCGCCTCCACCACGGCGGCCGGAGTGGCCGCGGAGCGCCCCGCGCCCTCCAGCGCGCGCACTGTCTCCTCCAGCCGGCTCCCCGCCATGTAGAGGACCAGCGTCTGGGCCTTCGCCAGGAAGTCCCAGTCCGGCGCGCTGCCGCCCCGGTACGCGGTGGCGAACGTCACCGCGCCGGAGACGCCTCGGTGCGTGACGGGGATGGCCGCCGCCGCGGGCACGGCCGTCCCGGCGGTGAGGCCGGGCACGACTTCATAGGGGATGCCCGCTTCTTCCAGCGCGAGCGCCTCCTCGCCGCCGCGGCCGAAGACGAAGGAGTCCCCGCCCTTGAGCCGCACCACGCGGCGCCCCAGCAGCGCCTGGGCGATGAGGACGGCGTGAATCTCCTCCTGGCTCACGGAGTCGCCGCCGCCCTCCTTGCCCACGTAGATGAGCCGGGCGTGGGGCCGCGCATGCTCGAGCACCCCGGGGTGGACCAGCCGGTCATGGACGACGGTGTCCGCCTCCCTGAGCACGCGCGCGGCGCGCAAGGTCAACAGCTCTGGGTCTCCCGGGCCCGCGCCGACCAGGAACACGCGGCCTCTCGTCTGCTCTCTCATGGTGTCTCTCCAGGAATCTTCAAGTGCTTCAGCTCCGCGCGGAGCTGCGTCCAGGCGGCCTTGCGCTCGCCTCGCTCCAGCAGCGCGCCGATGTCTCCCACCGCCACCTGCTTCAGCAGCCGCTGGCGCGCCGCGCCTCGGGGCAGGTGCTCGCGAAGCCAGCCACTGAGTCGCGCCAGCCAGACGTGGTGTCGCGTCACCTGGGCGGTGAGCGTCTTGCGCAGGTGGCTGGCGAGCGCGGGGGCCCGCCCCGCGGAGGACACGGCGACGGTGATGGGGCCGCGCCTGCCGACGGAGGGCAGGGTGAAGTCACACAGCGCCGGTTCATCCGCGGTGTTGACCCACAGGCCCAGGGCCCGGGCTTCAATGGCCACCTGCCGTCCCACGGCCGCGTCGTCCGTGGCCGCGAGCACCAGGTGATGGCCGCGCACGTCGTCGGCGTCGTAGGGACGGGGCAGCCACTCCAGGCGTCCGTCGGCTGCGAGCCGGCGCAGCGTGGCAGTGGCCTCCGGCGCGATGACGCGCAGCCGCGCGCCGGCGTCGAGCACCGCGAGGGCGCGGCCCTCCGCGATGGCGCCGCCGCCCACCAGCAGGACGGAGCGGCCCTCGAGTCGAAGGCACACGGGATAGTCCATGGCGTGTGAAGGCATGGCGTGCGTCATCGGACCGGGTGGAGGCCGCACTCGCGGTTCTCCGCGGACTCCCACCACCAGCGGCCCGCGCGCTCGTCTTCGTAGGGCTTCACCGCGCGCGTGCAGGGCGCGCAGCCGATGGACGGGTAGCCACGGTCATGGAGCGCGTTGTAGGGCACGCCGTTCGCCCGGACGTAGGCCCAGATGTCCCGGCTGCTCCACGTGGCCAGCGGGTTGAGCTTGAGCAGCCCATGCGCGCTGTCCACCTCCAGCGTCGCCACGTCGGTGCGGGTGACGGACTGCTCACGACGCATCCCTGTCACCCACGCCTGTTGGCCCGCGAGCGCGCGCGACAAGGGCTCCACCTTGCGGATGGCGCAGCACGCCTTGCGCGCCTCCAGGCTCTGGCGGAAGGAGAAGTAGCCCTGCGTGGACTCCAGCGCCTCCACGCGCTCGCGCTCCGGGAAGTACGTCTCCACGGTGACGCCGTAGCGCTTACGGACCACCTCCATGAGCTCGTAGGTCTCCGGGGGAAGGCGTCCGGTGTCGAGCGTGAAGAGGCGCAGGCTGGGCGCATGCTGGCGCGCCAGGTCGATGAGGACCATGTCCTCCACGCCGAAGCTGGAGGCGATGGCCGCGCGCGCGCCGAAGCGGCGCTCGGCCCAGGCGAGGAGGTCCAGCGCGGGGGCGTCCTTCACATCGGAGGCTTCGGCGAGCAGGGCCGAGGCATGGGGCTGCGGGGGGGACATGGTGACTCCGGAAAAAGAAAAGGCCCGCCTCTTTCGAGGGCGGGCCGCACGAGCAAGAAGGTTCGAGAAGGACGCGCTACACGCTTCTCGATGCTCGGCGCCCGCCTGAAGACGGACACTCGGGACACGCACAGCACAGACAGCACGCGCCGCCCGTGGCACAGGCGTCATCACACCCGGCGAGGAGCGCGGGAGCGCGGGGGACACGGGCTTCGGCGGCGGTAAAGGACATGGGCGAGCGGTGCGGGGCTGGGAGCGGAAACGAAAACGGCCCGGTTCCTGGGAGAGGAGACCGGGCCGGGAGGAGCGCGAGGAGGGAGGCTTGGAAGGGCTTCCCGTCTGCGCGTCAACAACCCAGGGCCGGCTGACGACAACAGGCACACGACAGACAGCAGCGGCTGGCAAACGGCGCGGCGGTCGGTGTGTGGGAGTGCGTCATCGCGAAGACCTACGCTAGCGGCTGTCTCATGCGCGCGTCAACCGGTCCTCCTCAGGGGGTGTGCGGGCCTGGGCCTGCCCGAGGGGACGGTCGCTCGTCCGCCCGTCCGGGGAGCGTGGCCGGGCGCCGTGGGGTGAACGTCCGCGTGGACGTTGGAAGGAGGCGGGGAGGCGGGCGCTCGTTGCCCCTGCGGCAACGGGCATCACCTTTGCGGCAAGCCGCATTCACCTGTCACCCATGGAGGTCATTGATGGCGAGCACCAACAAGGACGTCGAGACGCTCAACTCGTTCCTGCGCGGCGAAATCTCCGCCGTGGAGACCTATCGTCAGGCAATCGGGCACGTCTCGGACGGACTGGCCCGTGACGCGCTGGAGTACTGCCAGCAAGACCACGCGCACCGGGTCGAGGAGATTCGAGAGCGCATCCTGCGAATGGGCGGTGAGCCCGCGGAGGGCTCTGGCATCTGGGGCACCTTCGCCAAGCTGGTCCAGGGCGGCGCGGACATCCTGGGCGAGAAGGCCGCCATCCAGGCGCTGGAGGAGGGCGAGGACCATGGCCTCGCCGACTACCAGCGCGACGCGGACCAGGTGCATGGCGAGGCCCGCCGCTTCGTGCGGACGGAGTTGATTCCCGCGCAGAAGCGGACGCATGAGCGGCTCAGTCGTCTCAAGCGCACCCTGCATTAAGGGCGCGCCGCGCGAATGCACGCCGGCCGGGTGCCTCGTTCCGGGCGCCCGGCCGGACTTTTCTCAAGCCGTGCGACACGACACCGGCTCGTAGCTCCGGAAACCGCGACGGCCTCAGGCCTCGCGCGGCGCCCTGCACCCTCCCCTGGCGGGGTGCTGGAGCTTGCGCGCATGGCATGCGATACCTGGGGTTGGCTCGTCGCGTTTGGGGAGGCGGAGCATGTCGCCGGACCGCGGTTCATCGGAACGTGATTCACGCCCGGAGCAGGTCGCCGGCGAGGAAGCCCGGACCGTGCCCGCGACCTCCTCCTCCTCGCTGATGGACGCCAGCCACGCGGGGACGCTGAGCGCGGGCTGTGAAGCCCTCTTCCGCTCCACGGAGACGACGCTCCAGTGGGCCTGGCGGGTGCTGAAGTGCGCGAAGGCGGGACCGGGCGCGGGCCCCCTGGCCACGTCCGCCCGTCAATGCGCGCTCGAGTTCCTGGACCGCGTCCCGCCCCACGTGCGCCGCGGCGTGGCGGAGCTCCTGGGGTACAGCAGCCTGTGGCAGGCGGTGTGTACGCGGCTGGGCCGCCCGGTGGCGCGCTCCAACGAGGAGCTGCTGCATGAGCTGGCCGAGGACCTCCAGGTCCTGCTCCACGGCGCCCAGGCGCGGCTGGGGACCGCCGCGGCGCTGGAGCAAGGGCTCCTGGTTCATCTGGGGCGGCTGCGCGATTCCCGCCGGGGTGAGCCGGGCGCGCCCCTGGAGCTGCGCGCGGCCCTGGACGCGTTCACCCACTCCCTGTCCGAGCTGATGACCGCGGCCAGCGCCTACCGCCGCGCGTGGGAAGCCGCCGAGACGGAGCTGTCCGAGTCCGCCGCGTGGCTGGGCGCCGGAGACCCGGGCTTCTGCTCGTGGATGGCGGACCACCTGTCCGAGACGGTCTTCGCGTGGCGCAACGCCCAGGTCTCCGTGCGCATGCTGCGCGAGCTGGGCGCGCTGTCCCAGCAGTCGTAGCCAGAACGCCCGCCTCACGGCTCCACGAGGATGCGGTGCCGGTACAGCTCCAGCAGGACGTCCTCGGACAGGTCCGCCTGCTTGTGCTCGCGCAGGTGCTGGCGCACGGCGTCCACGGGCTCGCGCCCGGTGAAGTCGACCAGCAGGCCATAGGCTTCTCCGGGCAGGGCCACGGCGTCATATTCGCTGTAGGCGCCCAGGGCCACGCTGCCGTCCTGCATCCACTGCACGGTGGCATCGGGGTTGAGCTTGAGCGTGCGCGGCAACTGGGGCGCCACGGCGGTGTGGTGGAGCTTCTCCAGCGTCTTCAGCTCGATGGTGCCATCCAGGCCCAGCAGCTTCTCCACGCCGTCCGGGGGCAGCGCCTTCACCAGGCGGTAGCACTCCCGGAAGTAGTCGAGCTCGAGGCCTTCGTAGCCCTGCCACAGCGCCGCGTAGGCCTTGGCGGGCGGCGCGGTGTCATCCAGGTCCTCCACGGTGAGCGGCCCGGGCTGCGTCTGCGCGCGGTCCCTGCCGGACAGCACGTAGTCGGGGAGGAGCTGGAGCGCCGTCCAGCGCGACAGCTGGATTTCGACCAGCGTCAGGTACGTCTTGAGGGACATCCAGAACTTGCGGCCGTCCGCGCCCGCCACGTACTTGCAGAAGAAGGTGGAGCAGACGGCTTCGCGGTAGGGCCAGATGGTGCAGCCGCCGCTGTCCGCGGCGTAGTAGCCGCAGCGCAGGGACGCGGCCCGGCCGAAGAACTGGTGGCTGTTCTTGTAGAGGAACTGGAACTTGGCGGGCGGCTTCACCCACTGCGGCGTGACGCCCACGCGGCTGGCGACCTTCGCCTCCATGCGGCGCCGGCCCTCGGCCAGCTCGGGGCGGTCATCGGACAGCAGCGCGCCCACCAGGTAGTTGGGCAGGCGCGGTGAGTAGGTGCAGCACTTGGTGTCCGGCCGGAACATGCGGCTCACGCCGTCCACGGAGTCGACGGCGCCCTGCGCGGTGTCCTGGCACATGGCGCAGTTCGAACAGGTGGCCTTGCGCTCCTCGGGAACGTCCTGCCGAAAGAAGTCAGGGAGCAGGTCGCGGTAGAGCAGGGGAAGGCTGTCGAGCAGGCGTGACATGGCGGCTCCAGGACGCGAAACGGCGCGTCGAGCGGCCTAGACGTAGCAGATGGAGTCGAATCCGCAGTAGCCCTGACGGTCGCCGCAGATGACCTCGTCGCGCCGGAGCGCGCGGGAATGCCGGGCTGTCAAATAATACCAGGAGGTGTCTGGGATGAATGCAGGCGTGCTTGCTCGCTTGCATTCAATGTCAGACATTTGTACCCGCCGACGTGGCGCGCTGCGCGAAGATTCCGCCCCGACTGCTGCGCTGCGTCCCACGCCCGCTGCGTGACCTCCTCATGCGCTCCGTGAGGGGGCGCCGTCATGAGTCGTGTTTCACCCGCGCAGGCAGGCCAAAAAGCATGGCTGTCCGTGAAATCGCGCGATGGCCTGACGGTACAGGTGGCATGTCCGGTAGGCTACGGAGCCAATGCCGTGGGTCATCCCCCGTTGACCACCCGGAGGTGTGCCATGGACGGATCCGGTCCCCTCCCGTTTCCGGTTGAAGCCCAGGACGTTGGCGTCGTGGGACGCGTGCATGCGGCGTTGACGCATCAGTTTCCGCACCTGCACCCGGTGGCGCGTCACGCCATCAGCGGGCTCGTGCGTTTCTGCGACGGGTGGCGGCGTGCGTTCCCGGCGCGACAGCCGACCCAGGTGGTGCCCGCGCTGACGACGTGGGAGCAGTTCCTGACGACCGAGCCCCGCTCGCGCCGCATCATGGTGACGGTGCAGCCGCTGGGCGTGGACACGGAAGGCGGGGCGTGGGCGCCGGTGCTGCTGGCGGGTGTGGCGCGCTGGTACCGCGACAGCCGCGGCGTGCGCCGGCAGAACCAGCCCCTGGACGTCTGGGTGGCGCGCCTGGGCCGGGAAGGCGCCGACGCACGCCAGCGCGCCCAGGACGCGGACGTCCTCACCGCCGCCGTCACGTGCGAGGACGGTGGGGTCCGGGTGGTGCGGATGTCCCTGGATGACGCGGCGCTGACGCATGAGGCGGTGGCGGCGTTGCTGGCGCGCACGCCCAGCCGCTCGCTGGCCGAGGCACGTCGGGATGGCTTGTTCCCGCAGGTGCTGGTGGACCGCGCCTCGCGAGGCGACAGCGCCTGGACGTCCCACCTGCTGACGTCGAGCGCCTGGTTCGGTGCGCGCGTGGACGCGGCGACGGGCGCCCTGGAGCTGAGCTTCGACCACCTGGTGATGGATGGCACCGCGATGGCCGAGCTCTCGCTGGCCGCCTCGGAGGGGTTGCCGCGCCGGGACGTCCGCGCGGCGCCGGGCGAGTGGCTCACCGGTCCCGAGGAGCCGTCACCGCTGCTGCGAGTGGAGCTGCCGGAGGGGCTCGACTTCCGGAACCTCACCTGCGCGATGCTCCAGGCGGTGCAGCGGGCCGGCGAGGGCGTGTTCCCCGTCGACAACCCCACGCTGCTGGTGCCGGTGCTGCCCGCGTCGCCGCACACCGTGGCGCGGAAGTGGCGGCGCATTGGTATCGCGGTGGTGCCCTCGCGGACGCGCACAGGGCCGATGACGCCCGCGCACGTCGCGCACCTGCTGGAGCAGACGCGGCGGGGCGGCGGCGTGCTGGAGGACATCTTCTCCACGCTGTACTCACCGGCGCTGCCGTGGTGGATGCCCTCGCTCACCACGCACGGCTTCGCCTTCACGCCCTTGCTGCGGCAGGTGCCCGCGGCCCTGGGAGGCAATGCCCTGCTGTCCAAAATCACCTTGGAGGTCGACGATGATGAAGCGCTGGCGCGGCACTCCCCGCTCTTCTTCAACACGATGCGGCCGCTGTGTGCCGTGGGCGGCGGGGTGGCCCTCTGCGTGACGGAGGTCCTCCACGCGACGCCCTCGGGCGTGCGCAAGCGCTACTTCGCGGCGCTCGCGGGCAGTGGTGCCCTGGGCACGCGCGAAAAGCTGCTGGCCTTCCGGGACGTGCTCGTCGCGGAGGCCGTCAGCAGGGTCCGGCCGCGACGTCCGGCACTGCCTTGAACCTTCCTGGTCTTCCGTCACGAGAGCTCCCCATGGTCTCCCCCCACGACCCCGGACGCATCCGGCCGCGACCGCACCTCCAGTTCCCCTTCGACGCGAGCTTCCCGCGCATCTGGCACCCCAACGGCCCTGGCACCACGCACCTGTGGAACGGGCTCAACCTGCTCTTCCCTCAGGGCGAGCGGTTCTTCGTGCGCAGCGTCAACCACTACCTGCCGCGGCTGGCGGACACGCCCGCGCTGCGCGCGCAGGTGAAGGCCTTCTTCGCGCAGGAAGGCCAGCACGCGCGCGAGCACCAGGACTACATCGCGCTGCTGGAGTCCCAGGGCTACGACCTCCACCGCTTCATGCGGTGGTACGACTCGTTCCTCTGGGGCGTCATCGACGCGAAGCTCCCGCCGTCGCTGCGGCTGTCCATCACCGCCGCGCTGGAGCACTACACGGCGCTGATGGGCGAGAACACGCTGACGCTGGGCGTGTTCGCGGACGGCCACCCGGCGATGCGCAGCCTCATCGAGTGGCACGCCGCGGAGGAGATTGAGCACAAGGCGGTGGCCTTCGATGTGCTGCGGAAGGTGGCACCGGGCTATGGGCTGCGCGTGCTGGGCATGGTGCTGGGCGGGGTGTCCCTCTTCGTCCTGTGGTTCGCCGCCACGGTGATGCTGCTGCGCCAGGAGCGCGGGCTGGGGTGGACGGGCCTGCTGCGCGAGCTGTGGCGCGCTCACCGGAAGGACCCGGTGCTGTTCCGCGTGCTGGGGCGGGGCTTGCGGGAGTACCTGCGTCCCTCCTTCCACCCGCTGGACAACGACAACCTCGCGCTGGCCAGGGCCCATCTGTCGACGTTGGAATCGCCGCCCCCGGAGGCCCCGGAGCGCGAGGCGGCATAGTGGCGCGCGCGCACGCCTGGTGAGGAGGCATCCCGCGCGGCGGTTGTTCCCCGGTGGAACGTGCTGTCTCCCGCGAAGGTTGCTGGCTCCTGCGATGCGCCGTCCAATGCCCTGGAGATTCCTGTTGGCCGTGCTGCTGTGTGGGGCCTTCCCGCTTCGGGCGGGGGCCTTCACGGTCCAGGACCACCGCGCGCTGACGGAGGCCGCGCTCGACGCGGCGGTGGCGGCGGGGGCCCAGGCCGAGCTGGCGGCCCACCGGAGCTCCGTGGTGCACGGCGCCACCGCGGAGGACCTGAACCTCCACGTGAAATGGACGGGCTGGCACCACTTCTATCGGCCGGAAGGGGCGCTCTCCTCCGCGCTGCGGCGAGGCTCCGAGGAGCGGGTGCGTGCGCTCTGGGAGGACGCCTTGGAGGCGGCTCGCAACGGCGACCTGCCGCGTGCCTGGGACCGCGCCGGCCACCTGGCCCACCATCTCCAGGACATGGCGTCTCCGCCCCACGTCGTTCCGGTGAACCACGGGCTCACGGACCGCTTCGAGCGATACGGCGCCCGCCCCTCGCTGGGCCGCATGCCGCGTCGCGAGGTGCCGCCGATGTCCGGGACGGACGCGCAGCGGGCGCTCGCACGGGAGACGTTGGAAGCCGTCAGGACCGAGTCCCTGACGACGGAAGCGGGAGACACGCTGCCCTGGAGCGCCTTCTGGTCCGAGCCCGACGCGGCGTCACCGGGCGCCTTTGGTGCCTATGGCCCGGTGGGCAACGCCTTTGGCCTCGGCGAGGTGCGCTGGAAGGGGCGGGTGCGGCGCATTCCTCCCGAAGCGTCGGCGGTTTTCATGGACGCGCGCGTGGCCGCGGCGGTGGCGTACTCCGGCGCGTTCCTGGCGTGGGCGGCGGCGCGTTTCGAGGAGGTGACAGCGCCGGATGCGACGTTCGTCGCGCTGCGCGGCTTCCAGCCTTCGCCCGAGCTGTCGTTGGAGCTGCTGGGCGGAGTCTATTCCGATGCGCTCGGCGCCGCGCCCGTCGCGGGCCTGCGGGGCGCTCTCCCGCTGCCGCATGGCCTGGGGCTGTCGGTGGACTGGACGCGCGGGTTGGAGGGCGGCGAGGCGCTTCGCTCCAGGCCCGTGGGAGGCTGGGCCTTCGCGGTCCTGTCTCCGCCGCTCATCGCCTGGCGGCCGAGCTACGCCTTCGGCGTGGACGTGCGTGCCTCCGCGGGCGTGGGGCTGCGCGCGTGGGAGGGCGGTGGCACGCGCCTGGGTGTTCCGGTGGGGCTGCGCGCGCACGTGCCGCTGGGCGCGAACTTCGTCGCCAGCACGGAGGTGCTCTACCAGGGCCTGCGTCCCCCCGGCGTGACGTGGGCGCATGGGTTCTCCTGGAGCCTGGGGCTCGGGGTGGCTCTGGGGGACCGATGAGGCCGTTGGCGGTGCTTCCCGCTTTGTCGCGAGCGCCGCGCAGGCTCTGACGTGCGGCTGACACCTACCGTGGCTCCTGGCCGCACGTCCGGCAGGCGTCCCGGCGTGAACTCTTCACGCGCCGGGCCGACGCACGGTGATAAGGACGGCCCCGCTGTTACCCAGAGCCACGAATTCGACCCATGTCCAGCATGCACACCCTGCGTGGGGCTCCGGCCCTTTCTGACTTCAGGCTCGCCAAGCTCCTGGCCCAGTGCCGCGAGCGGGTGCCCTCCGTTTCGTCCGTCTATGCGGAGTTCGTGCACCTCATCGACGCGCCGGTGCCCCTCTCCGAGGCGGACCTGGCCACCCTGGGCCGCCTGCTCGACTACGGGCCCCGCGTGGCCACGGGCACGCGCACCGGCGGTCTGCTGCTGGTGCTGCCTCGGCCGGGCACCATCTCCCCGTGGTCCTCCAAGGCCACGGACATTGCCCACAACTGCGGGCTGGGCGAGCGCGTGCGGCGCATGGAGCGCGGCACCGCCTTCTTCATCGCGGGCCCCGACGGGCAGGCGCTGCGGGACGCGGAGCTGGAGCACCTGAAGCCGGTGCTGCATGACCGGATGACACAGGCGGTGGTGGGGCGTCTGGAGGACGCGGCCATCCTGTTCGCCGGGCACACGCCCCGGCCCTTCACGACGGTGGACGTGCTGGGCGGAGGCCGCGCGGCGCTGGTGACCGCCAACCGCGAGCTGGGCCTGGCCCTGGCCGACGACGAGATGGACTACCTGGTGGCGCGCTTCACCGAGCTGAAGCGCAACCCCACCGACGTCGAGCTGATGATGTTCGCGCAGGCCAACAGCGAGCACTGCCGGCACAAGATCTTCAACGCGAGCTGGAGCATCGACGGAAAGCCGCGGGAGCGCTCGCTCTTCCAGGCCATCAAGAACACCTACGTCCAGCACCCGGAAGGCGTGCTCGGCGCGTACAAGGACAACGCGGCCGTCATCGAAGGCTTCGAGGTGGACCGCTTCTTCCCGTCCCCTGAAACCGGTGAGTGGGGCTCCGTGCGCGAGCCGGCCCACATCATGATCAAGGTGGAGACGCACAACCACCCGACGGCCATCTCCCCGTACCCGGGTGCCGCCACTGGCGCGGGCGGCGAGATTCGCGATGAGGGGGCCACCGGCCGTGGCGCCCGTCCCAAGGCGGGCCTCACCGGCTTCAGCGTGAGCCACCTGCGCATCCCTGGCTTCGAGCAGCCCTGGGAGCAGCCCTACGGCAAGCCGGACCGCATCGTCTCCGCGCTGGACATCATGGTGGACGGTCCTCTGGGCGGCGCGGCCTTCAACAACGAGTTCGGCCGGCCGAACCTCGCGGGCTACTTCCGCAGCTACGAGGTGCAGGTCCCCACGCCCGCTGGCGTGGAGGTGCGCGGCTACCACAAGCCCATCATGATTGCCGGCGGCCTGGGCAACATCCGCGCGTCGCACGTGAAGAAGGGGCGCCTGCAGCCGGGCGACAAGCTCATCGTCCTGGGCGGGCCCGCGATGCTCATCGGCCTGGGCGGTGGCGCGGCGTCCTCCATGGCCCAGGGCGCGAGCGCGGCGGACCTCGACTTCGCCTCCGTGCAGCGGGACAACGCGGAGATGGAGCGGCGCTGTCAGGAGGTCATCGACAGCTGCTGGGCGCTGGGCGACAAGAACCCCATCCGCTCCATCCACGACGTGGGCGCCGGCGGCTTGTCCAACGCGGTGCCGGAGCTGGCGCACGACAACGACCTGGGCGGGCGCCTGGCGCTGCGCGCGGTGCCCAACGCCGAGCCGGGCATGTCGCCAGTGGAAATCTGGTGCAACGAGGCGCAGGAGCGCTACGTGCTGGGCGTGGCGCCGGAGGACCTGGCCCGCTTCGCCGCGCTCTGCGAGCGGGAGCGCGCGCCCTTCTCCGTGCTGGGAGACGCCACCGCCGAGCAGACGCTGACGCTGACGGACACGCAGTTCGGCAACGCGCCCATCGACCTGCCCATGGACGTGCTGTTCGGCAAGGCGCCGCGCATGCACCGCGACGTGACGTCGCGCCCGGTGTCGTTCGCGCCGCTGTCGCTGGTGGGCTCGCTGGCGGTGCTGGCGGAGCGCGTGCTGAGCCACCCCACGGTGGCGGACAAGAGCTTCCTCATCACCATTGGCGACCGCACGGTGTCCGGGCTCAGCAGCCGGGACCAGATGGTGGGCCCCTGGCAGGTGCCGGTGGCGGACTGCGCGGTGACGCTGTCCACCGTGACGAGCACCACGGGTGAGGCCATGGCCATGGGCGAGCGCACGCCGCTGGCCCTCATCGACGCGGCGGCCTCGGCGCGCATGGCGGTGGGCGAGGCGCTCACCAACATCGCCGCGGCCCGCATCGGCAAGCTGTCCGACGTGAAGCTGTCCGCCAACTGGATGGCCGCGGCGGGCAGCCCGGGCGAGGACGCCAGCCTCTACGCCGCCGTCCACACGGTGGGCATGGAGCTGTGCCCCGCGCTGGGCCTCACCATCCCCGTGGGCAAGGACTCCATGTCCATGCGCACCGTCTGGGAGGAGGGCGGCGCCCGCAAGGCCGTGACGTCGCCGGTGTCGCTCATCATCTCCGCGTTCGCGCCGGTGCTGGACGTGCGCAAGTCCCTGACGCCGCAGCTCGTGGACGTGGCGGACGACACGCGGCTGCTCTTCATCGACCTGGCGCGCGGGAAGCAGCGGCTGGGCGGCTCCGTGGTGGCGCATGTCCACGGGCAGGTGGGGCCGGAGAGCCCGGACGTGGAGGACCCCGCGCTGCTGCGCGGCTTCTTCGCCGCGGTGCAGGCGCTCAGCGAGGACGGCGTGTTGCTGGCGTACCACGACCGCTCCGACGGTGGTCTGTGGGCGACGCTGTGCGAGATGGCCTTCGCCGGCCGCTGCGGCTTGGACGTGGACCTGGCGCCGCTGGGCGGTGACGTGACGGCGGCCCTCTTCAACGAGGAGCTGGGCGCGGTGGTGCAGGTGCGCGCCTCGGACGTGGCGCGTGTGCGTGAGGTGCTGGCGCAGCAGGGCTTGTCGCGGGAGGTCCACGAGCTGGGTCGCCCGGTGACGGCGTTGCAGGTGCGCGTGCGCCACGGGGGCGACGCGTTGCTGGCGGAGGACACGTTGGCCCTGCGCCGCACGTGGTCCCGCGTCAGCCACGAGCTGCAGAAGCTGCGCGACAACCCCACCTGCGCGGACCAGGAGGCCGCAGCGCGGTGTGACCCGGCGGACCCGGGCCTGTCGCCGAAGCTGACGTTCGACCCGGCCCAGGACGTGGCCGCGCCCTTCATCTCGAAGGGGGCCCGTCCTCGCGTGGCCGTGCTGCGGGAGCAGGGCGTCAACAGTCAGCAGGAGATGGCCGCGGCCTTCACGCGGGCGGGTTTCGCCGCGGTGGATGTCCACATGAGCGACATCCTGTCGGGGCGGGTGTCGCTCGAAGGCTTCAAGGGCGTGATGGCGTGTGGCGGCTTCTCCTACGGCGACGTGCTGGGCGCGGGCGGTGGGTGGGCGAAGTCCATCCTCTTCAACCCGCGCGCGCGGGACGCCTTCGCCGCCTTCTTCGCGCGGCCGGACAGCTTCGGCCTGGGCGTGTGCAACGGCTGCCAGATGATGTCGCAGCTCAAGGACATCATCCCAGGCGCGGAGCACTTCCCCCGCTTCGTGCGCAACGCCTCCGAGCAGTACGAGGCGCGCCTGTCCCTGGTGGAGGTGTCGAAGACGCCGTCGCTCTTCTACCAGGGCATGGAAGGCAGCCGGATGCTCATCGTCACCTCGCACGGCGAGGGTCGCGCGGAGTTCCCCAGCGCGGAGGACGCCGGGCGCGTCAACGGGGAGGGCCTGGTGACGACGCGCTGGGTGGACAACCACGGGCGGGTGGCGGAGACGTATCCGGCCAACCCCAATGGCTCGCCGCACGGCATCGCCGGCCTGACGACGCGGGATGGGCGCTTCACCATCACCATGCCGCATCCGGAGCGCGTGCACCGCTCCGTGCAGCACTCGTGGCGGCCTCGCGAGTGGGGCGACGACGGCCCCTGGATGCGCATGTTCCGCAACGCCCGCGTCTGGCTGGGATGAGCCGCTGAGCCCTTCCCTCAGATAAAGCCAGACCCTCTTGGAAAGCGTTCGACGGGAAGCCCGTTGAAGGCCACCTTGCGTCTCAGCATGGCGTCTGTCCATGCTCCGCGCCCATTCACCTCGCATGGTCCTGTCGTAAAATCGCCTGGCCCTCATCTCCTTGATTGAGAGAGACGCTCGGGCCTTTGGCAGGAGGCGTTGATGTTCATCCGTTGGGGCAGGGCTGCACGCTGCTGTTT
>NZ_JAAIYB010000980.1 GCF_010894475.1 Myxococcus vastator
GAGTGCGAGAGCCGGTAGCCCTTGCCGAGCGAGTGCGCCTCGCTGAACGGGTCGCGGTAGGCGAAGATCCGCTCGCGGCGCCACGGGCTGCCCATCACCATGACGGCGAAGGCGAACACCAGCACGGCCGCGATCAGGAAGAACATGCGCGCGTTCACGCCGCCCAGGAACAGGATGCCCATGGCGATGATGGCGATCACCATGAAAGCGCCCATGTCGGGCTCGGCCAGCAGCAGCACGCCGACCACCGCCACGGCCACGCCCATCGGCAGCACGGCGCGGAAGAAGCGCTCCTTCACTTCCATCTTGCGCACCATGTAGTCGGCCGCGTAGATCACCACCGCGAATTTCGCGAGTTCGGAGGGCTGGAAGTTCATGATGCCCAGCGACAGCCAGCGGCGCGCGCCGTTCACCAC
>NZ_JAAIYB010000981.1 GCF_010894475.1 Myxococcus vastator
GATGAGGACTTTCCGGACGCCGCGCCCGCCGCCGCGTCCGAGCCGGTGACGCTCCGCTGGGCGCTGCAGCTCCAGTCGCTCCCGGGCTTCGAGTCCGACGCGCTCCGGGCCGCGCAGGAGCGGCTGCACAACCTGGGCTACGCCATCGACGGGGAGCGCGGGTCGCCCGGAGCATCGACAACGTCCGCCGTGCGAGCGTTCCAGCGCCGCCATGGCCTGCCGGAAACGGGACAGCTCGCGGACATCTCCCGCGAGCTCATCCGCCTGCACGACGCCTGAGGCTCCACCCATGGCACGCATCTCACTGACGGCCAGTGTCGCCCTCGCTGCGCCCGGAGGACGCAACCGCAACCACCTCCGTCCCGCCAGCCATGGCGTCGCGGACTTCCGGCTCCGCAGTCCGGGAGGTCCCCAAT
>NZ_JAAIYB010000982.1 GCF_010894475.1 Myxococcus vastator
TTTGTAGAATCAGCTGTGGTCGGGTGGGTCCTCGTCTTGTCTGGTGGGATCGGAGAGGAGTATAAGAGACAGACGTCGAGGAAGGCGCCGGGGGCGGGGGTGACTTCGATGACGTTGCCGAAGCCCTCCTCGCCCGGCCGTCCGCAGTGGGCCAGCCCGCCCAGGTCGTCCACGCTCTGGAGGATGCCCTCGGCGAAGAGGAAGCCGGTGGCCAGCTCGCGGTCATGTCCTGGCGTGCGCATGGTGGTGGCCACCGACTCTCCGCTGACGCGAATCTCCAGCGGCTCCTCCACCGCGAGGTCGTCCTCCTGGGCCGGGAGCAGCGTGGCGCCGTTGTATCGCTGGACGGAGCGACGCGTGACGCCGCGGGCCTCCACGGGGGGCAGGGGCGCGGGGCGGCTCGGGCGCAGGTGGGC
>NZ_JAAIYB010000983.1 GCF_010894475.1 Myxococcus vastator
GGGCAGCACCGCGTCGAGCGACTGGGTGAGCGAGTCCAGGAGCTGCGCCTCGCTCACGCCGGGGGTGAGGTGCTCGGTGACGAGCGCGCCGTCATTGGCGGTGTAGACGCGCGCGCCCGTGCGGTAGCCGCTGAGCAGCTGGCCCAGCTCCGTCACCAGGACGAGCTCCGTCTTCCCCGCGGCGCCCAGGGAGCGGATGCAGGAGGCCGCCGTGCGGTTGCAGCGCAGCAGCGGGCGGCGCTTGGACGCGGACAGCTTGCGGGTGATGTCCTCGATACGGACCACCACCAGCCCACGGGCCCGGAGCTGCTCGGCCACGTGCTCCTGGGCGAACTCGACGACGTGGGAGGGCGCTCCCGCCGCGTCAGGCGGCGCGACCAGGATGGACAGGGGCGGCGGGGGAGGAGCCGCGG
>NZ_JAAIYB010000984.1 GCF_010894475.1 Myxococcus vastator
TGACTGCTTCCCTCACCTTCGCCTCACGGCGTCGGCGGGTATTTTCGTCAGGGCTTCTGCGAGAACTTCTCTCAGCAGAAATTGAACTTACCCTTCGTATGCACTTGTCAAAGAACGCTTCTCTCAACCTCAGAGAAAAACTTGTGGAGCTGATCGGGATCGAACCGACGACATCCAGCTTGCAAAGCTGGCGCTCTCCCAGCTGAGCTACAGCCCCGGGAAACTGCCCACGGCCATTCTACCATGCTGGTGCGCGTCACCGCTTTCCTCCTCGCATGGGGAGGAAAATGGTGGGCCTAGGTGGACTTGAACCACCGACCTCGCGCTTATCAGGCGCGCGCTCTAGCCAGCTGAGCTATAGGCCCAGGGGGCTACCGCGTCGGCAAACCCTACAGCGTCCTTCATTCTCAAA
>NZ_JAAIYB010000985.1 GCF_010894475.1 Myxococcus vastator
GTTTTTTCGCGGCCTCCTTCCCTGGCCCTTTTCCAGTGACATGACGGCGTGCGCGTGCAACACGCTACGGCCTTCGGCCGTCGCCCGCCGCGCAGGCCGGCGAGGTGGGCCGACGCTCCCTGCCATCCTGGTGCTGGCGCTCCAGCGCTTCCATCCGGTGTCTGATCTCCTGCAGCGTCTCGCGCATGGACTGGCGGTCTCGCTCGACCAGCACCTCGGCCTGCCCGATGCGGCCGTCCTGGCGGGCGCGGTCTTCGCGGTACGAGCCATACGCCAGGATCGACGAGCCGACCACCACCAGCACCTGCACGATGGTTCCGGGGTTGATCGTGGGATCGAATCTCAGGCGCCCACCCGCGCTCGAAGTAGGGGTCTCCGTGGTCTTGGTTTTCATGGCAGTTCCTCCT
>NZ_JAAIYB010000986.1 GCF_010894475.1 Myxococcus vastator
CTGATATCCGGAAGCTTCTGGCCCAACTAGAGCTGGAGTCCTTCCTGCGGGTATCTGGAGGCAAGGGCCTTCATGTCGTGGTGCCCTTGAATCCCGGGTGCGACTGGGACCTGACCAAGCGCTTCGCCAAAGGATTCGCCGACGCGTTGGCCCAGTCGGAACCTCAGCGGTTCTTGGCCACCGCCACCAAAGCCCTTCGAAACAAGCGGATCTTTGTCGACTACCTGCGTAACGGTCGAGGTGCCACCGCAGCGGCGTCGTATTCCCTGCGGGGTAGACCGGGCGCGCCTGTCGCGATGCCTCTGGCGTGGAGCGAGCTGCCAAACCTCAAACGGGCTGACGCGTTCACGATCAAGGACGTGCCGGGCAAGCTGAAACGTCGCCGCAAGGATCCCTGGGA
>NZ_JAAIYB010000987.1 GCF_010894475.1 Myxococcus vastator
CTCGACGAGGCGTCAGAGACCGCGCTACTGCAGACAATTCGCAGCCGGCTGCCCGACACAATCCTCATTCTGATCGCCCACCGACTGCCGCAATCGCTACACAAGCTGAAGATCCACGATCTCGACCTGCAGCCCACTCTTTTCTCCGCCTCTCGTTGAAGAGGCGTCGTTTCACCCATGCCTCGACAAATGGATAACCAATGACCGAGATTGAACCGCAAACCCGCCTCCGCCTCGAAGCGCGAGCTTCCGATATCATCCAGCGACTGCCAGCCATGGGCAAGTTGATGATCATCGGCAAAGGCAAAGGCGCAACCCATGAACGGATCGGCACGGTTGAAACCGTGACCGAGATCAGTGGCAAACTCGTCTGTGGTGGAATACACCACAAGTCCAGCAT
>NZ_JAAIYB010000988.1 GCF_010894475.1 Myxococcus vastator
TGTCCTTGTAGAACAGGTCCATCGAGCGGACCTTCGGGCGGTTCTCGTGGGTGATGATGTCCAGCACGCCCGGCACGGCGCGGGCCCGCTCGAGGTGCATGCGCAGGATGCGGCCTTTGGCGATGCTGCTGTTGACCACCACGCCGAAGGCCATGCCCTCGTCGTGGTGCTCGGCCGCGTAGCGGGCCTGGCCCGTCACCTTCAGGCGGCCGTCCACGCGCGAGACCGGCATGCCCAGCTTCACCGGCCCGGTGCCGGCATCGGCGCGGGGCTGCTGCCCTGCTTGTGCGCGGTCCGCCGCTTCGTTCGGCATCGGTGCGTTCATGGTTGCGCGTCCTGTACGTGGCCGGCGCCCAGTTCGCCGGTGTTGGTGAGTTCGCCGTCACGTGCCATCTCCAG
>NZ_JAAIYB010000989.1 GCF_010894475.1 Myxococcus vastator
CCCCCAGGTAGCGCGCCCCGGACTTCCCAGCGCCAACGGCGAGCCCCTTCACCGCGACATCCAAGGCGCGCTCGAAGAGCTGCACCGCCACGCGACCGTCCACGTCGACGCGCCCCCACGAGAACACTTCCGCGCCCACTGAGAGGTTCAGGTGCTTGTAGAGCCCTCCGTAGCTGACGGCATCCCACTCCACGAAGGCCTCTGCGAATCCGGAGTAGCCGTCAGGGAAGTGAGCCTCCGCGAGCGGCGCGCCGTCAGGGCCCGCTGCCTGAAAGCGCGCCAGCTCGTAGTCCGCGCCGAAGAAGCCTTGCCGGAAGCCGCCCTGCTGACGCCTCGCCTCCAGCCGAAGGCGGAGGTTGAACCTCTCGGAGAGGGAATCCACCCCGCCCCCCACGAC
>NZ_JAAIYB010000098.1 GCF_010894475.1 Myxococcus vastator
GCCCCGGGGCGCCTGCCCTGTCTCTCTCATAGGCGGGGAGGTACACATGTCTGAGAAAGGCTCCGGTGGCCCGCAGGTCATCCGAAGGCAAGGGATGACACTGGAAGGTTCCCGTCGCATCGAAGTACTCAGGCACGAGCGGCGCTGCATCCGCCAACCCCAGCCCCCGAAACTCCGCGACCAGGCGCTGGTTCAGCGAGGCACACTTATCGCGAATGAGCTCCGGCCACCGCCTCCAGAGCGGGAGCTCGGCCTGGAGCGGACGGAGCCGGAGGGAGAGCCGGTAGAGCAGCTCCGCGTGCGGGTGGTAGTGCGCCAGCTCGCGGTATCCCGCCTCCTTCGTCGGCCTGGAGTCGACGATGGGCTGGAGGAAGGCGCGGTAGTACCCGAAGACGTCCTCCAGGCTGTCGCCGTCCCTGACGGAGAAGGGGTCGGTGTTCTCCGCCTTGACGACGGTGGGCACGCCAAAGAAGGCGCTCGCCAGCGCCGTGACGTGGCGCTGTGACACGCCATCCGCATCGTCCAGCCTGTCATTCACCCGCTTCAGTCCGTAGCGGAGGAAGGCCAGGGTCGCCCGGGGAGGCGCGTGACACCCCATCCTGCCCGCGGCACGGAGCAGCACCTTCATGTACGTCTCTCCGGGTGGTGGCTTGCGCAAGCCGTCCACCTTCGCCAGCCCCTGGAGCCCCGCGCCGGTGAAGAGCAGCAGGTTGGGCTCCTTCACGTCGACGAGGGTTTCCTTCCCGTCGTCCAGCCGCATGCGGTCCAGATAGTTGCGCGCGAAGAGCTCCGCGCGGCCCGGAGGGAAGACGACTTGGCGCGCATTCAGGTTGAGGATGAGCGAATGACTGGGGAGATGCCGGTCCGTCAGCCAGGGATAGGCGTTGTACGCCAGCACCAGGTCTCCGGCGGACCAGAGCAGGGGCGCCTCGGCGCTGGCGGAGAGGCCCTCGGTGGAGCGCTGGAGTGAGCGGAAGAGGGAGATATCACCCAGGTCCTCCTGGACCGCCACGACGCGGCTCCGGTCGTCGATGTGGCCTTCCTCCAGGAGGAAGTCGCGGACCACCTCCACCACGTGACAGACCTCACGAGGCCCATGGACGCTGACCTGGCCCCCCGTCAGCGCATGGGCCAGCAGCGGAAAGACGATGAGCGGGAGGTTGTCGAGCACCGGGTAGAGGAACTTGGTGTCATCCAGCCCGCCTTCCATTGAACGCAGCAGGGGCGTGGTCTCCAGCACCCGCCATCTCCGATAGCGCGCGGGCAGCCGCGCCTGACGCTCCCGCGCCAACCGGTCCCCCACGCGCCGGGTGACGGCTGCCGTCAGCGCGGCCGCTCCCGATGCATACACCTCATGACTCGCCCCAATGGCTACGTGCCGCACCCGCATGCGCTCCCCCTGTCCTGGGAAATTTCCATTCACGAACCGTGCGCGCGCGTCCTGCCTTTCATTGCACGGGGAACCCCATACATCAGGCGTTCCCAGAGAACGCGATTGCGTCCCTCGCGGACGCGCCCGCCATCCCTTTCAAGGCTTCGCGGGCTCACGCCCCCTAAGGCAAACAGCAACACACTCACGGTACGAGTCTTGCTCATGTCGGCGCCCCGGAGCCCGAGGCACATCCCCGGGCTCCGCATGCAACCACCCTTCACGAGGTCACCATGAATCAGCGCGAAATCTCCGTCCTGTTGTCTGGTTTGGGTCTGGCGCTTTCTCTTGCCGGATGCGGCACGCCCGCGCAGGACACGCCCGCGGACACGACCCAGGAGACGCAGGCGTCGCTCGCCGGGCAGGTCTACAACGTCCTGGGCGACACGGCGTGCCCCACGGGCTACACGCTGGCCTCTCCCGAAGAGGCCCGGGAGAACCAATCCACCCTGTGCGCCATGCTCGGCACGTGGGACATCGTGCGCCTGGCCAACGGCGGTTCCATGGATGGCGCGGGCTACGGCTGTGGCATCCGGACGGTGGATTCGCGCGGCATGGGCGAGAGCCTCTGCAAGCAGGTGCAACAGTTCACCGAGGTCACCGGCGACGGCACCTGTCCGGCGGGGCTCACGGTGGTCAGCCCGATGGTCGCCCGTGCCAGCCAGAGCGACATCTGCTCGCAGCTGGGCACCTGGGACATCGTCCGGCTCGCTGGCGGCGGCTCCATGGATGGCCCGGGCTACGGCTGCGGCATCCGTGACATCGACACGCGCCCGATGGGGGAGACCCTCTGCGCGCAGCTGACGTTCGTCGAGGTCGTGGGAGACCAGCCGTGCGCCCCGGGGACGGCCCTGCTGGCGCCGACCGAGGCCGAGGCCCGTCAGAGCGAGGTCTGCGCGCTGCTGGGGACGTGGGACGTCGCGCGGCTGGCGGGTGGCGGCGCCATGGACGGCCCGGGCTACGGATGCGGCATCCGCTACTGGGATACGCGCACCCTCGGCAACGCCCTCTGCCAGGCGCTCTAGTCACCGGCTGACACGGCGGTGCCGGGGAACGCCCGTGGCGTCCCGGCATCGCCTCCCGCGCCCGCCATGCGCTTTCTTCATTGTTCGGATGTCCACGTCACCGCCGACTATCGGGCGCTGCCCCTGCGCCGGCTGGGCTGGCGACGCTGGCTGGCGCTGCCAGAGCTGCTGGCAGCGGGGCGGGCGCGCGCCTACGACGAAGCGCCTCGCACGCTCGCCGCCATCGCGCGCGCCATGCCAGCACACGGCGCGCACCATCTCATCCTCTCGGGGGACCTGACGGCCTGCGCGCTCGACCTCGAGTTCCAGGGGGCACGGGACGCGCTGGGCGCGCTGGCGGAGGACCGCGGCCGCTGCACCGTCATCCCCGGCAACCACGACGTGTACACACCGGGCAGCGTGCGCGGCAGGCGCTTCGAGCGCTACTTCGGGCACCTGCTGGAGAGCGACGTGCCCGAGCACCAGCGGGAGGGTGCGTTCCCCTTCGTCCGGCTCGTGGGCGAGGACGCCGCCGTCGTCGGCCTCTGCTCGGCCCGGGTGCCACCGCTGCCGGGCATCTCTCGCGGTGTCATCGGCCCCGCGCAGCTGGACGGACTGGCGGCGATTGTCAGCGACGTCCGGCTCGCGAGCCGGGCCCTCCTCGTCGTCGTACACCACGCGCCCTTGAAGCCCCAAGGCACCGCGGCCCTGGGGCCCTGGGGATTGAGTGACGGCGCCAACCTCTGCAAGCTGCTCCGAGGGCCCCGCCACGCCATCTTGCATGGCCACATCCACCACCGCTTCCACCACCCAGCCACCGCCGAGCGCCCCCACGTATTCGGCGCCGGCTCCTCCACGCAGTCGGGCCGTGAAGGCTACTGGCTCATCGACGTGGAGCGAGGACAGGTGACGGGAGGGACGCTTCAGGTCCCCCCGTTCCCCTGCAGCGCGGCCCAGGCCTGAAGCCGCCGCTCCAGCGCCGTGAAGGTCCACAGGTCCGCTGGGTTGTCGGGCCGCACCAGGGCCAGGTCCCGCTGAAGCGCCTCGCGCGCCTCGACGACGCCCCACTCCGACAGCACCCGCAGCGCCATCAACGAGGACTTGCGCGCCACCAGCGCGAGCAGCACCGCCACGACACGAGGGCTTCGCTCGTCAGCCAACCGCTGCACCGCCTCATGCCGCGCCTCGGGCGTGGCGTCCGGTGCCTCCAGCACCTCGGCCAGCGAGTTGAAGCGCGCATCGTCCAGCAGCGGGCGCGGGCCGGGCCGCGGCGCCCAGTGCTCCACGGTGACGTTCGTCCGGCCCACGCAGACGCACTCCCGGCGCACGCCGTCATCGCCGAAGAGGTCCATGATGCGATCTCTCGACGGCGTGCCGCCCACCAGCAGCTTCCCCGCACGCTCGGAAAGCATGGGGGACATGCCGAGCAGGTGGACGCGCAGCACCGTGGCCTCGGCCAAGGCGCTCTGTTCGGCGGAGACGCGGGGCCACTTGAGGAAGACCTCCGCCATCCCCCGCTCGTGGACATACCAGCGGTACTCCAGCCACACGGCGCTGGGGCGGAGGGCGAAGCGTGCGTCTTCCTGCTCGCGAAGCCGGGGGGCGCCTTCCGCGAGCCCGGTGAAGCAGCGTTCCAGCAGCGCCAGGGCGTCGGAGAGCGTCATGAAGGCGGGGCAGTGTAGCGACGTTTGTCAGGTCGCCGGGCCCTCATCGTTAGTGTACAATCAACACCATTCCCGAGGTCGCCCATGAGTGAAGCAGGACAGCCGCGGTTCACCTTCTTCTGGCAGGCGCACTCCCCCTTCTCGCAGTGGCACCGCTCCGACTTCGTCGTGGACGGCGTGCGCTACGTGTGCGCTGAGCAGTACATGATGGCGGGCAAGGCGCGGCTCTTCGGTGACAACGAGGCGCTGGCGAGCATCCTGTCATCGAGGTCGCCCAAGACGCACAAGGCCCTGGGCCGCAAGGTCCGCGACTTCGACTCCGTGCGCTGGGAGAAGGCGCGTGAGCGCATCGTCTACGAGGGCAACCGCGCGAAGTTCACCCAGAGCCCGGAGCTGCTGAAGGCGCTCCTGGCCACCGCGGGCACGGCGTTGGTGGAAGCCAGCCCCATGGACCGCATCTGGGGTGTGGGGTTGGGCGCGGAGGACCCGCGCATCCATCACCCCGCGAAGTGGCGAGGACTGAATCTGCTGGGCCAGGTCCTCACGAAGCTGCGTGAGGACCTGCTGGCGGAGGGCATCACCGAGGCGGCCCCCGCTGAAGCGTAGGGCTCAGAAGTCGTAGCGCAGGGGCGCCTGGTCCGGCAGGACCAGGTTCACCGTGCCCGAGGTCTTCCCGAACTGCGCCCCGAAGCGCTGCGAAATCGAGGACACGTCGAAGCGAGGCGCGGCCCGCAGGAGCGCCTTGCACATGTCGTTGTTCCCGTCATGCACCAGCACCAGGTTCGCCACCGGTGTCCCGTCCGCGCCCTGCTGGAGGTTCCCATCCCAGGCCAGCGTGTACGTGTGCTCGGCGCAGCCTCCGCCATGCATCACGGCCAGCGACAGGATGCCGCCATCGACCTGGGCGCTCCGGATGTTGATGAGGTCCTTCGGCTCGGGCTTGGGCGTCACCACCAGCGGCTGGACGGCGGCCTTCGCCTCACCGTCCTCGGCAGGCGACGTCGGCGTGGCCTGCGTGTCCTCAGGGGCCGGCGTTGGCACTCCGGCGCTGGCCTCGGCTTCGGCCTCGGCGGGCGGAGGTTCCACCGGCGCCGTGCCCGTCTCCTGCCGGCTCGCACAGCCCGCGAGCAGTCCGCACAACATCACCCCACTCCAGACGAACTTTCGCATACGTCTCCTTATCGCCGCAGCGCGGCCTCGTACGCCGCCAAGGTGCCCTCGGCGGTCCGCTTCCAGGTGAACTTCGCGGCCTGCGCCTTTCCACGCTCCGCGAGCGCCCGCCGTTCCTCCGGCGAATGGAGCAGCCGGTCCAACGCCCTCGCGAGCCCGTTCGCGTCGTCGGGCCCCACGCTCAGCGCGGCGTCGCCACAGACCTCCGGCAGCGAGCCCGCGGTGGAGACGATGGTGGGCGTCCCCAGCCGCATCGCCTCCAGCGGAGGCAGTCCGAACCCCTCGTAGCGAGAGGGGAACACGAACACGGCCGCGCGGCGCATCAGCTCGTAGAACACGGCGTCGGACTGATAGCCGAGCGAGCGCACCTCGAACCCCTCCGAGCGCATCCGGGAGATGCGTGACTCCACGCGACCCGCGCCGAACCAGCTCTGCCCCGCCAGCACCAGCGAGACGGGCCGCCCCCGCAGTCGCAGCCGCTCCAACGCGTCCAGCACCAGGTCCACGTTCTTCCGCACGTCGAGCGAGCCCGCGTAGAGCACGTACTCCTTCGGCAGGGAGAGCGCGCGCAGGAAGTCCTTGCTGGTGTCATCCAGGGCGGGCGCATGGACGTGGTCCACGCCATTGGGCACCACCACCGTGCGCGGCGCCGCTTCCGGGTAGCGGGCCAGCAGGTCCTGCCGCGTGCGCTCGCTCACGCACACCACCTGGTCCGCCACCCGCAGGCTGCGCGACAGCCACAGGCGGAACTGCCAGCGGAACGCGGACGACACCGTCTCCGGCATCAGCAGCGGAATCAAGTCGTGCACCGTCAGCACGTACTTCATGCCGGGCGCGCGGAGGAGGGGCAGGTTGAAGTTGCCGTGTGCGTGGTACAGCGGCGCGTCCGAGCCCTGGAGCACGCGCGGCAAGCCGCCCAGCGTCCAGGCGGTGCGCCCGGCCTTCCCGCGAGGCGCCTCGCCAGAAGACTGCGCCCCCATGCGGATGAGCTGGACGCCGAGCGCCTCCAGGGCGGAGGCCAGGCAACGGGTGTACAGGCCGATGCCGGTGGTCGGCTCGTCCCAGAGTGTCGCGTCGAAGGCGATGGGGCTCATGGACACGGTGCGCCTCATACCACGAGCGTGTGATAGGCAGGACCCGCATGGCGATCCACCAGTTGATACCGAGCTTTGTCCCCGGCGACGCCACCGGGCAGGCCGCGCTGCACCTGCAGCTCCTGCTGCGCCGCATGGGGCACGCGGGCGCGCTGTACGCGGACGAGGTGGGCCCGGGGCTCGAAGGGCTGGCCAGCCCCGCGTCCGCGCTGCGTCCCGCGCCCGGTGACCTGGTCCTCTACCACCATGGCATCGCCTCCCCGCTCAGCAGCCGGCTGATGCACCTGCCCTGCCGGCGCGGCGTCGTCTTCCACAACATCAGCCCCGCACGCTTCTACGAAGGGCTGCCGCTGGCGGACGCGCTGGTGGCGGGACGGGCCCAGCTCGCCGCGATGGCCCCCTTCGCGGAGGTGGCCATCGGCGTGTCGGACTTCAACGCCGCCGAGCTGCGCGTCGCGGGCTACCGCAACGTCCACACGGTGCCCCTCTTCATCGAACCGGAGCGATTCTCCCGCGCCAGCGCGGACGCGAAGCTGCTCCAGCGGCTTGAGGGTCCAGGCCCCGTGCTGCTCGGCGTGAGCCGGGTCATGCCGCACAAGCGCTTCGAGGACCTGCTCGCGCTCCACCGCGAAGTGCTGCGGCTGCGGCCCCAGGCGCGCCTGTTGATGGTGGGCGGCTACGAGCCCGGCAGCCGGTACTTCCGCATGCTCCAGCGCGAGGCGCGCGGCCTGCGCGGCGTGAGCTTCCTGGGACGCCTGAGCCACGCGCAGCTCGTGGCCGCGTACCGGTCCGCCTCCGTCTACGTCTCCATGAGCGAGCATGAGGGCTTCGGCGTCCCCCTCATCGAGGCCATGGCCGCCGAGGTCCCCGTGCTGGCCTACGCGGCCGCCGCGGTGCCGGAGACGTTGGGCGGCGCGGGCGTGGCCTTCGACCAGAAGCGCTTCGCCTTCCTCGCGGAGCTGGCGGTGGACCTGAGCGAGGACCCGGCCCTGCGCGGGCCCGTCATCGCCGGCCAGACGCGGCGGCTGGAGCACTTCTCCGCGCCTTCGGTGCAGACCGCCTTCACGAAGGCGCTGGAGACGGTGCTGCCCCGCCCCGCGCCCAAGAAGCCTGGGAAGGTCCCCGAGCGTCCCCGGGTGGCGCTGGTGGTGCAGCGCTACGGCGAGGTGACGGGCGGCGCGGAGAAGCTCGCCGCGCAGATGGCCGAGCACCTGGCGCCGCACTGGGACCTCACCGTGCTGACGACCTGCGCGAAGAACCACCTCGAGTGGGACAACGCGTTTCCGCCCGGGCCCGACGTCGTGGACGGCATCAAGGTGCTGCGCTTCCCGTCCACGCGGGTGCGCAACATCCGAGGCTTCAACGGCCTGTCGCGGCAGGTGTTCGACAAGAGCAACGAGCGGCTGCGCGAAGAACAGTGGGTGGCCGAGCAGGGCCCCATGTGCCCCGGCCTGCTGCATCACCTGGCCACCGAGCGCGACGCCTACGACGGCTATCTCTTCTTCACCTACCTCTACGCGCCCACGGTGTGGGGCCTGCCGCTGGTGGCGGACCGGGCCCTGCTGGTGCCCACCACGCATGACGAGGCCCCCATCCGCTTCGGTGTGTACCGGGACGTCTTCGAGCGCCCGCGCGCCCTGCTCTGCCTTACGCCGGAGGAGCACACGCTCATCGAGAAGCTCTTCCCCCATCACGCGCCTACGCGGGTGGTGGGCGTGGGCGTGGACCGGCCTCGGGCGGACGGCGCGCGCTTCAAGGAGAAGCACGGCATCCACCGGCACTACCTGCTCTACATCGGCCGTCAGGAGCCGGGCAAAGGCGTGCCCGAGCTGCTGGAGTATCACCAGGCCCTGAAGGAGCGGTTCGAAGACGCGCCGGACCTGGTGCTCGCGGGAGACACCAACATGGCGCTGTCCGGCGAGGGCGTGCGCTATCTGGGCCGCATCGACGAGCAGGACAAACACGACGCGCTGGCGGGGGCATTGGCGGTGGTGGTGCCGTCCCGCTACGAGAGCCTGTCGCTGCTGACGCTGGAGTCCTTCGCCCAGGGCACGCCCGTGCTGGTGAATGGGCGCTCGGACGTGCTGGTGGGACAGGTGGAGCGCAGCGGCGCGGGCCGCGCGTACACGGACCTGGAGTCGTTCATCCAGGGCCTGCGCGAGGTGGGCTCGGAGCGAGGGCCCATGGGCAAGCGGGGCCTGGCGTACGTGAAGAAGCAGGGCTGGCCGCAGGTGGTGGCGGCCTACCGGGAAGAAATGCAACGCATCCTCGAGGAGAAGCGCCAATGAAGTTACTGGGACGGGACATCCCCGCGCGGGAGCTGATTGCCCGCATCGAGGAGCGCCTGCGCACGCGCGGCCTCCCCACCTCCGAGGAAGTGGAGCTGCCTGCCGAAGGCGTGGAGCCCCGGGTGGAGCCGCTGACGTTCAACCTGCATGCGCTGGAGGAATACGCGGACGCCACGCGCGCCCTCCCCCTGCACACCCACCGGGGTGGCGTGGGACAAGTCGTCCTGCTGGCCAAGTGGGCCTTCCGCAAGTCGTGCCAGGTGTTCATCAACGAGGCGCTCGGCAGGCAGCGCGTGTTCAACGGGCACGTGCGCGACTCCTACGCGCAGCTGTCCGCCGAGGTGCTCCGCCTGCGTCGCGAGGTGGAGGCGCTCCGGGCACGTCCCGTCCCCGCGGCTTCCGATGCGGCGGTGCCGCAGCAGGCGCGCGCAGAGCGGCGCGAGCACGAAGCGGCGCCATCCGCCGTGGCGCGGCCGGCGACCGAGGCGGCCACCATGGTCGACACCGTGCTGCCCAAGCCGCGTGCCCCCCAGGCCCATCCGCGGAAGCCAGCACGGCCGAAGCAGCCCGTGGGCGCGGCTTCTCCGGACGTGGAGTCGACCTCGGCTCCCCGTGCGCCAGCCCCGAGCAAGACGGCCCGCGCGAAGAAGGCCGCGCCCTCCGCGCCCGCACAACCCGCTGCGGAGGCTTCGCCGCGCCGGAACGTCTCCGGCAGCAAGAAGAAGCGCCGCAACAAGAAGTCCCGCTGAACACCACCCGAGGCGGGGCGCGGCGCCGGGACTTCAGGCCGTGTGTCCTGGTGCGTGCGAGGCGGGAATCCGCCGACACCTTGCATTGACGGCTCATCCGCACCTGTGCTCAATCGAACGCGTGCATGGGCCCTCCGTCAGCGTCGTCATCCCCGCATACAACGAGGGCCAGCGGCTGCCTCGCTTCGTCGCGGAGCTCACGCGCGTGTTCCTCGAGCGGAGCGCCCCGCCGGTGGAGTTCGTCGTCGTCGACGATGGCAGCGCGCCCGAGCACGCCGAGCTCCAGCGCGCCAGCGTCGAGGCGGCCCAGGCCCACGTCGCCAGCACGGGGGCACGACACCAGTTCACCTACGTGGCGGCGCCTCGCAACCAGGGAAAGGGCTCGGCCATCCGGCTCGGCTGGCGTCACGCGTCAGCGGGCGTCACGTGGCTGGCCTTCCTGGACGCGGATGGCGCCATCAACGCCGAGGAGTTCCACCGGCTGGTGGAGCTGAGCGCCTCGGAGCTGGCGCGGAACGTGGACGTCCTGGCCGGCTCGCGCATCCTCATGGCCGGACGCCGCGTCGTGCGCAGCCTCCACCGGCACCTCCAGGGCCGCGTCTTCGCCACGCTCACGGACGCGAACTTCAAGCTCCACTTCTACGACACCCAGTGCGGGGTGAAGTTCATCCGCGCGGACCTGCTGCGGCCACTCCTGGACGTGCTCCAGGAGCAGCGCTGGCTGCTGGACGTGGAGCTGCTGGTGCTGCTGAAGCGCCAGGGCGCGCGCTTCCTGGAGGTCCCCATCGACTGGGAGGACTTCGGGGGTTCCAAGGTCATCCCGGGGCTCGACGCGGCGCGCATGTTCTGGGGACTGCTGCAGCTGCGTCAGCGCCTGGCGCGTGTGTCCCTGCCTACCCACCGAGTGTAGGCGTGCAGCCCCTCCATGCCTGCACGGCGAGGTAGACCCTCACGTCCAGTGACAAGCCCGCTTGATTTCCGGACGGCACCCCGCGAAATAGGTCTCGCCTGGAAGCCGTTTCTCCAGGTTCCTCCCACACTGTTCGTGACATGCGCGCCTTGACTGACCTGCCCTCCGACCCCACCCCTCCTCTGACCCTGGGCCTGCCGGGCTTTGTCTTCGAGGACCTGTATCGCCCCGCCGGGCTGCGCCGGCTCGCGGAGCGCTTCGACGCGCAACTCGCCGAGGATGAGCCCGAGCTCTTCCAGGCCTTCGACGCGTACCGCAAGTCTGGCGGCAAGAGCGTCAGCGGCGCCGCGGAGTCGGACCTGCTCGTCCGCGTGTCGCGCCACGTGTCCCGCTTCGTCTCGCGCCTGTTCCGCGTGGAGCAGGAGCTGGAGCGCCTGTCCGGCCGCCTCAAGGGCGAGCTGCCGCTCTTCGACTTCAAGCGCGAGTTCATCACCCGCCGCGTCTTCAAGAAGGGCGCCGCGGACCGCCCGGCGCTGGCGGAGTTCCCCTCGCTGGACGCGCGCATGCGGCTGATGCTCCAGCTGGGCTTCCCGGAGGCACTGGCCACCGGGGACCTGGAGCGGGGCCTGGCGGAGTCCATCCTCTCGCTGATGGACCTGGAGCGCCTGTTCTCCAACGCGCTGCCCGCCGAGCGTCAGGGGGAGGCGGAGGCCCTGCGCGCCCGCTGGTCCGCGCTGCGCGAGGTGCTGCTGTCCACGCCCGAGGGCCAGGACGCCTTCGGCTCCAGCCTCGTCACGCAGGGCGATGACGCCGCGGAGCTCCAGTCCGTGCGCGCGCTGCTGTCGCTGGCGGACCGCTGGACGTACGCGCGGGCGCTGCACCCGGAGACGAAGGACATCTTCCACGCCTGGCCCACCCACCGGATTCCCAAGCCGCTGGTGTTCGACCAGCTCGTCCACCTCCAGCGTCCGGACACCGCGCTGCCCGAGGCCACCGAGGGCCTGGCGCACCACCTCCGCCACCGCGACGGGTTCAAGCTCACCGACCGCCGGGGCACCTCGCGCGACGTGATGAACGAGGTGGACTACTGCGTGCTCTGCCACGAGCGGCAGAAGGACTCGTGCTCCAAGGGCTTCCCCGCCAAGGACCCGGTGGCCGAGGGGCACCACTACAAGAAGAACCCGCTGGGCATCCCCCTCAACGGGTGCCCGCTCGACGAGCGCATCTCCGAGGCGCACCTGCTCAAGCGGGAGGGCAACTCCGTGGCCGCGCTGGCCATGGTGACGCTCGACAACCCGATGTGCCCCGGCACCGGTCACCGCATCTGCAATGACTGCATGAAGGCCTGCATCTTCCAGAAGCAGGAGCCGGTGAACATCCCCCTGGCGGAGACGGCCACGCTCACGGACGTGCTGAACCTGCCGTGGGGCTTCGAAATCTACGGCCTGCTCACGCGGTGGAACCCGCTCAACGTCCGCCGCCCGTACGCGCTGCCCTACGTGGGCCGCAACGTGCTGGTGGTGGGCCTGGGCCCCGCCGGCTACACGCTGTCGCACTACCTGCTCAACGAGGGCTTCGGCGTCACGGGCATCGACGGCCTCAAGATTGAGCCCTTCCCCGACGCGCTCGTGGGCCGCAACGGCCACGCGCTCCAGCCCATCCGCGACTGGTCCGCGCTCACCACCGAGCTGGACGAGCGCGTCCTGGAGGGCTTCGGCGGCGTGTCCGAGTACGGAATCACCGTGCGCTGGGACAAGAACTTCCTCACGCTCATCCACCTCACGCTGGCGCGCCGGGAGAGCTTCCGCATCCACGGCGGCGTGCGCTTCGGTGGCACCCTCACGGTGGAGGACGCGTGGGCGCTGGGCTTCGACCACATCGCCATCGCCGCCGGCGCGGGCCGCCCGACCATCATCGGGATGAAGAACAACCTCATCCGGGGCATCCGCAAGGCCAGTGACTTCCTGATGGCGCTCCAGCTCAGCGGCGCGTTCAAGAAGGACTCGCTGGCGAACCTCCAGGTGCAGCTGCCCGCCATCGTCATCGGCGGCGGCCTCACCGGCGTCGACACCGCCACGGAGCTGATGGCGTACTACCCGGTGCAGGTGGAGAAGGCGCTCGCCCGCCACGAGAAGCTGGTGTCCCAGGTGGGCGAGGAGGCCGTGCTGGCCCGGCTCGACGCGGAGGAGCGCGTCACCTACCAGACGTTCCTGGAGCACGGCCGCGCCGTGCGCGCGGAGCGCCAGCAGGCGAAGGCTCTGGGCCGTGAGCCGGACTTCATCAAGCTGGTGCGCGCGTGGGGCGGCGTCAGCCTCGTCTACCGCCGCGGCCTCACCGAGTCCCCCGCCTACCGCCTCAACCACGAGGAAGTGACGAAGGCGCTGGAGGAAGGCATCCGCTTCATCGAGCGCATGAGCCCGGTGGAGGCCCTGCCGGACGCCTCCGGCGCGGTGCGCGCGCTGCGCTTCGAGCGCATGGTGACGGTGGACGGCAAGCTCAAGGGCAGCGGCCAGTTCTTCGAGCTGCCCGCGCGCACGGTGTGCGTCGCCGCCGGCACGTCCCCCAACGTCACGTATGAGAAGGAATACCCGGGCACCTTCCAGCTCGACGCGCGCGGCGAGTACTTCCAGAGCCACGAGCTGGTGGATGCGGAAGATGGCTTCTCGCTGGCGCCCGTGAAGGCGAAGGAGGACCCGGCGGCGAAGACGGGCTTCTTCACGTCGTACCAGCAGGACGGCCGCTTCATCTCCTTCTACGGCGACAACCACCCGACCTACGCGGGCAACGTGGTGAAGGCCATGGCCAGCGCGAAGGATGGTCACCCGCAGGTGGCGCGGCTGTACGCGAAGGAAGTGGCCGCGCTCGACTTCACCGACGAGGTGGCCCAGGCCGCGCGTGACGCGCGCCGCGCCGCGCACTTCGCCAGGCTGGACGAGGCGTTCACCGCCACGGTGGTGGCCGTCAACCGGCTGACGCCGACCATCGTCGAGGTGGTGGTGCGCGCGCCCTTCGCGGCCAGCCACTTCTCCCCCGGTCAGTTCTACCGGCTGCAGAACTTCGAGCGAAACGCGCCCGTGGTGGACGGCGTGCGCCTCACCATGGAGGGCCTGGCCCTCACCGGCGCCTGGGTGGACAAGGAGAAGGGGCTGATGGGCACCATCGTGCTGGAGATGGGCTCGTCCTCGCGCCTGTGCGCCGCGCTCAAGCCCGGTGAGCCCGTGGTGCTGATGGGCCCCACCGGCGCGCCCACGGAGATTGGCCACGACGAGACGGTGGTGCTCGTGGGCGGCGGCCTGGGCAACGCGGTGCTCTTCTCCATCGCCCGCTCGCTCAAGGCGGCCGGCTGCCGCGTCGTGTACTTCGCCGGCTACCGGCAGAAGTCGGACTCCTTCAAGCACGACGAAATCGAGGCCGGCACGGACCAGATTGTGTGGTCCGTGGACACCGGGGACACGATTGAGCCGCGCCGGCCGCAGGACTCGGCGTTCCGGGGCAACGTGGTGCAGGCGATGGTGGCCTACGCGGAGGGCAGGCTGGGCCCCGCGCCCGTCGTCTCCCTGGCGGACGTGGACCGCATCATCGCCATCGGCTCGGATGGAATGATGCGCGCGGTGGCCGAGGCCCGGCACGGCGTCCTCCAGCCGCACCTCAAGCCAGGGCACGAGGCCATCGGCTCCATCAACTCGCCGATGCAGTGCATGATGAAGGAGATCTGCGCCCAGTGCCTCCAGCGGCACGTGGACCCGGTGACGGGCAAGGAGACGTGGGTGTTCTCCTGCTACAACCAGGACCAGCGGCTGGACCAGGTGGACTTCGTCAACCTCCGGCAGCGCCTGCGCGGCAACACCGTCATGGAGAAGGTCGCGGACGTCTACCTGGCGGAGCTCTTCAAGCAGGCCCCGCACCTCAAGCGCGTCTGAGGCGAGCGGGCCGTGCCCGTCTTCACCGGCGCGTGCCGGTGAAGACGCGAATCATCTCCTGATAGTTCTGGATGAGGTCTTCCTCGCGCGTCAGGACGACGTCGACGTTCGCATCGCCATGCGCTCTGCGGGCGTCGGCCAGCGTCTGGAAGGCCTCCACCTGGGCGCGCATCGACGCCACCTGCGGCGCCATGCCCTGCTGCTGCTCGGGCGGCAGCTTCGCCTGGAGCGCCTCCAGCTTCTTCAGCTCCTCTTCGTACTGGAGCGTGCGCCCCAGCTGCCGCTGGCTGATGACGGCGGTGACGACCTCGGCGATGCCGTTGACGTCCGCCTCGGAGAGCTGGGCCTCGCGGCGCGCCTCGGCCTCCGCCTTGGCCTTGGCCTCCACCACCTTCAGGCCCTCGCGCGCGGCGGCCATGGCCTCCGGGGTGCCCGCGTCCACCAGCGCCCCCAGGTTCTGCAGGCCCTTCATCAACGAGCCATACACCTCCAGCATGCGCCGCTGGTAGCCCACGTACGCATCCAGCTTCTCCTTCGTCACCGGGTAGGGGCCGGCCTCCACGACACGGTCGGCGGCGCTGGGAGCCTGCTCGCCCACCACCCCGGCGGGCGGCCCGGAGGCGTCCTCGGGTTTCTTGCAGGCCGAGAAGGCCACGAGCACCCACAGTCCCCACAGCACCTTGCGCACGCGCGTTCCTCCAGACGGGACATGTCAGCCCCTCATGTATGCTTCGGCAACCTGGGCGGTGAGAGGCGTCCCGCCTCTGTCTGTCACGGTGGGGTTGTTCCGGCCACTGAACAATCGCCGCATTACCTTTGACCAACCCCGCCGCGCTCGTGTACGAACCGCGGTTCTGTCGAAAGCGGTGGAGGGAATTTGAGGCTTTTCCTGGTTAGGCACGCGGATGCGGACGCGGAGATCCCCGAGGGTCTCGGTGACGAGGCGCGCGCCCTCACCGCGAAGTCTCGCACCAGCACCGCCCAGCACTTCGCCTCGCTGACCGAGCGCATTGGTCCCGTGGGGCGCATCCTGACCAGCCCGCTGGTTCGCACGGTGCAGACGGCGCAGATCCTCTCCATCTCCGCCAGGTTCGAGGGCCCGCTGAAGGTGCATCGCTGCCTGCTGCCCGACATGCCCGTGGGCGCGGTGGAGCCGGTGCTCACCGAGTACGCCGATGAGAATCTCGTCCTCGTCGGTCACCAGCCGTCCATGGGCGCCCTGGCGGCCCATCTGCTCGGCATGCAGTCCTTCCCCAAGCCCGTCAACCCGGGCACCGTCATCGGCCTGGAGCGCGCGGAGGGGGAGTCTTCACCGCCGTTCAAGTTCCTGTTCTACGCCGCCCCGGGTCAGCAGGTGCTCGACATCATCCAGTGAGGCCGTCACGGCCATGATGGACGAAGCTCGCTACAACCAGCTGGTCTCCGCCGCGTTCAAGCGCATCCTCGCCGCGGCGGATGCCATCGACCCCGACATCCTGGAAGCCGACAGCACCGGCGACATGGTGACGCTCACCGCGGCCTCGCGGGAGAAGTGCATCGTCAACACCCAGCGCGCCGTGCGGCAGGTCTGGGTGGCGGGCCGGGGTCAGGGCATCCACTTCGACTACGACGCGGCCACCGGCACCTGGAAGGACGACAAGGGCCGGGGCCTGGAGCTGATGTCGTTCGTCGCGGACGTGGTCCGCGGCATCGCCGGCGCGGACTTCGTCTACCCTGGCTGAGGCCTGCCGCTCGCGGCTTCCACCCAATCCCCACCCGCGGCCTGAGCGCGGCGCAGGGCCTCACCGGCCTCCTTGAGGAGGCTGCCGAAGCTGACCTGAGCCAGCGCGCCCGCCACGGGTCCACGGCCCGGCGGGGGCTCGGAGACGGCGACGCCCACGGAGGCGCTGGCGCCCTCGAAGGCCGTCAGGGACTTGATGAGCTCGCGCAGGCGCTGCCCCACCACCAGCGCGCCGGAGCGCGGCGTGTGCGGCAGGAAGACGACGAAGCGGCTGTCCGAGAGGGGCACGGCGACGTCGATGTCGCGCACGCCGGACACGAGCAGGCCCAGGGCCTCGGCGAGCGCGAGCTTCCGCGCGGCGGGGGCCAGGGGCGCCGCTTTCTCCGCGAACTTGTCGATGTCCACCAGCAGGACGGCGATGGGGTAGCGGTAGCGCCGGCTGCGCTTCACTTCCATCAACATCAACCGCTTGAGGAACTCGAAGTCCGGAGAGGAGCCGATGGCCGCCAGGTCGGACCGGCTGATGCGGCTGCCGGCGGGAACAGGCGTGGGAGCCAGCGCGGGGAAGGCGCCGGAGTGCCGGGCCCCCACCGAGGGAGGCGGAGCGCTGGAGGCCGGCGTCGCGGCGCTCGCGCTGGAGGCGTCAGGCACGCTCGTGGATGCGGCGCCAGGGTCCGCGGGTTTCGCCTCCGGGTCAGCCGCGGCCTCGGGCGGAGACGCCTGCGCGGACGACGGCGGCAGTCCGTCCTCCGCTGGAGCGACCGCGTCCGCGGCCTGCGGCGCTGAGCCCGTCGCTGCTTCAGGCAGGCTCGTCGACTCGGGAGACGTCTCGAGAGCGGCTCCGGACGCAGCGACGGCCTCCGTGGCCACGGGGCGGTCCTCGGACGCTTGCCCGGCGTCACCCGGCTCGTCGTCCACTGGCTCCGCGTGGAGCAGCGGAAGGTCGTCTTCCTCTGCAGCCTGCGACTCCACTGTGGCCGAAGCAGGCGCCGCGCCCGCCTCCGGGGCCGTGCTGCCCACCCCGGAGGACGGCGACGTGATGGGCTCTTCGTCCAGCTCGGGCGGCAGTGAAGCGGTCGCCGCGCCGCGGCCCTCGGGCAACGGTGCATCCGCCTCGTGCGGAGCCGGCACCACCAGCGCCTGCGCGCTCCCGGCTTCCGGTGCCTCCACGTCGAGCGGCGGCGGAGGGGTCATGCCCCGCGCGTTCGCGCTCTCGACAGGCGCACCCACGTCGTCCAGCGGCGGCGGTGGCGGAACCATCCGCCCGCCCAACGCACCCGGCAGCGGCGGAGGGCCGCCCTCGTGAGCGGCCCCATCGAGCGGAGGGGGCGGCGGCCGTGGGCCCACGGAGGCCGCCCGCCGCAGCGCCTCTTCGCGCTGGACGAGCAGGGACACACACGTCAGCACCGTGGGGCGCTTCAGCGGCCCTACCAGGCACCCGTCCGCGCCCGCCTGGGCGGCACGCGTGTCCGCCTGCTCTTCCTCCGGCGAGTACAACAGCAACACCGGCGCGGCGAGGCCTTCGGCCCGCACACTCCGGCACAGCGCCTCACCGTCCAGGGCGCCCGTCGCGGACGCCAGCAGGACGGTGGGCGTGCGTTCCCGCACCGTGCGCAGCGCCTCGTCGACGCTGCTCACCCAGGACACTTCGTGACCGGCGGCCTCCAGGTAGCGGCGCAGAGCGCCCGCCACCGGTGCGGAGGGCTCGGCGAGGACGATGGAGGACATCAAACCTCCATGACCTCCTTCTCCTTCTTCTTCACGATTTCATCCACCTGCGTGATGCCCGCGTCGGTCTGCTTCTGCACGACCTCGGTGATGCGCTTGTGGTCGTCCTCGGTGATCTTCTTGTCCTTCAGCTGCGTCTTCAGCGCCTCGTTCGCGTCGCGGCGGAGGTTGCGGATGGCGACCTTGAACTCCTCGCCCTTGTTCTTCACCTGCTTGGCGATGTCCTTGCGGCGCTCCTCGGTGAGCGGCGGGAAGGGCAGGCGAATCATCTCGCCGTCGTTCATCGGGTTGATGCCCAGGTTCGCCTCGCGCAGCGCCTTCTCGATGTCCTTGAGGACGCTCTTCTCCCACGGCTTGATGGTGATGAGCCGGGGCTCGGGCGCGTTCACGCTGGCCACGCCGGACAGCGGCGTCGGCGTGCCGTAGTAGTCCACCCGAACGCCATCCAGGATGGCGATGCTGGCGCGGCCCGTGCGGACCTTCGTCAGGTCCGTGCGCAGGCCCTCGAGCGACTTGTCGATACGGCCCTTCAGTTCGGCGACGACGTCTCCACTCATTGCGTTCTCTCCTTGAGTGCTTGCCGGTTGGGTCGGGGCTCAGGCCCAGACCGTCTCGCTGCCACCCACCAACGTACCAATGTCCCCATCATCCAGCACCGCGCGGCGGATGTTGCCCTGCTGCGTCAGGTCGAACACGATGATGGGCAGCTTGTTGTCCATGCACAGCGAGATGGCCGTGGAGTCCATGACGTTGAGGTTCTGCTTCAACACGTCCATGTACGTCAGCGACCGGTAGCGCCGCGCGGTGGGGTCCTTCTTCGGGTCCGCGTTGTACACCCCGTCCACCTTGGTCGCCTTCAGGATGACCTGCGCGTTGATTTCCATGGCGCGCAGCGAGGCGGCGGTGTCGGTGGTGAAGTACGGGTTGCCGGTGCCCGCCGCGAAAATCACCACGCGGCCCTTCTCCAGGTGGCGCACCGCGCGCCGGCGGATGTACGGCTCGGCAATCTGCTCCATCTTGATGGCGGACAGCACGCGCGTGTGCAGGCCCTTCTTCTCCAGCGCGTCCTGCATGGCCATGGAGTTGATGCAGGTGGCCAGCATGCCCATGTAGTCGGCGCTGGCGCGGTCCATGCCCTCCGTGGCGCCCGCGACGCCGCGGAAGATGTTGCCGCCGCCAATCACCAGGGCGACCTCCACGCCGGCCTGCGCCACCTCGATGACTTCCTCGGCGATGCCCATCAGCGTGGGCGGATGGATGCCGTACTTCCCCTCCCCCATCAGGGCCTCGCCCGAGAGCTTGAGGAGAATGCGCTTATACGGGAGCGGCTTCTTCGTGTCGGAGGACATGCGCCACCGCTTCTATCCCCCGCTCCGCGAGGGATCAACGCTGGAGTCGGTGGGCCCGCCCGACATCGTCCGCTGGCGGTCGCACGGGGAGGGGCCAATCAGACCCGCAAAAGCGAGGGCCGCGTCGCCCGGACGCCCCGTGGGGGGTGGTTCCGGTGCGCGCGGCCCTTGTCAGCCCTGCGTCCAGGCTCGCGGCCCCATGGGGACCGCGGAGGCCTTACGCCTGGCCCAGCGTCTTGGCGACTTCGGCGGCGAGGTCGTCCTTCTTCTTCTCGATGCCCTCACCCACCTCGTAGCGGACGAAGCGGCGCACGGAGACCTTCTCGCCAATCTTCGCGGCGCGCTCGGAGATCATCTCGCCGACCTTCTTCTTGTCGTCCTTCACCCAGAGCTGGTCCACGAGGCACACGCCCTCGTAGTACTTCTCCATCTTCCCGACGAGGATCTTCTCCAGCATCGCCTCAGGCTTGCCCTGCTGCTTGAGGATGTCGCGCTGGATCTCCTTCTCCTTGTCCAGGTTGTCCGTGGGGACCTCTTCACGACGGACGAACTTGGGGCTGGCCGCGGCGACCTGCATGGCCACGTCCTTCACCAGCTCCTGGAAGTCGGGGTTGCGAGCGACGAAGTCCGTCTCGCAGTTCACCTCGACGATGACGCCGATGCGGCCACCGTGAACGTAGGTGCCGATGACGCCCTCGGCGGCAACGCGGCCTTCCTTGCCAGCGGCCTTGGCGATGCCCTTCTTGCGCAGCCACTCCTCGGCCTTGGCGAAGTCGCCACCGGACTCGGCGAGCGCCTTCTTGCAGTCCATCATGCCCGCGTTGGTCCGCTCGCGGAGCTCCTTCACCATCTGGGCGCTAACTTCGGCCATCGTCGTCTCCTGCCTCCGCCACTCCAGGGCGCACCGCGCCGGGCGAAGCATTGCAAGTTCAAGGGGATACTGCGGCACCAGGGAAACAGAGGCGGCCGGGGAGCTGGCCCGAACAGGCGCCACCCGGCCGCTTCGGCACTGACGTGAGAAAGGGACGGCTACTCGGCCGCCGGCTCGCTCGCGGGAGCAGCGGCCTCGGGAGCAGCGGCCTCGGGGGCAGCGACCTCGGGGGCCGCGGCGACAGGGGCTGCGGTCCTCATCTCAACGAGGGGGCCACGGCGGTCGCCGCCACGGTCACCACCCCGGTGGTCACGACGGTCATCGCGGCGGTCACCCCGGCGCGGGCCACGGCGGTCATCGCGGCGGTCACCCCGGTCATGGCCCTCGCGCTCCTCCTGCTCGTCGCGCTCGGCGGCGCCCGAGGCGCGGTAACGCGCGGCGCCCTCGATGCAGGACTCGGCGATCTTGGAGGTGAAGAGCTTGATGGAGCGGATGGCGTCGTCGTTGCCCGGGATGACGAAGTCGATGCCGTCCGGATCGCAGTTGGTGTCCACCAGGCCGATGACCGGGATGCCCAGGCGGCTCGCCTCGTGGATGGCGATGTGCTCCTTCTTCGGGTCGATGACGAAGACGCAGCGGGGCAGCTTCGACATCTCCTTCACGCCGCCCAGGTTCTTCTCCAGCTTCTCGCGCTCACGCTCGAGCAGGGCGACTTCCTTCTTGGGCAGGCGCTCGAAGGTGCCGTCCTCGGACATCTTCTCCAGCGTCTTCAGGCGGTCGATGCCCTGCTTGATGGTCTTGAAGTTGGTCAGCGTGCCACCCAGCCAGCGGCTGGTGACGAAGTACTGACCGGCGCGCGCGGCCTCCTCGCGGACCACGTCCTGCGCCTGCTTCTTGGTGCCGACGAAGAGCACCGAGCCACCGCGCGCGGTGATGTCCGCCACGAAGCGGAACGCCGAGCGGGCCATCACGACCGTCTTCTGCAGGTCGATGATGTAGATGCCGTTGCGGGCGCCGAAGATGAACGGCTTCATCTTCGGGTTCCAGCGCTTCGTCTGGTGGCCGAAGTGAACACCGGCCTCCAGGAGCTGCCTCATCGTGATGCCACCGGCGGCGGCCATCGCCTGCTGCTGCGTCTGCGTGTCCTGCGTTTCCATGTGTCTCTCCGGTTGTTCCGCCACGTTCGAGAAACCTTCCGGCCGAAACGACCACGGGGGAGTCCCTCTCCGAGGAGAGGCGCTCACCCACAGAGGCACCGGCGACCGGCACGAACGTGTGAGTAGTGGGTACTGCCTGGGGTGGACGTCCCCCCGACCCCATCCCTTGGGGCGGGGGGTCCTTAACAGAACCCCTCCGGGCCGCGCAAGCTTCGCCGCACCGCCCGTCCGGGCAGGGACGGCAC
>NZ_JAAIYB010000990.1 GCF_010894475.1 Myxococcus vastator
GGCCAGGTCGGAGCCCGAGCCGGGCTCGCTGTAGCCCTGGCTCCACCAGACCTCGCCGCTCGCGATGCCCGGCAGGAAGCGCTGCTGCTGTTCGGGCGAGCCGAAGGCCATGATGACCGGCGCCACCATCACCGGGCCGAACGGCACGATGCGCGGCGCGCCGGCCAGCGCGCACTCCTCCTCGAACAGGTGCTTCTGCACGGCGGTCCAGCCGGGGCCGCCGAACTGCTTGGGCCAGCCGAAGCCCAGCCAGCCCTTCTTGCCGAGGATCTTCGCCCAGCCCTGCAGGTCGTCGCGCGTCAGGCGCAGGGCGTTGTGCACCTTGTGCGCGGTCTCGGCCGGCAGGTGTTCGCGGACCCACGCGCGAATCTCTTCGCGGAAGGCCTGTTCTTCGG
>NZ_JAAIYB010000991.1 GCF_010894475.1 Myxococcus vastator
GTGTACGCGAAGTGGGGCGGGCCGATTCGTGGGGGGAACAACCTGGTGCTGGACACGGTGCACGCGAGCGACGCGCAGGTGCCGGTGCGCATGGCGCCCATGGTGCTGGTGGGGACGGTGCTGACGCACCTGTTCGGCGGCAGCGCGGGCCGCGAGGGCACGGCGGTGCAGATGGGTGGCAGCCTGGCGGACCTGGTGGCGCGGCGCTTCCGGGTGGGGCCGGACACGCGCCGCGAGCTGCTGGCCGCGGGCATCGCGGGAGGCTTCGGTTCGGTGTTTGGCACGCCGGTGGCAGGGGCGGTGTTCGGGCTGGAGGTCGTCGTGGTGGGGCGCATGGGCTACGAGGCGCTGCTGCCCGCGCTGGTGGCGTCGGTGGTGGGGGACTTGGTGACGCG
>NZ_JAAIYB010000992.1 GCF_010894475.1 Myxococcus vastator
CACCTGCCCCGACAGCCGCACCCCGCGCTCCTCCGCCGCCGCGCGCTGCGCCTCCATCGCCGCGTCCACCAACACCTCCGCCGGCACCCGGCGAAGCTCCAACTGAAGCTGCCCCGCCTGGATGCGCGACAGGTCCAGCAGGTCATCCACGATGCCCTGCAGCCGCTCGCAGTCCTCGCGCGCCGCGAACAGCAGGTCCGCCTGCTTCTCCGTCACCGGCCCCACCACCCCCTCCGTCACTAGGTGCAGCGCCATGCGCAGGGACGTGAGCGGCGTGCGGAACTCGTGCGCCACCGTGGCCACCAGGTCGTTCTTCAGCTCGTCGAAGCGTCGCAGCCGCGTCACGTCCTGGAGAATCACCGTGGCCCCCACCACCTCCCCCGTCTCGCCGTAC
>NZ_JAAIYB010000993.1 GCF_010894475.1 Myxococcus vastator
GCTCCCCACGCGAGTGCCAGCGCCAGAGGAAGAGCCAATCTCAAAGGTTGGAACAATGGTACGTGACCTCCCGAATGGGCACGCTACCATCACCAACGCACGCGCAGTGGGGCTCTTTCCTACCGCCGGCGCGGCCTCCCAAGCCCCCGAATCGCGTCAAGGCGCTGCACGTCCGCCGATCTCCGGGAAGCGCTCATAGGCCCGCTTCAGCGCGTCCAGGTGGGCGGGGTTGTCCAGGTCGAGCGGCGCGTCGGTGAGGTGCACGACCCAACCCGATGCAGTGCGCCGCGCTCGTGAGAGCAGGTCGGCGTCGCGGGCGGGGTCTGGGAACCCGATGGCCTGTGCGGCAGCGGCAGACCAGTAGTTCATCCAACCAAGGCAGTAGGGAAT
>NZ_JAAIYB010000994.1 GCF_010894475.1 Myxococcus vastator
CCACCGCCCAGCAGCGGTGTCGCGTCGGGATTGAGCACGTTGTACTGGACGGAGACGGTGCCGGTGAGCGTGGGCAGCAGCGCGGCCAGGGCGATGCGCTGCACGCCCGCCGCGGCCTCCACCTGGGCCAGCGCGGTGTACAGGGTGGTGGAGCGTTGACGCAGCAGGTGCAGCGCCTCGGCCCAGGTCGCCACCTGCATGGCGGCCGGGGGGATGGGCTCCAGCAGCGGGTCGGACACGGGGAACTTCGGCGGCTCGGGTGTCTCCGGGGAGAGGGCGGGCGCGCGCGCCGCGGGTGGCTCCACGCCCGCGTCGGTGCCGGGGCCCGCCTGGGCCAGCAGGAGGCTGGAGTGGGACAGCAGGGCTGCGAGCAGCGGGGCATTCATGGG
>NZ_JAAIYB010000995.1 GCF_010894475.1 Myxococcus vastator
TAAGAGACAGGCGTGGGCGTGGATGCGCTGACCCCGACGGTGGACTTGCGAGCCCGGCTGGAGGGGCGCCTCCAGCGAGGAGGCTTTCGCCAGGGCGCCTTCGGCCCGGACTACGAGTTGGCGCGCTTCCAGGTGGCGGGCCCGGCCTCCATGCCGCTGGCGGAGGCGTCCTTCCCGGAAGGGTACTCGGCCTATGGTGAGGTGATTCTCAGTTGGGACGCGGTGCGTTTGAGCGGCATGCGCCAGCGACACTTCTTCCTCTCTCTGGGCGTGGAGGCCTTCTCCTGGGGCCGGGTGGACGTGGACGGGCGGGTGGAGGCGCAACTCTTCCACCGGGACTTCAGCCTGGGCTTTGGTGGGCTGGCGACGGCCATGGGCCAGCCCTGTC
>NZ_JAAIYB010000996.1 GCF_010894475.1 Myxococcus vastator
CACCAGCAGCATGGTGAGAATGATGCCGAGGATGCCGAACGGGTAGGCCAGCGCGTAGGCGAGGCCCTGGACCGCCGACGCTCCGTCGGGGGCGCCGATCTGCTTCAACGCCTGCTGGGCCGCCGCGAGACTCGGGGTGTTGGTGGTCGCGCCGGAGAGCAGGCCGACGCCCGCCGGCAGCTCCACCCGGCCGGTGGCGATCCAGCCCACGGCCAGCGCGGCGCCGAGCAGCACGATGGCGGCGGCAAAACCGTTCAACATCAGCCCGCGCGAGCGCAGCGAACCGAAGAAACCCGGACCGATCTGCAGGCCGAGCGTGTAGACGAAGATGATCAGGCCAAACTCACGCACGAATTCCAAGACGTGGTGGTCGATGGTCAGC
>NZ_JAAIYB010000997.1 GCF_010894475.1 Myxococcus vastator
GGGATTTGGTTGTAGACATGTTCTTGCGCATGGATAATCCCTCCTTGGGAATAAATGCAAGCCACGATATCGTGATGCCACCGCAGGTAGTTGATTTGTTAGCGCAGTCGTACCAGGTGCTACGGGAGAGTGTGTATGCGGCGCTAGTGACGCAGACGCGGCTTAAGCCGTACCTGGACAGCGTTGAACTGGTTGTGGATGAGAAGGAGATTGGCTTTGACACATCGGCGCTGTTATCGATGCTGGAGGCGAAGAAGGGCGTTAGCGAGCGAGATGGTTTGATTGATCTGGTTGAACTCATCGAATATCAGGGGCCAATTGTTAGCGCTGTTGGATTCGACGGGGTCGGACTACTTTCGCGTTGGATTGAATCCTTGCCAGC
>NZ_JAAIYB010000998.1 GCF_010894475.1 Myxococcus vastator
ACCGGCACCATCTTCTTGGTGTTGATGTATTCGGCCATCTCGCTGTAGCCGCCGCCGCCGATGGTCACGTTGCCGCCCAGGATGGCCGCGATCGCCTCGCCGCCCCCACGGAACGCCACGTAGTTGATCTTGGCCGGGTCCACGCCCACTTCGCGCGCGATCATCGCGGCCGCGATGTGCTCGGTGGAGCCGCGCGAGCCGCCGCCCCACTTCACGCTGCCCGGGTCCTTCTTGAGCTGGGCGATCACCTCGGCCATCGACTTGAACGGCGAGTTGGCGGGCAGCACGAACACGTTGTACTCGCTCGTCAGGCGCGCGATCGGGGTGGCCTGCGACAGGTTCACGGGCGGCTTGCCGGTGATGATGCCGCCCACCATGAC
>NZ_JAAIYB010000999.1 GCF_010894475.1 Myxococcus vastator
CGAGACGGCTGCCTGGCGGCGCGACGTCAACCGCCAGCACCTGCGCTTCACCTGGCGCTTCACCTCGCGCAAGGCACGCGCGACGTTCCACTACTCACGCCGCGACATGCTGCGGTCGAAGGACTAGGGTGAGGCGTCGAATCATGGGGGACGTTCTCCTGGCGAGGCGGCGGCTTCGGGCAGCCCGACAAGCGCCTCACCGAGAACAGACATAACAGACAAAGAAGACTAAGGGCTTGAGCTTCAATTACGTGATCGGTTGCGGCCTGACGACGTAGTTCCACTCACCATGAAATTCGGCGGGCGTGATGTTGAGCGCCTTCAGCTCGGAGTTCGTCACGGCGGTCCCGAGTCGG
>NZ_JAAIYB010000099.1 GCF_010894475.1 Myxococcus vastator
CTTCCCCATCGCCGCGTCGCTGCCGGACTTCCTCGCCGAGCGCTTCCTCCAGACGTTCGGCCGGGATGCCGCGCGCGCCGCGGAGGCGATGAACGAGCGCGCTCCGCTGGTCGCCCGCGCCAACCTCCTCAAGGGGGACCGCGACGCGCTGGCGCAGCGGCTGAAGGCCGAGACGGTGGACGTCAAGCCCACGCCGCTGTCGCCCATGGGCCTGGTGCTGGAGACGCGCATCAACGCCTTCTCGCTGGAGAGCTTCCGCGACGGGCTGCTGGAGCTGCAGGACGAAGGCAGCCAGCTGCTCGGCATGCTGGTGGACGCGCCGCCCACGCGCGTGGTGGATGCGTGCGCGGGCGCCGGCGGCAAGACGCTGCAGCTCGCCGCGCAGATGAAGAACCGGGGTGACTTGCACGCGCTGGACATCGATGAGCGCCGCATGGAGGACCTGAAGAAGCGCGCGCGCCGCGCGGGGGTGCACAACGTGCGCGCCCAGCTCATCCCCCATGAGGGCCCAGAGGCCGAAGGCGCGCTGGCACCTCTCAAGGGAAAGGCGGACCGGGTGCTGGTGGACGCGCCGTGCAGCGGCACTGGCACCTTGCGCCGCAAGCCGGACGCGCGCTACCGCCTCACGCCCGAGGATTTGGAGATGCACGTGGGCCGGCAGAAGGCCCTGCTGGCGCGCTTCGCCACCCTGGTGAAGCCCGGCGGCCGGCTCATCTACGGCACGTGCAGCGTGCTGCGGGAGGAGAACGAGGACGTGGTGGAGGACTTCCTCGCCAAGCACCCGGATTTCACGGTGAAGCCGGTAGGGGAGCTGCTGGGCGCGGAGCTGGCCGAGAAGGTCGGCCCCGGCCCCTTCCTCCGGCTGGCGCCCCACACCCACGGGACTGACGGATTCTTCGGCGCCGTCCTCGTCCGCGCGAAGTAACCTGCGGCCGGGGGAGAGAGACCCTGCTCATGCACCCTGCCGTCCGCTACCGCGTCTCCATGCCCCGGCCGCACACGCACCTGCTGGAGGTGGAGGCCTCCTTCCCAGGAGGCGCCAGCGAGCTGGACGCCGTGCTGCCGGTGTGGACGCCCGGCAGCTACATGGTGCGGGAGTTCGCGCGGCAGGTGCAGGACGTGACGGCCCATGCGCCGGACGGCACGCTCCTGCCGGTGCGGCGCGCGGACAAACGCACCTGGCGGGTGGAGGCGAAGGGCGTGGCCGTCACGCTGCGCTACCGCCTCTACGCCAACGAGCTGACGGTGCGCACCAACCACCTGGACGGCTCGCACGCCTACTTCAACGGCGCCGCCACGTTCCTCTACACGGAGGCCACGCGCGGGTTGGAGCACCACGTCACGGTGGACGCGCCCGCGGGCTGGCGGACCTTCTGCGCGCTGGGCCAGCGCGCCAACACCTTCGTCGCCCAGGACTACGACGAGCTGGTGGACAGCCCCTTCGAGGTCGGTCCCCACACGCCGCTCACCTTCAGCGTGGAGGGCGTGCCACACGAAGTCGTAGTGTGGGGCGACACGGTGCAGGACCCGGAGCGGCTGTGCGCGGACCTGAAGCGCATCTGCGAGCACCAGGCCCGCATGTTCGGCGGCCTGCCCATGCCGCGCTACCTCATCCTGCTGTACCTGACGGACCGGGGCCGAGGCGGCCTGGAGCACAAGGCCAGCACCGCGCTGCTGTTTCCTCGCGTCGGCCTCTCCACCCATCGCGGCTGGGAGGACCTGCTCACCCTGGTGGCGCACGAGTACTTCCACCTGTGGTTCATCAAGCGGGTGAAGCCGCGCGCGCTGGTGCCCTTCGACTACGCGAAGGAGAACTACACGTCCCTGCTGTGGGCCTTCGAGGGCGCCACGGCGTACTACGACAACCTCTTCGTGCGGCGCGCCGGGCTGATGTCCGCGCAGCGCTACCTCACGCGCCTGGGTGAGACACTCACCGCGCTGCATGCCACGCCGGGGCGCCGCGTGCAGACGCTGACGGAGGCGTCGCTGGTGAGCTGGGTGAAGCACTACCGCCCGGACGAGAACTCGCCCAACAGCGCCATCTCCTATTACCTCAAGGGCGAGGTCGTCTCCGCGCTGCTCGACCTGGAGCTCCGCCGCGCCACGCATGACGCCCGGAGCCTGGATGACGTCGCGCGCCTCTTGTGGCAGCGCCACGGCGACGGCTCCGGCGTCCCCGAGGACGGCGTCGAGGCCGCGGCCAGTGAGGTGGCCGGCGTGGACCTGAAGCCTTTCTTCGACCGGGCCCTGCGCACCACGCAGCCGCTGGACTACTCCGTCTTCTCCCACGTGGGCCTGGCGCTGAACTTCCGTCCGCGCGAGGCCGCCAGCGACAAGGGCGGCACGCCTCCGCCGCGAGGCCGGACGGGGGAAGGCAAGCCCAGGGGCTGGCTGGGCGTCACCACGCGGGGCAGTGGCACCATCGCCGTGGTGATGGATGGCTCGCCCGCACAGGACGCGGGGCTCTACGTGGAGGACGACCTGGTCGCGCTGGATGGCTGGAAGGTGGACGGCGCCAGCCTGCTGCCGCGCTGCGAGGAGCGGCGGCCCGGCGAGACGGTGCGGCTCACGGTGTTCCGCCGCGACCGGCTGGTGGAAATCCCGGTGGTGCTGGGAACGAAGCCCGCGGAGGCGGCGTGGCTGTCCCGCGTGGAGCGCCCCACCGACGCCCAGAAGGCCGCCTATCAGGCGTGGCTCGGAGTCCCCTGGGAAGAGTCCCCGGGGCAGTCGTAGGCTTGGGGGCCATGAGCCCCTCATCGCCCAACATCATTCCACCGGATGCGCCCCTGCCCCGCTGCCAGCGGCATCGGACCGCCGTGGCCGGATGGCGCTGCGAGCGGTGCGACGAAGCGCTCTGCCCCGACTGCGTGGTGGGCCGGCGGGCACAGACGGTGGAGCTGGTGGCATGCGAGCGCTGCGGCGACGTGGCGCAGACCCTGCTCACCTCCCGCAGCCGGGTGTCCGTGGCGCAGCGGCTCAAGGGCGCGTGGCGCTACGTCTTCACCCCGTCCGGCGTGCAGGTCCTGGTGGCGGTCAGCGTCTTCCTGGCGACGCTCCGGTGGCTGGTGGAGCTGGCCATCTCCTTCTCGGCCATCATCCCGCTGACGCTCTACGGAGGCGTCTTCTGGGGCACCTTCTTCACGCTGGCGCGGGACTCGGCCCGCGGCGAGACGGCGCTGCGCTCGCCCGACTACCGCGACTACTTCCATGACGCGGTCCTCCCCGGCCTCCGCGGCGTGGTGACCTTCGCCGTCGTCTGGATGCCCGCGTTCCTCTACGTCACGGTGCTGCGCCCGCTCCTCCAAGAGGGGCGCTCGGCGCTCGGCGCGTGGATTCGGAGCCTGGACACCCCCGGACTGCTGACGGTGGATCCGGTGCTGGTGGGCCTGCTGCTGCTCGGCGTCCTCTGGCTGCCCGCGGCGCTCCTCATCACCGCCGCGCGCCAGCCACTGCTGACCCTGTTCGACGTGCCCGGAACCCTTCGCATCGTCCGCCGCCTGGGACGGGACTACACGCTGGTCGCGGGAACGCTGATGGGCCTGGGCGTCCTCCACCTCATGACGCACGGGGTGGCGCTGCTGCTGCGCGTGCTGGACCTCTTCATCATCTCACGCGTGCTGGCCGAAGCCGTCACGCTGGTCATCCCCTTCACCGCCGCGCACGTGGTGGGGCTGCTGCTGTACACGCGGGGCGATGCGCTGGGGTATGGCCTGGAGCAAGACTACCTGGGCCCCGTGCTGGGCGACGCGCAACCGAGCCGCATGGCGCCGCCCCTGCGGGAAGCCGGGCCCCTCCCCTTCTCCGGAGCGGCGGCCACCGCCCCCGCGACGGGAACCTCCAGCGACGACACCCTGGAGGCCCTGGCGGCGGCGGTGAACGCCCGCGATGTTCCACGCGTGATGTCGCTGTACGCCACCGTGCGGCAGCAACCGCGGCTGCGTGTGTCCCCAGAGCACCACCTGTTCGTCGGACAGGCCGCGGCCGTGGAAGGAAATTTCCCACTGGCGGTAGCGGCGTTGGAATCCGCGGCGGACACGGCGCCCGATGCGCCCACCGCGCCCCGTGCGTTGGTACTTCTGGCGCGTGTGTTGGGCGAACGGATGCACGACGCGCCACGCGCGGAAGAAGTCTACCGCTACGTGCTCCACCGTTACCCAGACACGGCAGCGGCACGCTTCGCGAGTGAACGCGTGGCTCCGACTTCCGACTGATACAGACGTTGCCGCGCCCGCACGCCAGCATCACCCTTCACGGCATGGTTCGCGCACGCTCGTTTTCATGGCTCATTGGGTTCGGTCTCCTCACGGCATGTGACCAGGCGCCTCGCATGGAGCGCGCGGTGGACGACTGCCAGGCGGAGCTGGTGTCGCTCAAGGTGGAGGTGCTGTCCGCGGAGGGCGCGCGCGTGCGCGGGGCGACAGTCACCGGCACCAATGTGAGCTCCAACGTGAGCATCACCGGCGTGACGGACGACCAGGGCGTCAGCACCGCCATCAACGAATCGCTCGCGCCCAGCGCGGTGCGCGTGGTGGCCACCGCGGGCGCCAAGGTGTCCGGGGCCCAGCAGGTGGAGTGGGTGTGTGACGCCTGCAACTGCCAGCCAGAGCCGGCCACCCTCCAACTCCAGCTCAATCCGTAGGACCCGCCCCGCGCGACGCTGAAACAACCTCGGCTTCACGGTTTCATCTGAATGAACGCGAGGGTGGTTGTGCTCCACCCACCCCATGGAGTACGGCTGGTGACATGCGTGACGCCCGTCAGCCTTCCCCGCGTCTGGCCCACCCTGCTTCCAGGGGGGCCCTCCAGTCGGCTTCCTCCGTGCACGGGGCCGCGGGGCTGTGTTGCCGCCATGAGCGCGTTCCCTGCGCATGGGGTCCTGTCAGCACACGTTCCAGGTAGGTCCGGGCGCTCATCATGTCCGCAGACACCGTGGAACAGTTGCTTCAGTGCGCGCTGTCCGAGCTGACCACGCGCTTCGTCACCCAGGCCAACCCCGTCCCCGCCGGCTTGCTGGAGGCGTTGGACGCGGACCCGCGCGCGGGAGCGCAGGCGCTCGCCCGGCGCATCCGTTCGCGCCAGGAGAAGAACCGCGCGGAGGGCCAGCGCCTGCGCAAGCTGCTCCGCTTCGAGACGGAGCTGTGGGAGCAGGGCCACACGCACATCGCCGGCGTGGACGAGGCGGGCATGGCACCGCTCGCGGGGCCCGTGGTCGCCGCCGCGGCGGTGCTGCCCAAGGGCTTCCGGCTCAAGGGGCTGGATGACTCGAAGAAGATTCTCGACGCGGAGAAGCGCGAGTCACTGGCCGAGGCCATCAAGCGCGACGCGGTGGCGTGGGCCGTGGGCCGCGCGGAGGTGGAGGAGATCGACCGCATCAACATCTACCACGCGGGCCTGCTGGCCATGCGCCGCGCGGTGGAGGGGCTGGCGGTGAAGCCGGACCACCTGCTGGTGGATGCGCGCACGGTGCCGGAGTGCTCGGTGCCGCAGCGGGGCATCATCAAGGGGGACGCCCTGTCGCTGAGCATCGCCGCGGCCTCCATCCTGGCGAAGACGACGCGCGACCGCTGGATGGCGGAGCTGGATGCCCAGTACCCGGGCTACGGGCTCGCCGCGCACAAGGGCTACCCCACACCGCAGCACCTGCAGGTGCTGCGTGAGAAGGGCGTGCTGCCCATCCACCGGCGCAGCTTCGCGCCGGTGCGTGAGGCCCTGGGCCTGCCGACCGGCTCGCCACCTTCCGCCCTCCAAGCGGAGCTGTTCCCCGTGGCGCCCTCCCCAACGGTGGTGAAGTCATGAGCGCCGACCGGGACATCGACGAGTGGATGGCCACGCGAGGCCTCACCCTGCCCGAGGCCCGCGCCCGCACCCGCGCGGTGCTGGAGGAAGTGGGCCTCACCCGCCCCGGCCGCCAGCGCATGAGCGAGCCCAAGCTGCTCAAGGCGGCGGAGCTGCTGACGGGGCGCTTCTTCCCGGTGTGCGCGGAGGGCGCGTGCCTCAAGGTGGCGCAGGCCAGCGGGCGCGAGCCGATTCGCGTCGAGCCGCGGCTGCACTGTGAGCGCTGCGGCGGCTCGGCCAACCGCCGCGCGGAGGTGGCCTTCGTGGAGACCTGCCAGCGCTACGGCGTGCGCCGCGTGGTGGTGGTGGGCGGCTCGCCGGCCGTGCGCGAGGAGCTGGAGGAGAAGCTGGGCCACCTGATTGACTTGCGGATGGTGGACGGCACGGAGCGCCGCACGGCGGACCGCGCCCGCAGCGACCTGGACTGGGCGGACCTGGTGCTGGTGTGGGGCGCCACGGAGCTGCACCACAAGGTCAGCGGCCACTACACGCACGGTGGGCCGGCCTACAGCCACAAGGTGGTGCACGTGGTGAGGCGGGGCGTCGCCGCGCTGTTGGAAGAAGGCATCACCCACCTGGAGCGGACGCGCTGAGTCCATGACGACCGAGTTCATCCTGCTCCGCCATGGAGAGACGGAGTGGAACTCCCTGGGGCGCCTCCAGGGACATCAGGACAGCACCCTGAGCCAGGTGGGCCTGCGTCAGGCGGACGCCCTGGCCGCGCGCCTGGCCCCCGTCCGCTTCTCCGCGCTCTATTGCAGCGACCTGGGACGGGCCCAGGAGACGGCGCGGCGCATCGCCACGCGCACGGGCCACACCGTGCAGGCCGACGCGCGCCTGCGCGAGCGAGGCCTGGGCATCCTGGAAGGCCTCACCCGGGACGAGGCACGCCAGCGGCACCCGGACGTCTTCGCCGCGTACGCCGGAGGCGCGCCGGACTACGTCGTCCCCGGCGGGGAGAGCACGTCCCAGCGGCTGCGCCACGCGGTGGAGTGCCTGGAGGAGCTGGGCGCGCGCCACCGGGGTGAGCGGCTGGTCGTGGTGACGCACGGAGGCGTGCTCAGCCTCCTGTTCCGCCACAGCCTGGGGATTCCGCACGCGGCGCCGCGCACCTTCTCCGTGCTCAACGCCGGGTGGAATCAGTTCGACTATCACGAAGGCGCGTGGCGGCTGGTGACGTGGGGCGACGTCACCCACCTGCGCGCCACCAGCCTCGACGACACCTGAGCGCCCACGCCCCGCGGGCGCTCGCGGTGGCTACAGCTCCACCTGCGGGCGCTCGTCGCGGCGGGACGCGCGCGTCGCGGCCGGACGGACCTCCAGCTCGGCGCGGGCCTCGTCAATGGCGTCGCACACCCCGTCGGCGGCCCGCTGGACCTGCTCCAGCGTGTGGGACGCCATCACCTGCATGCGGAAGCGCGTCTCGCGCACGCGAACGGCCGGGTACTCCACCAGGTTGGCGAAGATGTCGCGGTCGAACACCTTCTTCGCGGCCAGCCGCGCCACCTTCGCGTCGCCCACCTGCACGGGGACGACGTTGGAGGGCTCGCCCAGGCACGTCATGCCCCGCGCCTGGAAGGCCCCGCGCAGCGCCAGGATGTTCTCCCGCGCCTTCGCGCGCAGCGCGTCACCCTCTTCCGAGCGGACGATGCGCAGCGACTCCAGCACCACCGCCGCCTGCATGGGCAGCAGCGCGTTGGAGAAGATGTGGGGCCCGCCCATGATGCGGATGAACTGGCGCACCGCCGGCGAGCGCGTGGCCACGAAGCCGCCGTTGCTCGCGAGCGTCTTGGAGAAGGCGCCCACCACCAGGTCCACCTTCCCCAGCAGGCCCTGCACGCCCAGGCTGCCCGTGCCCCGGGGGCCCATCGCGCCCAGGTCATGCGCCACGTCCACCAGCAGCGCCGCGCCGTACTCACGGCAGATGGACTGGAGCTCCTCCAGCCGCGGCACGTCCGAGTCCATGGAGAACAGGCCCTCGGTGACGACGAGCACCGCGTTCTGCGTGTCGCGGGCGCGAATCTCCTGGAGCTTGCGCCGCATGGCGCGGTTGTTGAGGTGCGGCACGCGGCTCACGTTCGTCGTCGCGGCGGCGGCGCCCTGTTGGAGGCACGCGTGCGACAGCGCGTCGAGCACCACGTGGTCATCCGGACGCACCAGCCCGGCGATGACGCCGAAGCCCGCGCCCCAGCCGGTGGAGAACAGCGCGACGTGCGGCGTCTGCAGGTGCTCCGCGAGCGCCTTCTCCAGCATCAGCGACGGCGTCGTGTTGCCCCCCAACATCGCCGAGCCCCCGCTGTGCAATCCGTAGTCCTGGATGGCCCGCTGAGCGGCCTCCACCACCGCCGGGTGCGTGGACAGCGACAGGTAGTCCTGCGAACCGAAGTTCAGCCCCTGGCGCGCCGCCCCCGTCTCGCTGCGGACACCACACTCCGCCTTCGGCGCCGCCTCCAGGCTCCGCGAGAACGGCCACAGCCCCGCCTGCCGCCGCGACTCCTGCCACTCGAAGAAGGGCTCCGTCCGACCCAGCAGGTCAGGTCCCGTCGGCTGCGAGTAATGAGAGATGAAGTGGGTGAAGAGCGGCGAGTCGAGTTGAGCTCGGAAATCCATGAAGCACGTCCAGGGGGGAAGGTCGCGCTGTCAACGAGAGGCGCGGCGCTCGGGGAGGGGGGCGAGCTGCGCATTTAATGCCTCTGCATCTTTCCAGTGTCAACCGGCCTACCTTGACGGCTCCGCTGTATTCGTTTGTTCCGATTCAACCGGATGTGCTGCGTAGGCTGAAACAGGCGCACGGCGCCCAGACAGTCACGCTTTTCCAGGCGGATAAACGACGAATCCTGCTTTTTCACCCCAGGGCAGAGGGTGCATCTGACGCCCCCTGCCCTGAAGTGCGAGCGAGTGTCCGTCAGTCGTCGTTCTGCCGCAGCGCAGCCAGGACGTTGAGGTCTTCCAGGGTGGTGGTGTCCCCGGAGGCCTGCTTGCCCGCGGCCACGTCACGCAGCAGCCGGCGCATGATCTTCCCCGAGCGCGTCTTCGGCAGCGCCTCCGCGAAGCGGATTTCATCCGGCCGGGCGATGGCGCCAATCTCGCGGCCGACGTGGGCGGCCAGCGTCTTCTTCAGCGCGTCGGACGGCGTGTTGCCCTGCTTCAGGGTGACGAAGGCCACCAGCGCGGTGCCCTTCAAGTCATCCGGACGGCCCACCACGGCGGCCTCGGCGACGGTGGCATGCGCCACCAGCGCGCTCTCCACCTCGGCGGTGCCCAGGCGGTGGCCGGCGACGTTGACCACGTCATCCACGCGGCCCATCAACCAGAGGTAGCCGTCCGCGTCCGTGCGGGCGCCGTCACCGGTGAAGTACATGCCGGGCAGCTCGTTGAAGTACGTGCGCACGTAGCGGTCCGGGTCGCCGTACACGGTGCGGAGCATGGAGGGCCAGGGGCGCGTGATGAAGAGCAGCCCGCCCTGCCCTCGCGGCACCTTGTTGCCCTCGCGGTCCAGAATCTCCGCGTGGATGCCGGGCAGCGGCAGCGTGGCCGAGCCGGGCTTCGTCGGCGTGGCGCCCGGGAGCGGCGACACCATGATGCCGCCCGTCTCCGTCTGCCACCACGTGTCCACCACGGGGCAGCGGCCCCCGCCGATGACGTCGCGGTACCACATCCACGCCTCGGGGTTGATGGGCTCGCCCACGCTGCCCAGCAGCCGCAGCGAGGACAAGTCATGCTTGCGCACCGGCTCCTCGCCCAGGCGCATGAAGGCGCGGATGGCGGTGGGCGCGGTGTAGAGGATGGTGGCCTTGTACCGCGCGATGATGTCCCAGAAGCGGTCCGGCCCCGGCTGGGTGGGCGCGCCCTCGTAGAGGACGGTGGTGACGCCGTTCATCAGCGGCCCGTAGACGACGTAGGAGTGGCCCGTCACCCAGCCCACGTCGGCGGTGCACCAGTAGACGTCGTCTTCGCGCAGGTCGAACACCCAGCGCATGGTGAGCGACGTGTTCACCGCGTAGCCGCCCGTGGTGTGCAGCACGCCCTTGGGCTTTCCGGTGGAGCCCGACGTATAGAGGATGAACAGCGGGTGCTCGCTCTCCACCCACTCCGGCTCACATTCCGCGGACTGCCCGCTGACCAGCGTGTCCCACGCCACCAGCTTGGGCCCGGACAGCGCCAGCGTGCTGCCCGTGCGGCGGAGCACCACCACCTTCTCCATGGTGGGCATGTTCGGCAGCGCGGCCTCCACGTTCGTCAGGAGCGGCACCACCGCGCCCTTGCGCCAGCCGCCGTCCGCGGTGAGCAGCACCTTCGCGCCCGCGTCGTTCATGCGCTCCTGGAGCGCCTCCGCGGAGAAGCCTCCGAACACCACCGAGTGCACCGCGCCGATGCGAGCGCACGCCAGCATGGCCACCGCGGCCTCGGGCACCATGGGCAGGTAGATGCCCACCCGGTCACCCTTCCGGACGCCCAGCGACTTGAGCGCGTTGGAAAGCTTGTTCACCTCGGTGGACAGCTCGCCGTACGTGAGGGCGCGGCGGTCGCCGGGCTCGCCCTCGAAGAGGATGGCGGGCTTGTCCTTGCGGGTGGCCAGGTGCCGGTCCAGGCAGTTGTAGGCCAGGTTCGTCTTGCCCTCGACGAACCACCGCGCGTGCGGCGGCTTCCAGTCGAGCACCGTCTGGAAGGGCTCCTTCCAGTACAGCTCCTCGCGGGCGCGGTCGCCCCAGTACCTGTCCGGGTCCTTGGCGGCTTCGTCCCAGAGCTGCTGGTACTGCGCCATGCTCCGGATGTGCGCGCGCCGGGCGAACGCCTCTGGCGGCGGAAAGACGCGTGCTTCCGTCAGGACCGAGTGAATCTCATGCTTCGAATCCGCCATGCGCTCCTCCAGCGTGGACAATGCCACCCTGTTCTAGGAACCCAGGGTGCGCGTCTCAACCCTCCGTGTCACAGCGCTTCGATTCCTTGACGGCCTCGTAGCGCAGCCACATCTCGCAGACGCATTCGTCGGGGCGGCGCGTGTCGTAGCGGACCCGCAGCACGCCGTTGAACTGCGTTTCGCACTGCGTCGTGCCGTCGATGTGGATGTTGATCTGGTCCAACAGGCACTCCTGGCCGTTCACCTCGGCGGCGGCCTTGACCACGCTCCCGTCGATGGAGAAGTGGTCACCGTCCTCCAGGAAATAGCCCACGAGGTGGCTGTCCAGGAAACCGAAGTCCAGGCGGACGACGCGCCCGCTGATTTGCAGGGTGCCGTAGAGCTGGCCGCGGTTGGTCTCCAGCAGCCCGCAGTCGTCGCGGAGCACCTCGACGGGCTCGAAGACGTAATCACCCGGCTCCTGGACGCGGGGCAGGCAGCCCGCCAGGCATGCCAGGAGCAGACCGGAGAGGACAAGGCGATGGCGTCTCGGAGTCGACACGGCGCGCACCATACCCCACGGCCCGCATCTAGGAAGTGCGAGCGTGACGGCAGCGGGTAGACTGGGGGTCATGCCCGAATACCGCAACCCCAAGCCCACCGTGGACTGCATCATCGAGCTGCCCGGTGAACGCCTCGTCCTCATCCGGCGCGCGAATCCGCCTGTCGGCTGGGCGCTGCCGGGCGGCTTCGTGGATGAGGGCGAGCCGCTCGACGCCGCCGCCGTGCGCGAGGTCCTGGAAGAGACGGGCCTTCACGTGAAGCTGTCGGAGCAGTTCTTCACGTACTCGGACCCCCGGAGGGATCCGCGGCAGCACAACATCTCCACCGTCTACATCGGCTCGGCCGAGGGTGAACCGAAGGGCGCCGACGACGCGGCCGAGGCCCGCGCCTTCCGCGTGGATGACCTGCCGAAGGACCTGTGCTTCGACCACGACACCATCCTGTCCGACTACGTGACGTACAAGCGGACCGGTCAGCGGCGGAAGCTCTAGGGGCGGCGCGGGAGGATGCACTACGCGCTCGTCCTGCTCGCCCTGGGAGGCCTGCTGACCCTCCACGAATTGGGACACCTCGTCGCCGCGCGGTTGCTCGGTGTGCGGGTGCCCCGCTTCGTGTTCGGTTTTGGCCCCCCGCTGGTGTCCTTCCGGCTGTGGGGGACGCAGTACGTGGTGGCGGCGGTGCCCCTGGGCGCCACGGCGCACCTGCAGGGGATGAACCCGCACCGCGCGGACGCGGACGAGGCAGCGGGCTTCGCCGCGCGCGGGCCGCTGCTGCGCATCCTCATCATCCTGGCGGGGCCGCTGGCCAACTATGCGCTCGCGCTGGGCGTCCTGTTCGCGCTGTACACGTCGGGCACGCACGTGGTGGTGCCGCTGACGGTGGGGACGGTACAGCCGGGCTCGGAGGCGGCGCGGGCGCAGCTGTTGCCGGGGGACCGCATCGTCAAGGTCGCGGGGCAGCCGCTGCGGAGCTGGTCGGAGTTCGTGGAGAAGGTGGGCGCGGCGCCGGGCGTCCCGCTGGAGCTGGACGTGGAGCGCGGCGGTGATGCGCGCTCGGTGGTGGTGCGGCCCCGGCGGGATGAGCGCGGCACGGGCCGCATCGGGGTGAGCCAGCAGTACGTCTACAAGGCGCACAGCGCGGGCGAGGCGCTGAGCCATTCGTTCACGCACACCGGCAAGGTCGCCGCGGAAGGCGTGGCGCTGCTGAACCGGATGATGCAGCACGGCCTGGAGAGCGCGGACGCGGCGAGCCCCGGAGCGCTGGTGCGGCAGGAGTCCGCGGATGCGATGGCGTCCGGGACGGATGCCCTGCTGCGGACCCTGGTGGCCGCGTCGGTGGTGCTGGCGCTGTTGACGTTGCTGCCCGTGCCCGGGCTGGATGGTGGCCGCGTGGTGCTGCTCCTGGTCGAGGCGGCGAGCGGCCGGCGGATTCCTCCGCGCGTGGAGACGGTGGCGCAGACGGTGGGGTTCCTGGGAATCGCCGTGGCCGTGGTGTTGATGGCGACCGCGGAGATTCGGCGCGCGTTGCCGGCGCGGCTCGGCCTGGAAGAATCGCCGGCGCAGGATGCGGGCACGGGCACGAAGGCGCCCCCTGACGCCGGCGCTACCGGGACAGTCGACGCGGGGACATAGACAACACCCGGGAACCCACGCACCGGGCGCGGCACCTGCTGTCAGGAAATCTCGACGTCGACGTCCCGTCCGGTCACGGCGGACGCGTTTCCAGTCCCGTCGTGATTGCGACACCCAGCCCCGACCTTCGAGCGCGGACGCGCCGCATGGGAGCCAGCGAGATGGGAAGCACCGAATTCGCAGATGAGTGAGCCGCGGCGACACGTCAACCGTTGCCGCGGCCCTCTGCTCCAGCGCATCCCCGTATCCGTGGAGAGGCAGAGCGCCGCCAGATGTTCCTCATTTGTGCGGATGCAATCGTGCCTGACTTCGAATCCCCGTCGTGGAACCACTCCGTGCCAGCAGCGCTGTTGCTGATGGCGCCGTTCGACCTCCTGGCCTCACTGGCCATGGACATCTACCTGCCTGTCGTTCCGGCGATGCCCGGAATCCTCAACACCTCCCCCGCCATCGTCCAGCTCACCTTGAGCCTGTACCTGGCGGTGCTCGGGCTCGGGCAGATGGTGTTCGGCCCGGTCTCCGACCGCATCGGCCGGCGCCCCGTGCTGCTGACAGGCGCCCTCCTGTTCGCGGCCGCATCCTTCCTGCTCGCGGGGACCTCGGAGGCCACGCTGTTCGTCGGCCTCCGGCTCCTCCAAGCCGTGGGGGCCTCCGCGGCCCTCGTCGCCACGTTCGCGACGGTCCGCGATGTCTATGCGGAGCGCCCCGAGAGCGCGACCCTCTACAGCCTGTTCAGCGCCATGCTGGCCTTCGTCCCCGCGCTCGGCCCCATCGCGGGGGCGCTGCTCATGCAGCACTTGGGATGGCGAGCCATCTTCATCACGCTCGGCATCCTGGCGACGGCGGCGCTGCTGCAAGCCCTGCCGCGGTGGCATGAGTCGCGCCCGGCCCAGGGCCCCCAGCCGCGGCCCGCGCTCCGGCACATCCTGCGCAGCGCCACGTTCTGGACGTACACCCTGGGCTTCAGCGCGGCCATGGGCGCCTTCTTCGTGTTCTTCTCCACCGCGCCCCGGGTGCTCATCGGTCAGGCCGGCTTCTCCGAGCTCGGGTTCAGTCTGGCCTTCGCCACCGCCGCGCTCGCGATGATTCTGACGACCCGCTTCGCGAAGCGCTTCGTGGCGAGCTGGGGACTGGCGGGAAGCCTCACGCGAGGCATGGGACTGTTGCTGCTCGGCGCGGGGCTCCTGGCGGCCGGACAGCTCCTGGCGACACCGTCATTCTGGACGTTCGTCGCGCCGATGTGGCTCATCTCGGCGGGCATCGTGTTCTCCGTGTCCGTCACCGCCAATGGCGCGCTCCAGGCCTTTGGTGATGTGGCGGGAACGGCGGTCGCGCTCTACTTCTGCATCCAGAGCCTCATCGTCGGCGTCCTCGGCACGCTGATGATCGTCCTGCTGGACGGCGACACGGCGTGGCCACTGGTGGGATACGCGTCCCTGATGGCAGGGGTGACGTTGACGGCGCTTCAGCGCCTCCGGAGCCGTCACAGCGTCCTGACGGAACCCACGCTGGCGGAAAGCCCCGGCGACACCTAGCAAGCGTCCCCAAACCGCGCCGCGGGGCCCTGCTCCCGCGGCGCGGCGGGGGTTTCCGTCTTTCCCGCCTGGGATGGAACCCAGCCCGCCGCCCGGCTGTCCAGGGACCCACCGGGCGTCGGCCGTCTTTCGGAAGACGTCTCCTGGTCGATGAAGGAGCCGCGAGCCATGCAAGGCCCTATGCTTCCCCCCGCGATGAACACCAAGGCAGGCGGTGGAATCTTCTGTGAGCTGTACTGGGGCGACAATCTGTCCGAGGCGTGGAGCTACGGGCCGGAGCATTCGAACGTCCACGCCGGCCCGGACGAGACGGCCCCCCTGCCGCTCTACGGCTTCACCCTGCCCGAAGAGCCGTTCCTGCTCGCCGAGCGCACCGCGCAGGGCTGGCGCATCCACCTGCCGCCCGCTGCCCGGGCCGAGCGCGCCATCCAAGGCGACGCCTTCGCCGCCGTGCCGCAGACGGACCTGCGCCAGCAGGACGGGCGCACCACGGTGGAGCTCGCGGAGGGCATGACGCTCCGCCTCTCGGAAGGCCAGCTCTCGCTGCGCATCCAGGGCTCCGTCGTGAAGGAGCAGGTCAACCGGCTCCAGTGGAAGGACTTCGGCTGGCTCATCATCGTGAGCATGCTCTTCCTCAGCCTCCCGGTGGGCTTCCTCATCGCGGGCCCCACGCCCCAGCGCATGGAGGAGTCCAAGGTCCGCGCCATGAAGATGGCCGCCGACAAGGAAGCCGCGCGCCGCAAGGCCATGGGCCTGGACACGCCCCTGCGTCCGCTCACGGAGGAAGAGCTCGGCACGCAGCCCGACGGCGGTGACGACGTCACGGTCCCCGCCTTCCTGCGCGTCCGCTGAGCCGGCGCTTCAGGGCCCCAGGCCGACCCAGACCTCCCCATCCTCGAAGAACTCCTTCTTCCAGATGGGGACGTCCTGCTTGAGCCGCTCGATGGCGTACTCGCAGCCACCGAACGCCTCCTTCCGGTGCGGCGACGCCGCGGCGATGACGACGGCCAGCTCGCCGGGCACCAGCGTCCCCACGCGGTGGAGGATGGACAGGCGCACGCCGGGAAACCGCTCCGCGGCCTCCGCGCCAATCTCCGCCAGCTTCTTCTCCGCCATGGGCGCGTAGGCCTCGTACTCCAAGCGCAACACGCGCCGGCCCTTCGTCTGGTCGCGCACGGAGCCGCTGAACGTCACCAGCCCGCCGTACGCCTCTCCGCTGACGGCCTCCACCACCTCTTCCAGCCGCAGGGGCCGGTCCACCACCTGGAACTTCCCAGGTGCGCCTCCCGCCACGGGAGGAATCAGCGCCACCTCCGCCCCATCGCGAACCGGGGCGTCCGGCCCGACGAACTCCTGGTCCACGGCCACGCGAAGGTGCGGCAGGAGTGGCGCCAGCGCCGCGTACCGGGCGGTCAACAGCCGCAACACGTCCCGCACCTGGGCGCCCTCGGGCACGTCCAGGGCCTCACGCCTCTGCCCGGTGCGCTCGCGAGCCGCGGCGAAGTAGAGGACGGTGATGCCGCTCAACGCGAGGCCTCCTGCGCCGCGCGCAGGGACAGGCGCCCCTTGAGCCGGCCACCGCCCTCCACCGGGCTGAAGTCGAGGAAGCCCGAGTCCAGCGGCGTAATCCGGTCCAGCAGCGCCCCCGAGAGCGCCTTCGTCGCCCCGAGCAACGGCCCCGGCACGCCGGGCACCTTCTCCGCCGCGCGCAGGTCCGCGCGCAGCCGGCCCAGGTCCACCATCACCGACACATGGCCCGAGCTGAAGGCCTCGCCGCCGAAGCGCTCCCGCAGCTCGGCGCCCACGTCTCCGCGAGGACGCCCCTGCAGCAGCTCCCCCGCCAGCAGGCTGGCACGCTCGGGCATGATTCGCAGCTCCACCGGCTGCTCCCGAAGCCGCGTCCGGAAGAGCGTGCCATTCGCCTCCTGCTGCGTCGTGTAGCGCAGCACGGAGTCCTCCAACTGCTGCTGCACGAGCGCCCGCACGGGCTCCGACGCCGTCAGCCCCGCTTCGACCACGATGGAGCCCTTGAGGTCGGGGCGCTTGTTCCGGATGAAGTTGCGGAAGAAGGCCGGGATGTCGAAGTACGCGCGCAGCACCACGTCGCCGCGCAGCGCCTCGAGCAACGCCTCCACGTCCAGTCCCTCACGACGCCAGGACGCCACCATGCGCTCACGACGCTCGGAGCCCGGCGCGCCGAACGCCAGCCGAGCCAGCTCCTCGGGCGGCACGGAGAGCTGCGCCGCGGCGATGGGCCCCAGCTCCGCGTCCTTCAGCAACGCCGACGCGGGCGCGCGGGCGCCCTGGAACAGCGGCGTCGACGAGGACAGGAACCCATCCAGGTCCAACCGCTCCGGCTTCACCGCCAGCGACGCGGCGAAGCCCCGAATCGGGTGGGCGCCGTCTTCATCAGGCGTCACACCGGGCTGCTGCCCGGAGAAGAGATACACGCTGCCGTTCGCCACCTTCCCTCGCAGCTCGGTCAGCAGCGCGTCCTCGGAGATGCCCGGCCCCGCGAGGCTTCGCACCGCCTGGCGTGCCACCTCCGCGTCGGGAATGGCCAGCACCTGCGCCTGCTGAGGCGCGCCTTCGTCGGGCTCCTCCAGCCCCTCCGGCACGGCGAGATAGAGGTAGCCCCGGTCCTCGAAGAGCAACATCGGGGGGCCACCGGACGCGGGCTCCACGGTGACGGAGCCGTCCGGCTGCGGCATCGGGCCGTGCCCCGCCCGCTCCAGCTCGTTGGCGACGGCCTTCAGGGCCGCCTCCGGCTCCGTGATGCCCAGCAGCGTCACGACGCCGTCGAACTCCGGGAGCAGGAAGAAGCCGAAGCCCTCGTCGGGGTCCACCACCGTCCCGGTGCCGTCCTCCAGGTCCGTGAAGAGCAGGGGCAGCAGCGGAGAGGACTCCACGGCCCGCCGCGCGTTCTCCGGCCCCACGAGGCGCGTGTAGAAGTCCATCAACAGGTCCACATGGCCGCGCAGCTCGGGCAGCCACATGACGGTGCGCGCGCTGGAGGGCACCGCGCGCAGCACCGGCCGAGGCACCACCGTCAACTCGACGCGGCCGACCTCTTCTCCCTCGTGCAGGGCGCGCACGGTATAGGCGCCTGCCCGGGGGAAGGCGTGGGACACCCACGGCGCCGTCTGGGCGTCGCTGCCGTCACCGAAGTCCCAGGTGACGGCGGTGGCGTCCTCGCGCTGCGAGCCGAGGTCGACCGGCACGCCCGCTTCCACCGTCCGGTCCTGCCCCAGGTCCGGCCGCACCACGCGGCGGCAGCCGGAGGCCCAGGGGCCCACGGCGACCGTCATCAGGAGGAGCGCGACAAGAGACCCAGGGCGGCGCGGAATGAGCGGCATGAGCCGCTTAGTAATCCAGCGCCAGTCCGAACATCCAGCGCCGGTTCGACAGGTTCAGCCCTGGCCCGCCGAAGTTGTCCACATCCGCATAGGTGTACTCAGCGAAGAGGTAGCTGTGGTTGACGCCCAGGTCGGAGTCGAAGTCGCGCGCGAAGCGCGGCTCCAGCACGTCCAGCATGAAGGCGATGCCACCCGTCGCGCCCCAGCCCCAGCGGCCACCCGAGCCCCGGTTCCCATCCACCACCTCGGTGCCGGCGCCCTTGGTAATCCACCACGGCGTGTAGATAAGCCCCAGCTTGCCGTAGGGCACCAGCGGGATGCCCCACTCGAAGGCGGCGTAGTCGAACTTGTAGAAGACGTTGAAGGCCAGGGGCACCAGGCGCAGCGCCGTGCGCTCCGCCGCGAGCGCGCCCGTGGCAAGCCGCGCCGTGCCGTACTTCTCGCCGTAGCCAGCGGAGAAGCCCACGCCCGCCGTGCCCACGCCTTGGTAGAAGTACCGCTGGAGCTCCACCTCGAACGTCAGCAGCGACTCGCCGCCGAAGTAGTCCTCGTACGGCGTGCCATTGAGGCCGGGCTCTTCATCGATGAGGGGCTTGTAGCCGCCCATGCGAAATTGAATGCCGCCCGTACGTGGCGAGCGCAGCGAGACTTCCTCCTCCACCACTACCGTGTCCTGCCCCCAAGCGGGCAGCGCGGCGAGCAACGCCACGACCCCCAAGGCCGATGCCCGACTCATGACCGCTTCCTCCTCGACGACAACCAGATTCCCAGGGACGCCAGCACCGCGCATCCCGTGATGCCTCCGCCCGCCGCGGCGCAACCACCCGTCTCGGCACCGCCAGCACCGAGGTATCCGCCGTAGAAACCTTCGCTCGCGATGGGCGTCCCCAACGTCACGGCGGAAGGCTCGCTCCGGTTGCCCGCCGCATCAATGGCAATCGCCCGCACGGCGTACTCCACACCGTTCTCGAGCCCATCCAGGCGGAAGACCGTGTTCGACACGGCCTGCTCCTTCGAGTTCACCACTTCACCCGTCCCTACCCCACCGTCCTCACCGCCAACGAGCGAAAGCACCTCCACCACCATCGTCGTTGAGTCGCTGGGAACCGTCACGGTGGCGCTGAGCGCGCCGTCCAGGCCCGTCACCCCGGGAGCGGAGGGCGCGGCGGGGGGCTCCGGGTCATACACGAGGTCGATGGTTGGCGTGCCCACCGAGCTGAACGTGTCCGCGCACGTCTGGTTGCCGATACCGTCAACCGTCACACGCGGGGTGGAGGCGCAGAGCCGAAAGGTCGTGGTCGCGGTCTGCGACTCACAGGTATCCCCCCCCGCCTCCAGCGCCGCGCTCGCGCGCAGGGTCAGCGTTCCCGTGGTGGTGGCTGTATCGCCAACGGCAACCTGCTGGAGCGACAGGTCCGCCCCCGCGGGAGCGCGCGTACAGGCGCCGTCACTGGAGAGCCAGAAGTACAGCGTCTCGCAAAGCAGACCCGTCCGGCTCCAGGTCACGGTGCGTTCCGCCGTGCAGTCCGCCTGGGAGACGACGATGCGATTGTTCTGGAGGATGTTTGGCGAGGCCGTGAACGTCACGGTCTGCTGCCCCAGGGCAGTCGACGCGAAGAGCAAGAGGCCAACGAGAATGAGGCGCATGGGTACGCCCAGGCTAGCAAGCGAGAGGCCACATGAAACGCATTCTCGTCCGCTGGGCATCACTCCGGGACGGCCGCCCCGCCGCGCCAAACAGGCAGGACGGCTCCGGAGGCTTTGCCAATTTGTCAGGCGGGGCGCTCGGCCAGGCGGAGCCCGGCCTCCACCAGGTTGAGGGCGGCGCCCCGGCTGGCGTTGTCCACGGAGGCGAACAGCGTCACCCACTCCGGGGCCTGGGGGAATGCGCGCACCCGGCCCACATGGACCGCCGGGTCGGACGTGACGAGCATGGGCATGGGGTACACGCGCTCGCCGGGCACATCCAGCACCTTCAGGACGCCGGACGTCTTGAGGGCCGCGCGCACCTGCTCCACCGGGCCCGGCTTCTTGAGCTGCACGTTGAGGGTGAGGCCGTGGCCGTAGAACGTCGGCACCTGCACCGCCGTCCCGGCGATGACGGGCACGTCCCCCCTGGACGAGAACAGCCGGGCCGCCTCCAGCGTCCAGCCGCCCTCCTCCTCCGTCCAGGGAGAGTTCACCATGAAGCCGCCCACCTGGGGCACCAGGTTGAAGCCCACGCGGTGGGGGAAGGCGTGCGGCTCCGGCTCGCGGCCCGACAGCAGGTCCGCCGTCTGCTTCTCCAGCTCCGCCACCCCGCGCACGCCCGCGCTTGACGCCGCCATCAGCGCCGTCACCTGCGCGCGCGCCACGCCGAAGGCCTTCCGCAGTGGCTCCACCACGTGCACCGCGGCGGTCGTCACGGCCCCCGGCAGACACACGATGCGGCCCTTGAAGGTGAAGCCCGCGCCCAGCACGTCCGTGTTGAAGCCCGGCAGCACCAGGGGGACGTTGCCGTCGCCCCGGAAGGCATTGCTGGCGTCCACCACCCACGCGCCCGCCGCCTGCGCGGCCAAAGCCAGCTTGCGAGAGGCCTCGGCCGGCGTGGCCAGCAGCACCAGCTTCACGCCCCGGAAGGCGTCCGGCGTCGCCTGCTCCACCTCGAGCGAGTCCTCGCCGTACTCCACCTCCAGGCCCTTGGAGCGCTCGGAGCCGAAGGCGCGCACCTGTTCGGCGGGCACGTCCTGCGCGTACAGCGCGGCGAGCACCTCGCGGCCCACCACGCCCGTCGCGCCCACCACGCCAATCGTCAAGTCGTCTCTCATGGCGCGTCCTTTACGCCACCGGGGGCCGGGAGCGCGAGCACCACGAGGCGGCTCAGTCTTCCTTCAACCGCGCGGTGGGCGCCGGCCCGGGCAGCGGCGGGAACTTCGGGTTGCGCTCCGGCTCCGAAGCCCGCACGTAGTGCGGCTCCATGGCGAAGAGCGCCTCCAGCGTCTGCGCCTCCGGGAAGCGCGCCAGGTGCGCCAGCGCCACCGCCGACGGGAAGGTCGGCGCCGCCAGCAGCCGGTGCGGCGCCACCCCGTGCGACTCCAGGGCGGCGCGGTAGTCCACCAGCGCGGGCCCCAGCGCCACGGCCCGGGGCTCCGCCGCCATGCGCGCGGCCACCTCCTCGGGTGACATGGCCGTCTCCGGCTCCAGCGACTCCACGGCGCCTCCCCGGCGCACGTAGGCCCCCAGGTACAGGTCGCTCTTGCGCGCCACGGCCAGGCAGTACAGCGGCACGTTCTCGGGGCCCTCCAGCGCCACCGCCGCCAGCGACGAGGCCCCGGCCACCTTCAGCTTCGTCGCGTAGGCCAGCGACTTCGCCGTCGCCAGGCCGATGCGCAGCCCCGTGAAGGAGCCCGGCCCCAGGCCCACCAC
>NZ_JAAIYB010000009.1 GCF_010894475.1 Myxococcus vastator
CCCTGCTCCCCGTCTTCCGCCCCTGGCCCACGCTATCTTGCGCTCCGAACCCGGTGTCACGCAGCGAGGAGCCGCCATGGAGCACCAGAACCCGGATTACCGCCTGGACACGGAGGCCCTGTTCACCTCGGCCGCCTTCGTCATGGACCTGGGCATCCAGCCCGTGGACATCCGCCCCGGCGAGGTGGAGGCCCGGCTGGTGGTGCAGCCCCGCCACCTCCAGCAGGACGGCGTCATCCACGCCGGTGTCCAGGCGACGCTGGCGGACCATACGGCGGGCGCGGCGGCCTTCTCCGTGGTCCGCAAGGGCCAGCGGGTGTTGTCCACCAGCTTCACCGTCCACCTGCTCCAGACGGCGTCCGGTGAGGAGCTGCGGTGCAAGGCCCGGGTGCTGCGCGCCGGCCGCCGGCTCATCGTCACGGAGTCGGAGGTCCACGCCGTCTCCGGCGGCACGCCCCGGCTCGTGTCGAAGACCACCGTCACCCTCGCGGTGATGGAGCCCCGTTAGGACGGCGACACGAGCAGCAGCTGGATGAGGGCCCGCGCCACCTCGTGCTTGCTGCCCTGGAGTTCATGCTGCGCGCCCGAGCGCGTGAGCACCGTCACCCGGTTGGTGTCTGTTCCAAAGCCCGCCCCAGGGGCCGTCACGTCGTTGGCGACAATCGCGTCCAGCCCCTTGCGCTCCAGCTTGTCGCGCGCGTGCGCCACCACGTGCTCCGTCTCCGCAGCGAAGCCCACCAGCACCGGCCGCTTCGGCTGTCCCGCCACCTGGCGGGAGGCCTCCGCGAGCACGTCCGGCGTGCGCACGAGCGCCAGCGCCTCGGGCGAAGCCGAAGCGCCCTTCTTCACCTTCTGCGGCGCGCGCGTCTCCGGGCGCCAGTCGCTGACGGCGGCCGTGGCGATGAACGCATCCACTGCGCCCACCCGCGAGAGCACCTCGCGCGCCATGTCGTCCGCGCTCACCACGTCCACCACGTCCAGGCCGCCGCGCTCCACGGGGCCCACGGGGCCGAGCACCACCGTCACCTCGGCGCCCAGGCTCCGGGCCGCGTGCGCGAGCGCCATCCCCATCTTCCCCGTGGAGGGATTGGAGATGAACCGCACCGGGTCCAGGAACTCGCGCGTGGGGCCCGCCGTCAGCAGCACCCGCTTCCCCGCCAGCGGGCCGGCGCCGAAACGCGCCGCGACCGCCTGGACGATGGCCGGGACGTCCGCCAGCCGCCCCTCCCCCACGTCACCGCAGGCCAGCATCCCCGCGCCCGGGCCCACGCGCGAGAAGCGCGGGTAAGCCAGCAGGGCCGCCAGGTTCTCCTGCGTCAGGGGGTTGTCCCACATGGCCACGTTCATCGCCGGCGCCAGCACCACCGGCCCGCGGAAGGCGAGCAGGGACGTCGTCACGGCGTCGTTCCCCATGCCGGCGCGGATGCGGGCCAGCAGGTCTGCGGTGGCCGGCGCCACGACGAAGGCCTCGCCCCAGCGCGCCAGGTCCAGGTGGCCGAAGTTCCCCTCCTGGGCGGGGTCGAAGTAGTCGGTGAGCACAGGGTGCCCGCTGAGCGCCTGGAAGGTCAGCGGGGTGACGAACTGGCGCGCGGACTCCGTCATGGCCACCCGCACCTCGGCGCCCGCACGCGACAGTTCCCGCACCAGCTCGCAGGCCTTGTACGCCGCGATGCCGCCCCCCACGCCGACGACCACCCGGCGGCCTCTCAGTGTCGTCACGTCCATGCGGCTTCCTAATGCGCGGGGAGGCGGGCTCGCAACCGTCGCTGCAGGGCCTCAGTGCCCCCTCATCACGACGTCACCACTCGAAGGCACATCCACGACGCGGACCTCCGGTCCGCCCGGGGTCTCCACGTGGAAGTGGGCCCACACCAGCGTGTACCGCCCGGGTCGCAGGCCGCTCAGGCGGACCTGCTCCGACCGGGGCTGGTACACGAGCTGCGCCCAGCGCGAGCGCATCAACGCCGTCGCGGGAGGATTGCCTACCGCCCCCAGCTCTCCCGCGACGAGCCACAGCGCCCGGCCCCGCTCCGGCTTCACCTGGACGGACAGCGACGCGGTGCCCGGGGCCGGCCCCAGGTCCAGCGACATCTCCGAGCCGCCGACCTGCACCACCAGCGCCGGCTCGCCGGAGAACTCCCGGTTCGCGCCCAGCGCGAAGCGATAGTTGCCCGGGGAGACCTCCACGCTGTAGCCGCCATCCGGCCCGGTGACGATGGTGAGCGGCTCGCCGCGGTCCGCGTTGGCGGCCACGACCTCGACGCCCGCCGCGGGGCTCCCGTCCTGGCGGTACACCCGGCCGCTCAAGCGCGTGGCCTGCCGCAGCTTGAGCTCCACCGGCCCCCGTGCGCCCCGCTCCAACGACTGGGTGGCGCTCAGCCGCCCCTTGCGCGCCGTGAGCGAGTAACGCGTCACATAGGGCGGGCTGGCCACCGTGAAGGTGCCGTCCGGCCCGGAGAGCACGGAGTCGTCACAGACGTCGCACGACACCACGGCATCCGGCACGGGCCCACCGCCCTCGTCGACCACGCGGCCCGAGACACCCGGCAGCTTCTCCAGCACCAGGTCTCCCAGGTCGGGCGAGGCCGGGCGGTCCACCATCTGCGGCTCGTAGCCCGCCGCGTCCACCGACGCGATGACGCGGTCGCCCGCCGTGGGCAGCGGCAGCTCGAAGCGGCCATCCGGTGCATTCACGTCGTGCTCGTCCACGCGAAAGCGCCGCACCGGCTCGCCGTCGTCGCCCATGACACGCCCGCGAAAGACGTCGCGCTTCTTGAGCACCACTCGCACCGGTGGGCCACCGGCCTTGCCCTCTGCGCGCTCGACCTGGTCATAGCCCGGGTGCCGCACCTCCAAGCGGTACCCCCGGTCCGGCCGCAGCGCGCGGAACTCGAAACGGCCGCTCGCGTCAGACTGCACGGGCTCCGCGCCTCGGGGCACCACCACCAGCGTGGCGCCCGCCACCGGCGCGTTCTGCCCGTCCACCACCTCACCACTGAGCGGCGCGCCGGGCCTCAGCTCCGCCTCCAGCTTCAGCGACTGCCCATCCGTCAGCGTCACCTCCCGGCGCTCCGACGGCTGATAGTCGGGGTGGGACGCCATCATCGAATACGTGCCCGCGGGCATCCCGCGCATCGGGACCATGCCATCCGAGCCGGACGGCCGGTCACTCCGGAAGATGCCCTGCTGCTCCACCCACAGCAACACGTCCGCGCCTTCCACGCGGCGGCCCTCGGCGGAGACCGTCACCTCCAATGACGCGCGGGGCTCCAGCGCCAGTTGCACGTCGGTGGCCGGCGCCGTCACCTTGAGCTGCCCGCCGCCCCACTCCGAGTGGTGCGCATGCAGCTCGTACAGCCCCGGCGTGGGCACCTGCGCGATGAAGCGCCCCTCCGCGTCCGCCAGCGTCGACGCGCCCGTGGGCTGCACCAACACGGACACACCCGGCGCGGGCCGGCCGTAGACATCCAGCACCTGCCCGCTGATGACGGTGGCGCGCGCCATCTCCAGCTCGAGCGCCGTCTCCTGGGGCGTCACCTTCGCGGGCAGCTGCGCATCGCGGAAGCCCTCGGCCTGCCCGGTCAGCACATAGTTGCCCACGGCCAGGGGGCCCAGCGTCACCAGCGCGCCGGCGCCACCGCGCTCCTGCCAGACGACCTCCCCCGTCGGCATGCGCAGCAGCAGCTCAGGCTGAGGCACGGGCTGGCCCGCCTCGTCCACCACCGTGACGAGCAGACTCCCCGCTTCCTCCAGCGCCAGCGTCACCTGGGTGACGCGCTTGTCCAGCGTCAACACGCGGGGCACGGACGCCAGGCCCTTGGCCTCCGCGGTCACCACCAGTTCGTCCGGATACAAGCCGGTGAAGCGCACCGGAGCGCCATCCGTGCGCAGCTCCCGCGACAGGTGGTCCGCGCGCAGCCGCACCCGCGCGGCAGCGGGGGCGCCGTTCCGGGTGACGCGGACCTCCAGGGTGCGCTCGGGCATCAGCTTCAGGCGCACGGGCTGGGGCCCCGCCTCCACCTGGGACTCCACCGCGGGCAGGTACCCCTCCGCCGTGGCCAGCACATAGAAGGGCCCTTCGCCCAGGCCCGTCAGGGTGAAGCGGCCATCCGCGCCGCTCGTGGCCGCGAAGGGCAGCGGCGCCCGCCGCGACGTTCCGTGCACGTGTGCCCCCGCCAAGGGCCGGCCGGCTTCGTCCACCACCTGCCCCACCAGGGTGCGCAGCGGAGGCAGGTACAGCTCCACCGGGTCTCCTGGCGCGGCCCGCTCGCGAAGCGCGACGCCCAGCCCTGGCGCGCGGGCCCACACGGAGAAGGACACGCCGGCCAGCTGCTCGAAGCGGAAGCGCCCTTCCGCGTCCGTGTGGACCGTGGCTCTCGGCGTCAGGAAGCCCTGCTGCTGCTCGAAGAACGCCCGCGTGTGCAGCGCCGTCTCACGCGCCGGGCAGGACAGGAGCGCCTGGCCACACGCCTCACAATGGACGCCCAGGAGCGTCCGCTCCGCGCTGGCGGCCAGGAACACCTCCGCGCCCGCGACGGGACGGCCCGAGGCGTCCAGCACCCGTCCCGTGAGCGCCAGCCCCTCGCCCGCGGAGGAGGATACGTCCACGGCGGCGAACGCTGGCAGGGCCTTGCCGGTGGCAGTGTGCGTGTCGCGAGCGGCGGGCGCCGTCTCCGTGCCGGGCCACAGCCACACCCCTGCCGCGAGCAGGGCCGCCATCACGCCTATGACAATCCAGTTGCGCATGCGCAGACGGCGCGGACCTTAGCCCGGGGCCGGGCGCGGAACGGCCGATTCCCCCTGGAAATTCCGGACGCGTCTACAGCTTGTCTTCGAGGTCATCCAGGCGCTTCTCGACTCGCTCGAAGCGCTCGTGGGTCGAATCCGCCATGGAGACCAGCAGCCGGGCCATGCGGCCCGCGTGGGCCTCCATCCGGCTCAGGCGTCCCGACACGGAGCCCAGCCCTACTGTCATGGACTCGATGGTCGACATCATCGTCTCCATGTTGCCCATCATGGAGTCCATGTTCGACTGCATGGTCGTCATGTTCGACTGCATGGTCGTCATGTTCGACTGCATGGTCACCATGTTCGACTGCATGGTCACCATGTTCGACTGCATGGTCGCCATGTTCGCATGCATGGTCCCCATGTTCGCATGCATGGTCCCCATGTTCGACCGCATGGGCCCCATGCTGGCTCGCAGGGTCCCCATGCTCATCAAGATGCCTTCGACCTCCCCCTGCGTCGCCCTCAGCTCCTGGCGCAGCTCGGCCACCTCACCCAGGAACTTCACCACCACGTCGCCGCCCACCGCTCTCGCCATGCGTCGCCCTCCGACAACGGAACGGCGCGAACGTACCTGGGGCGTCTGACGTATATCGGACAGCGAACGAAGCTGCTTCGGGCGACGGGGAGCCATGGCGGTGGAGTCTACTCCTCTGCGAACGGCGCAATCGCCTGGGCCACGGCCAGCTCCTGCCGCGCCTCGCTGAGCTCCGAGTTGGTGGCGCGAAGCCGGTCGCTGAGCACCTGGACGAAGCTCCAGAGCATCTTCACCGCCAGGATGGACTCGCGCTTCATCAACCCCATCAGGTCCGGCCGCGAGATGACCATGGTGCGCGTGGGCTCGGTCGCTCGCACCGTCGCGGAGCGCGGCGCGTTGTCGATGAGCCCCATCTCTCCGAAGTGGCCACCCGCGCGCAATTCGGCGATCTCCACGCCGTTCTTCTCGATGGCCACCCGGCCCCGGATGACGACGAAGAGCTCCTCGCCCGGCTGCCCCTCCACCACGATTTCACGGCCCGCGGGATACGTGCGCGTGGTGGCGATGGACAGCACCGCCGTCTGCTCCTTGTAGGTGAGGTGACGGAAGAGAGGAATCTTGCGCAGCGCCTCCATGCGCGACTGCGCCTCGCTCGACTCCTCGTTGACGGTGGCGCCTTCACCCGCGACCTTCACCACCACCGCGGTGATGTTGTCCTTGCCACCGCGCTCGTTGGCGACGTCGATGAAGCGCTTGGGCAGGTCCGCGGGCGCGATGCCGGAGATGAGCGGAAGGACCTCCTCGTCCTCGACATAGCCGTGCAGGCCGTCCGAGCAGAGGATGAACATGTCCCCAGGCACCAGGTCCACGATGAGCGTGTCGACCTGGACGGACTCCTGGATGCCCACCGCGCGGGTAATCACGTTGCGGTACTGCGAGGTGGCGGCCTGGTCCTTGGTAATCGTGCCGGCCTTGAGCTGCGCGGCGACCAGCGTGTGGTCCTCCGTCAGCCGGTGACACTGGCCATGCCGCACCAGGTAGACACGGCTGTCACCCACGTGGCCGATGACGCCCTTGTTGCCGCCCACCGCGAGGCACACGAACGTCGTGCCCATGCCGCGCTTGGTCGCGTCCGACATCGCCGTCCGGTAGATGTCCGCGCACGCGCGCTGGACGGCCACCTCCACGAGCGCCGCCGCCGCGGAGCGACTGTCCGGCGTCGGGTTGTTGCCCAGGTCCTTCAACAAGTGGCGGTTGGCGGAGATGTGCTGCTTGACGACCTCCGTGGCGCGGTTGCTCGCGACCTCGCCGGCCGCGTGACCGCCCATGCCGTCGGCAACCACATAGAGGCCGAGTGGAGCATCCACCAACATCGCGTCTTCGTTGTGCTGCCGCTTGCGGCCGACGTCGGTCAGTCCAAAAGCTTCTGTGGTCAAGGCCACCGCGAACACTCCCGTGTGTGACAGAGGGCGACTCCGCACGTTACGCAGGCCCACGAAGACGTGGCAAGGCTCAGGGAGCCATCCTCACGGTCAGCATCCGCACAAAACCGCTGGCCGTGTAGAAAGCGACCTCCACCTGGCCGAAGCGCAGCCGGGCCCCATCCGCCACCGGAACCGCTCGCCGGGGCACCAGCCGGACGCCCCCCGCCCAGGAGCCATTCCTGGACCCGGCGTCCGTCAGCAGGAAGCCCGCAGCGCCTTCCTCCCGGCTGAACCAGGCGTGGAACCGGGACACGCTCCCGTCGTCCAGGACCACGTCGTTGTTGCCCGTCCGCCCCACGGTCATCCCCCGCCCGAAGGCGTTCGTCCGTGTCTTCACGACGGGAAACACCAACGGCCCGCTGGCCCCCAGCGTGGGGGCCCCCGCGTTCGTCACCGTCTTCAGACGGTACTCCTCCGCGTCCCCGCCGCAGCCTTCCTCCGCCACCGGAGTGAAGACGAGCAGCGCGGCGGGCAGGTTCCGCTCGAAGACTTCTCGGTTGCGGAGGTATCGCGAGACATGGGCGCTGAGCGGCTCGGGCATACGCGGCGTGTGAACAGGGGCTCCCGAGCCACACTCTACGCAAAGCCTAGCGCCAATCCACGAACAACCCGACCATCGGGCCACCTACGAAGAAACGGCCAAGGCTGCGGCGCTTGTAGCCAAAGGGCTCGGCATAACCCACAGCGAGCCCGCCGCCGACGGCCCCGAACTGGTAGCCCAGGTGGACGCGGCCCTCGATGAGGCCCGCGACGCGCCGGTCGTTCTCCAGCCCATCGTCGAAGTCCGCGCCATAGAAGACGGGACCGCCGGTGACCTGGAAGCCCCAGTGCACCTGGCCGGGCAGGTGGTTCCGGTAGCCCACGCCCACCTGCGGGCTGTGCTGGTAGAAGGAGCGCACCGCGTTCTGCGGCTTGCCCTCTTCGGCATCGGGGAACGCGAGCCCCCACGACAGGCTGCCCTCCAGCAGCAGGGCGAAGGCGTCCTTGCGGTCCTGATAGAAGGTGAACTGCCACTGCACCTTCGTCTGGGAGGCCACCAGTCCGCTCTGGGCGCTGACGCCCAGGAACACGCCGCGAGGCGCCCAGGCGGGCGTCGGAGAGCGGTGCTCCCGAGGCCGCTGCGGCTCCTGCGCGCCCGCGGAAGAGGCCAGACCCAGAACACCCACCAGCACAACGGGAAGCTTGCGGAGCATGGGAGCCACTTCCCGCCATGACGCGGCCCGCTTGTCAACGGACTGTTCATCTGGTTATGACACGCCTTGTTACCTTCGGATGGGCCCAGGCCGGGGAAGTCCTCCCGGAACCGCTCGCCGCGGGGCACAAGGAGCGGGACCCCGCATGCCAGTCGTGACAGTCCGGGCCGGAAACAAACAGCGCCCGGGTAGGTTCGACGTACTCGTCCGCAAGACCACGGAGAAGGTCTCCGACTTGCTTGAGGAGAGTGACCGGGTGCTCGTGGTCTACGAGCAGGGCTGCGCGAGCCTCTACTACGAGCAAGAAGGCGACATGACCCACCCGCCCGGGGTGAACCGCCCTTCCTGAGAGCGGGCCTTGGCTACACCGCGCGCCGGCGCAGGGGCATCGTGAGGCAGCGGACGCTGCCGTTGCCGCGCTCCAGCGCCTCGATGTCGACGCTCGCCACCTCGATGCCGGCCTCCTTCGCCAGAGGACGAAGGCCCACCGAGGCGCTCTCCGAGGCGAGAATCAGGTGGGGCCCCACGTAGATGAAGTTCGACATGAAGCCGCTCTCCCCTTTCGGCTCGAAGGGGATGACGCGGCGGCCCCGCTGGGTGAAGTAGCCGTCGAAGGGCTCCCAGTGCGGCGCCACGCCCTGCGTGAAGACCTGGATGGGCGTGTGGCGCAGGAAGGCGCGCGCCACCACCGCATGGGGCCCCAGCACGTTGAAGGCCAGGTCCAGGTGGATGATGCCCAGGCCCTCCGGGATGCGGACGACGGCGGCCTCGCGGAAGCCCGAACGCCACGCCAGCTCCAGGAAGGGCTGAAGCGCCCGCGCGTCGCTGCGCAGCCCCACGTTGACCAGCAGGCGCTCCGCGTCGAGCACGAAGACGTCCCCGAACTCGATGCGCGCGGACGTCGCGGCGTCGTCGCTCGACAGCTCCGGCTGGAGCTGTGACAGCGCGCGGTGCGCCACGTCGAACTCCGCCAGCCGCACGGGGAAGGCCGCCGTGCCCGTCACCAGCTGACGCCCGAGCACCGCCGCCGTGTCGCGGACGAACACCCGGTTCACCGTGGTGTCGCTCACCGCGCGCTCGCGCTCCGGGAGCAGCTCCCACAGGTCAATCGTCTGGCAGCCCAAGCGCGTCAGCGTGTCCCGCAGCCGGCCAAAGGCGTCCTCCGCCTCACCGCGCGTGACGGGCCGCATGAAGCCGACCGCCGCCGCCTCCTCCGCGCTGGTGACGTCCAGCGCCGCGGGCCGGAACACCGCCACGCAATCCAGCTGGCCTGATTCGGACCAGCACTCGAACTCGCTGAACGCCATCTGCAAGCACCTGTCGTCACAGCGGTGAGTCAGCCCGGACACCTGCCGCTGAGCCCCCACTTGGAAAGCGCCAACCCCCCTGCTTGAGCGCTGGCACCAGAAATTTACCTCAAAATTCCGTCAAGACTAGTCGGATCCAGAACGATTTCATAATAATCACGATCTGCAGGATTACACCCCCGGTCCGTGAGTTTCGATGAAACCATCTTCTGGTGTCTCACAGACCCCTGTGGATTCCCCTCTGGCCTCCGGTGTGTCCGGAGGCCGCACGCGCGATGAAATCGAGGCGTGGCTTCGGGCCTACGTGGCCGAGTCCGCCGAGCTCGCGCCCGAAGCGGTCGACCCCCAGGAACCCTTCGTTCGTTACGGGCTGACGTCGAAGGACGCGGTGTTCTTGTCGGGGGAGCTGGCGGACTGGCTGGGCCGCGACGTCTCGCCCACCATCCTGTGGGAGCACCCCACCATCGACGCGCTCAGCCAGGCGCTCGGACGTGGCACCGCGCCCGTGACGGACGCGCCCGCGACGCCCGTCACCGAGGCCGCGCGGGACGAAGCCATCGCGGTGGTGGCGCTGGGGTGCCGCTTCCCGGGAGCCCCGACGCCAGAGGCCTTCTGGGCGCTGCTCCAGCGTGGCGGAGATGCCATCACCGAAGTCCCCGCGGACCGTTGGGACGCGGCGAGCCTCTACTCGTCGGACCCGTCGACGCCCGCGACGATGAACACGCGATGGGGCGGCTTCCTCGAAGACGTCGGCGCGTTCGACCCGCTCTTCTTCGGCATCTCACCTCGCGAAGCCGTGCGGATGGATCCGCAGCAGCGCCTGCTCCTGGAAGTCGCGTGGGAGGCGCTGGAGCGCGCGGGACAGGCACCGCAAGGACTCCAGGGCAGCCGCACGGGCGTCTTCGTGGGCATCAGCACCAGCGACTACGCGCAGCGGCAGTTCGGCGACCGCTCCTTGCTGGATGCCTATGCGGGCACTGGCAACGCGCACAGCATCGCGGCCAACCGGCTGTCGTACGTCCTGGGCCTGCGGGGTCCGAGCATGGCCGTGGACACCGCGTGCTCGTCGTCGCTCGTCGCGGTGCACCTGGCCTGTCAGAGCCTCCGCGGCCACGAGTGCGACCTGGCGATGGCGGGCGGCGTCAACCTCATCCTGTCGCCCGAGCTCACCATCGCCTTCTCGCAGGCGGGGATGATGGCTGCGGATGGGCGCTGCAAGACGTTCGACGCAGCGGCCGACGGCTACGTGCGCTCCGAGGGCTGCGGCATCGTCGTCCTCCAGCGCCTGTCGGATGCGCTGGCCTCGGGCGCGCCCATCCTGGCCGTCATTCGCGGCTCGGCCGTGAATCATGACGGGCTCAGCAACGGCCTCACCGCGCCCAGCGGCGCAGCGCAGCAGGACGTCATCCAGCAGGCCCTCCGTCAGGCCCGCCTGTCGCCAGCGCAGCTTGGCTACATCGAAGCCCACGGCACGGGAACGCCGCTGGGCGACCCGATTGAGCTGGCGGCGCTGAGCGCCGTGCTCTCACCGGGGAGGACGGCCGAGCAGCGCTGCTTCATCGGCTCGGCGAAGAGCAACATCGGCCACCTGGAGGCGGCGGCCGGCATCGCGGGGTTGATGAAGACGGTGCTGGCCCTGAGCCACGGCGAGATTCCGCCGCAGGTCCACCTGCGCGAGCTCAACCCGCACATCGCCCTGGATGCGACCCGGTTCCCGATTCCCACGCGCCCGGAGCCGTGGCCCCAAGCGCCCGGCGCGCGCGTCGCGGGGGTCAGCGCCTTCGGCTTCGGTGGCACCAACGCCCACGTCATCCTGAGCGAGCCCCCGTCGCGCCCCGCGGATGCACCTCGCGTCCCCGAGCGCGGCAGCCAGGTCCTGACGCTGTCCGCCCGGAGCGATGCGGCCCTGCGGAGCCTGGCCCGGCGGTATCAGGAGCACCTCTCCCGGCCGGACGCCCCCGCGCTGGCGGATGTCTGCTTCACCGCGAACACCGGCCGCAATGCGTGGCCGCATCGGCTCGCGCTCACCGCGAGCTCACCTGGGGAGCTGGCGTCGCGGCTCGAAGCCTTCGCCCAGGGGCACGCCGTACCCGGGCTGCATCAGGGCGAGGTGCAGCGTGGCGCCGCGCCGCGAATCGTCTTCCTGTATCCCGGCCAGGGCACCCAGTACCCCGGCATGGGACGGCAACTGTTCGACAGCGCGCCCGTCTTCCGGGAAGCCCTGGAGCGCTGCGACGCGCTGCTCCGCCCACATCTGGAGGTCCCGCTGCTGTCGGTGCTGTTTCCGACGACGGACGCCACCGCGCAGCTCATCCACCAGACGCGCTACACCCAGCCGGCGCTGTTCGCGCTGGGCCATGCCCTCACGGAGCTGTGGCGTTCGTGGGGCGTGGTGCCAGACGCCGTCATGGGCCACAGCGTGGGCGAGTTCACGGCCGCGCACACGGCGGGCGCGCTCGGGCTGGAGGAGGCGCTGGCGCTGCTGGCCACGCGCAGCCGGCTCATCCAGGCCCTGCCCCAGAACGGCGCCATGGCGGCCGTCCTGACGGATGAAGCCACGGTGCGCATGGCACTGGAGGGCGAGCCCCTGGTGGACGTCGCCGCCATCAACGGGCCACGGCACGTCGTCATCTCCGGTGAGCGCGAAGCAGTCCACCGCATCACCACGGCGCTCCAGGCGCAAGGCATCGAGTCGCGACCGCTCACCGTCTCCCACGCGTTCCACTCGCCGCTGCTGGAGCCGATGCTGGATGGCTTCGAGCAGGTGGCCCGCATCCTGCCCGCCCACGCGCCGCGCCTCCCGCTCATCTCGAACCTCACGGGCGAGCGCATGTCCCAGGCCCCCGACGCCGCCTACTGGCGACGGCACGCGCGCGCGCCCGTGCAGTTCTTCAAGAGCCTCCAGGCGCTGACGCAGGCGGGCCCGGCGCTGTTCATCGAGCTGGGCCCGCACGACACGCTGCTCGGCATGGCGAAGCGCTGCGTGCCCGAGAGCGCGAGCCTGTGGCTGCCCAGCCTGCGGCGTCAGCAGGATGCCTGGGAGACGCTGCTTGGCAGCCTCGGCGCGCTGCACACGCGCGGCGTCACCATCCCATGGAGCGCCGTCGACGCGGACCACCCGCGCCGTCGTGTCCCGCTGCCCACCTACCCCTTCGAGCGTCAGAGGTACTTGCTGGACTCCACGCTCCCCTCTCCTGCCCACACCCCGACGATGATGCCCCAGACCTCCGCCGCAGCGCCCGCCGTGTCACGCAAGGAGCGCATCCTCACCGAGCTCCGCGCGGTCGTCGCCTTGCTGCTCCAGGCGCCTCCCGAGAAGCTCGACCCGCGCATGTCCTTCCTGGAGATGGGCGCCGACTCCCTCGTGTTGCTGGACGCCATCCGCAACGTGGAGAAGCGCTTCGGCGTGAAGCTGGCCATCCGTCAGCTCTTCGAGGAGCTGACGACGCTGGACGCCCTGGCGAGCCACCTCGACCAGACGCTGCCCGCGAGCTTCGCCCTGAGCCCCGCGCCAGCGGCGACGAGCGCGCCCGCGCCGCTCCCCGTGAGCGCGCCGGCCGCCACCGCGAACACGCTCGCCGCGCCTCCGGGGAGCGCCGTCGAGCAGCTCATCCAGCAGCAGTTGCAGCTCATGGCGCAGCAGCTCGCGCTCCTGGGCGGACGTCCCGCCGCGCCGCTGCCGCTCCCCGTCGCGACGCAGGAAGCCCCTGCCCCCAAGGCGGCGCTCGCGAACACCGCGAAGGCTGGAGGCGCGTCACCCTTTGGCGCGGGGCCGAAGTCCGGCGCGCCCGAGCGCGAGCTTCCCGCGGCGCAGCAGCGCCACCTGGACGCGTTCATCACGAAGTACACCGCGCGCACGAAGCGCTCGAAGGAAGCCGCCGTCCGCTACCGCGCGAAGTGGAGCGATGTCCGCTGGCTGATGAACTTCCGCGCCGAGCTGAAGGAGGTCTGCTACCCCATCGTCAGCGTGCGCTCGAAGGGCTCGCGCGTCTGGGACGCGGACGGCAACGAGTACATCGACTTCTCCATGGGCTTCGGGGTGCACCTGTTCGGTCACAACCCGCCCTTCATCATGGAGGCGCTGCGACAGCGGCTGGCGGAGGGCATGGAGCTGGGCCCCCAGTCGGACCTGGGCGGACAGGCCGCGGAGCTGCTCTGCGAGCTGACCGGGATGAAGCGCGTCACCTTCTGCAACTCCGGCACGGAGGCGGTGATGACGGCGCTCCGGCTGGCGCGCGCCGCGACGGGCCGCACCAAAATCGTGATGTTCACCGGCTCCTACCACGGCCACTCCGACGGCACGCTGGTGGTGGGGCGCATGGTCAACGGCGAGCCCCAGTCGCTGCCCATGGCCGCGGGCGTGTCTCCCAAGGTCGTCGAGGACGTCCTCGTGCTGCCCTACGGAGAAGACCGCACGCTGGAGCTCATCCGCGAGCACCTCCACGAGCTGGCGGGCGTCCTCGTGGAGCCGGTGCAGAGCCGCCGTCCCAATCTCCAGCCACGGGCCTTCCTCCAGGTGCTGCGAGCGATGACGCGTGAAGCAGGCGTGCCCCTCATCTTCGACGAAATCATCACCGGCTTCCGGCTCCATCCGGGTGGCGCCCAGGCCTGGTACGGCATCGAGGCGGACCTGGCCACTTACGGCAAGGTGCTCGGTGGCGGCATGGCCATTGGCGCCGTCGCGGACCGGGGTGGCTTCGTGGACCGCATCGACGGGGGCGACTGGAGCTACGGCGACGCGTCCTACCCCGCCGTCGAGACGACCTTCTCCGCGGGCACGTTCTGCAAGCACCCGCTGACCATGGCGACCACGGTGGCCACGCTGAGCCACCTCAAGGCCCAGGGGCCCGAGCTCCAGGAGAACCTGAGCCGCCGCGCCGCGGACCTGGTCGCGCGCCTCAATGACGTCTTCCAGCGCGAGCAGGCGCCCATCGAGGCGATCCACGGCGGCTCGGTGCTGCGCTTCTCCGCCGCGGGCAACACCAGCTACCTGTACCAGTCGCTGGAGATGGACCTGTTCTTCTGCCACCTCATCCAGCGCGGCATCTACATCTGGGAGGGGCGCACGTGCATGCTCTCCACCGCGCACTCGGACGAGGACCTCGACACCATCGTCCGCGCCGTCACCGAGACGGTGAGCGACATGCGCGCGGGCGGGTTCTGGCCACGCGCCACGCCGCCCGAGCCCACCCGCGTGGAAGCGCGCACGCTGCCGATGACGGAGGCACAGCGGCAGTTGTGGGTGCTCGCCCAGATGAACCCCGGCGGCTCCATCTCCTACAACCTGTCGATGAGCCTGCGGCTCGAAGGCGCGCTCCAGCGCGAGCTGCTCCAGCGCGCCATCCAGCACGTCGTCGACCGGCATGAGGCCTTGCGCATCCACGTCCACGAGTCCGGCGAGCAGCAGACCGCCGCCGCTTCGCTGCCGCTGCCCCTGACGCTGCACGACCTCTCCACCCTGCCCGCGCCAGAGCAGGCCGAGCGCCTCTCCGCCTGGTACGAGCAGGAGAGCAACACGCCGTTCGACCTGCACCGCGGTGCGCCCTTCCGCGTGAGTCTCTTGAAGCTGGGCGCGCAGGAGCACGTCTTCGTCCTCACCGCGCACCACGTCTTGGTGGACGGCTGGTCGCTGGGCGTCATCGTCCGCGAGCTCGCCGCGCGCTACACCGAGCTTCTGGGCGGCAAGCGCAGCGCGCCCCCGCCCGCGATGCAGTGGGGCGAGTACGTGCAGTGGCTCCAGCAGCAGACCGGAACCCAGGAGCAGACGGCCCATGAGCGCTTCTGGCTGAGCCGGCGCGTGGAGACGCTGCCCGCGCTGGAGCTGCCCATCGACCATGGCCGCCCCGCGCACCGCAGCTACCGGGGTGCCCGGGAGACGCTGCGGCTGGACCGCGCCACCACCCAGTCCCTGCGGGAGGCGGCGGCGCAGCAGCAGTCCACGCTCTTCATGCTGCTGCTCTCCGTCTACACCACGTTCCTCCACCGCCTGACGGGCCAGGATGACGTGCTGGTGGGCATTCCCACCGCGGGCCGGGGGATGGAGGGCAGCGAGGACCTGGTGGGCTACTGCTCGCACCTGCTGCCCATCGCGAGCCACGTCCAGGGCGAGCAGACGTTCTCCGAACACGTCCAGGGCCTCAAGCAGGTGCTCTGGGAGGCGTATGAGCACCAGGACTATCCCTTCGCCCTGCTCATCAAGCGCCTGGGACTGCCGCGCAGCACCAGCCACACGCCGCTCGTCAGCGCCACGTTCAACCTGGAGCGCCCGCTGGGGAACCTCCAGATGGACGGCCTGCGGACGCACTTCGTCCCGCAGCCCGTTCGCTACGCCGCCTTCGACCTGAGCCTGAACGTCATCGACGCCGAGGACGGGCTCGTCCTGGACTTCGACTACAACACCGACCTGTTCGAAGCGGCGACGCTGGCCCGCTGGGCCCAGGCCTTCCGCACGCTGCTGACGGGCGCGCTCAAGCAGCCGGAAGCGCGCGTGGCCGACCTGCCGATGCTCACCCCCGCCGAGCGCCGCAAGGTCCTGGTGGCGTGGAACCAGAATCAGGTGGGCTACCGGGAGGACCTGCTCACTCACCAGTTCATCGAACAGCAGGCCGCCGCGAGGCCCGGCGTGCACGCGGTGGAGCTGGACGGCCAGAGCATCACCTACGCCGACTTCAACCGGCGCGCGAACCAGCTCGCGCACCACCTGCGTGGACTGGGCGTCGGGCCGGGCATGCTCGTGGGCGCCTTCATCGACCGCTCGCCGGAGATGTTGGTGACGTTGCTGGCCATCCTCAAGGCCGGTGGCGCCTACGTGCCGCTGGACCCCGCGCACCCCGTGGAGCGGCTGCGCTTCCTGCTGGATGACGCGCGCGCGGCCGTGCTGGTGACGAAGCAGGCCCTCGCGGAGCGGCTGCCCGCGCACACCGCGAAGGTCGTCCACCTGGACACGGACGCCGTCACGCTGGCGTCCTGTCCCACGGAGAATCCGCCCAACACCGCGACGGCCACGGCCCCCGCCTACGTCATCTACACGTCCGGCTCCACGGGTGAGCCCAAGGGCGTCGTCATCAGCCACGGGCAGATGGCGGTGCACTTCCAGGACATGCAGCTCCACTTCGAGCTGACCGAGCGCGACCGCGTGTTGCAGTTCGCCTCGTTCAACTTCGACGCGTCCCTGGAGCAGATCCTCCCGACGCTCATGACGGGCGCCACGCTGGTCCTGCGCGGCAACCAGGTCTGGACGCCCGAGGAGCTGGCCCGCCGCGTCGTCGAGCAGCGGCTGTCGGTGATGAACTTCCCCACGGCGTACTGGCAGCAGCTCACGCAGAGCTGGGCCGAATCGCCGCCGGCCATCGGCGCCCATGACTTGCGGCTGGTCATCATCGGCGGTGACACCGTGCTGCCCAAGGTGCTGGAGCTGTGGCAGCAGGGCCCGCTGGGCAACGTGCGCACGCTCAATGCCTACGGCCCCACCGAGACGCTCATCACCGCGGCGACGTTCGACATCCCCAAGGGCTGGAGCGCCACGCGCGTCCCCATTGGCCGGCCGCTGTCGAACCGCCCCTGCTACGTGCTGGACCGGCACGGCGCGCCCGTGCCCATCGGCGTGGCGGGCGAGCTGCACATCGGCGGGCCGCTGGTCGCGGCGGGATACCTCAACCGCCCGGAGCTCACCGCGCAGCGCTTCGTGCCAGACCCGTTCAGCGACGACCCGGCGGCGCGCCTCTACCGGACCGGAGACCTGGTCCGCTACCGCCCCGACGGCGCGCTCGAGTTCCTGGGGCGCACCGACCACCAGGTGAAGGTGCGCGGCTTCCGCATCGAGCTGGGCGAAATCGAGTCCGCGCTGAGCGCGCACGAGCACGTCCAGGAGGTCGTCGTCACCGTCCGCGAGGAGCCGGGCGCGCTGGCCGGACATGACAAGCGGCTGGTGGCCTACGTGGTCCCCTCCGCGCAGGGCAGCGTGACGCCCGCCGCGCTCCGCCAGTTCCTGCTGGAGAAGCTGCCGGACTACATGGTCCCCGCCTTCTTCGTGCTCCTGGAGGCCCTGCCGCTCACGGCCAGCGGGAAGCTGGACCGCAAGGCGCTGCCCGCGCCCGACCCGGAGGCCAGCGCGCCCACGCGCCCCTTCGTCGCGCCGCGCACGCCCACCGAACAGACGCTGGCGGACGTGTGGATGAAGGCCCTGCGCCTGCCGCGCGTGGGCGTCCACGACGACTTCTTCGAGCTGGGCGGTGACTCGCTGCTGGCCACGCAGGTGGCCTCACGGCTGAGGGACGCGCTCAAGGTGGAGCTGCCGCTGGAGCGGCTCTTCAAGCAGACGACCATCGCCGGGCTCGCGGAGCACGTGGACACCGTCCTGTGGGCGTCGCGCGCGGTAGAAGACACCAGCAACGGCGCAAGCCGTGAAGAGGGGGAGCTGTGAACACGATTGATGGACTGTTGACCCGGCTGCGACAGCACGACGTGCGGCTATGGATGGAAGGCGAGCGCCTGCGCTTCAACGCCCCACCGGGCGTGATGACGCCCGACCTGCTCGGGGAGATGAAGTCCCGCAAGGAGGAGCTGGTCTCCTTCCTCCAGCAGGTGGGCCAGTCGCTCCAGAGCGCCGCGGACCTCATCCCCGCCGGCCCTCGCGATGGAGAACTGCCGCTGTCGTCCGGCCAGCAGCGCATGTGGTTCCTGGAGCAGTTCCAGGGGCCCAGCGGCGCGTACAACATGCCCGCCGCGTTGCGGCTCGAAGGCGCCCTGGACGTCGCCGCGCTCCAGCGGAGCCTGGACGAAATCGTCCGCCGCCACGAGGTGCTGCGCACGCGTTATGGCCAGCACCAGGGTCAGCCGTTTCAGCGCGTCTTGCCGCCCGCGTCCGTGACGATGCCCCAGGTGGACCTCCAGCACCTCCCCGCCGACGCGCGCCAGGCCGAGGTCCGGCGGCGCGCGACGGAGGAGGCCGGCCGGCCCTTCGACCTGTCGAAAGACCTGCCCCTGCGGATGTCCCTGCTGCGGTTGGACCCACGCGAGCACGTGCTGCTGCTCACGCTCCACCACGTCGCCTGCGACGGCTGGTCCCTGGGCGTCCTCATCCGCGAGCTGGCGGCGCTCTACCGCGCGTTCAGCACGGGCGAGCCCTCACCGCTGTCCGAGCTGGCCCTTCAGTACGGTGACTTCGCGCGCTGGCAGCAGGAGCGCGCCACCCGGGGTGACCTCCAGCCGCACCTCTCCTGGTGGCGCGACCACCTGGCCGGCGCCCCCGCGCTGCTGGAGCTGCCCACCGACCGGCCGCGCCCCGCGAACCAGCGCTTCCACGGCGCGACCCACCGCTTCACCGTGCCGCCGGAGCTGACCGCCCGGCTCAAGCAGCGGAGCCGCGAGGCGGAGGCCACGCTGTTCATGACGCTGCTGTCCGCGTTCGGCGTGCTCCTGTCGCGCAGCAGCCGGCAGGAGGACCTCGTCATCGGCACGCCCATCGCCAACCGGGTGCCCCAGACGGAGCCCCTCATCGGCCTCTTCGTCAACTCGCTGCCGCTGCGGCTCCAGGTGGACGGCGCGCGGCCGTTCTACGAGCTGCTGACCCGCGTGCGCCAGGACACGCTGAGCGCCTACGCGCACCAGACGCTGCCCTTCGAGCAACTCGTCGAAGCGCTCCAGCCCGCGCGCGACCCGAGCTACGCCCCGCTGTTCCAGGTGCTGTTCACGCTCCAGAATACGCCGTCCGAGGTCCTATCGCTGTCCGGCCTCACGCTGGAGCAGCTGGAGTTCGAGAGCGGCACCACGCAGTTCGACCTCTCCCTGTCGATGGCGGAGACGGCGCGAGGACTGGTCAGCGAGCTGAACTACAACACCGACCTGTTCGACGCGGCCACCGTCGAGCGGATGTCCGGGCACCTCCTCACGCTGCTCGCGGCCATCGCGGAGGACCCCACCCGGTCCGTGCGTGAGCTTCCCCTGCTGACCGGGCCCGAGCGCCTGCGCCTGCTGCGGGAGTGGAACGACACCGCGCGCGACCTGCCCCTGCCCGGCAGCCTCCACGGCCTCTTCGAACAGCAGGCCGCTCGCCGCCCGAACGCCACCGCCGTGCGCTTCGAGTCGCGCGCCCTGACGTACCGGGAGCTGGATGAACAGGCGAACCGGCTGGCGAACCACCTGCGCCAGCTCGGCGTGGAGCCGGGGCACCGCGTGGGCATCTTCCTGGAGCGCTCGGTGGAGCTGCTCGTGGGGCTGCTCGGCATCCTGAAGGCGGGCGCGGCGTATGTGCCGTTGGACCCGCTGTATCCGTCGGACCGGCTGGCGCACATCCTGGACGACAGCGGCGTCTCACTGCTGCTGACCGAGCCGGAGCTGGCCGCGCAGGTCCCCGCCTATCTCGGCAAGCGCATGGTGATGGCCGAGGCCTCCGGCGCATCCACGACGTCGCCCCAGGTGACGCTCGCGGGCACGAACCTGGCCTACGTGCTCTACACGTCCGGCTCCACGGGCCGTCCCAAGGGCGTGGCCGTGCCGCACGCCGCGGTCGTCAACTTCATGGCGTCCATGCAGCGGGCGCCTGGGATGACCGAACAGGACACGCTGTTCGCCGTGACGACGGTCGCCTTCGACATCTCCGTGCTGGAGCTGTTCCTGCCCCTGAGCGTGGGCGCCAGCGTCGTCATCGCCAGCCGCGAGACGGCCCTGGATGGCACCCGGCTGATGCGGGCGCTGGCGGAGAGCGGGGCCACGGTGATGCAGGCCACGCCGTCCACGTGGCGAATGCTGCTGACGCTGGGCTGGCAGGGCAGCCCCACGCTGAAGCTCCTCTGCGGTGGAGAGGCGATTCCTTCGGAGCTCGTCGAGCCGCTGTGCTCGCGTGGCGCGTCCCTGTGGAACATGTACGGCCCCACGGAGACGACCATCTGGTCCACCACCACGCGCCTGGAGCCGGGGCGCCGCATCACCCTGGGCCGCCCCATTGGCAACACGCAGGTGTACGTGCTGGACGCGGCCCTGCACCCGGTGCCCCTGGGCGTGACGGGCGCGCTGTACATCGGCGGACACGGCGTGGCGCAGGGCTATCTCCACCGTCCGGACCTGACGGCGGAGCGCTTCGTGCCAGACCCCTTCGGCCAGGTGCCGGGCGGCCGGCTCTACGACACGGGCGACCTGGTGCGCGCGCTGCCGGACGGCACGCTGGAGTACCTGGGCCGCGGCGATGGACAGGTGAAGCTGCGCGGCTTCCGCATCGAGCTGGGGGAGATTGAAGCCCGGCTGGCGCAGGTGCCGGGCGTCCTGGAGGCCGCCGTCAAGCTGTGGGACGTGTCGGGCCACGCGGAGCTGGTCGCCTACGTGCGCTCCGGCGCCGAGGCCGCGGCCGAAGCCTTGTCGATTCGCCAGCACCTGGCCGCCCACTTGCCGGCGTACATGCTGCCGAGCCACTTCGTCACGCTGGAGTCCTTCCCCCGGACGGCCAACGGCAAGCTGGACCGCAAGTCGCTCCCCGCGCCGTCGGCGAACCCGCGCGCCTCGGCGGCCTACGAGGCGCCGCGCACGCCCACGGAGGTCCAGCTCGCGGCCATCTGGCGCGACGTCCTGGCGGTGGATCAGGTCGGCGCGCGCGACAACTTCTTCGACCTGGGGGGCCAGTCGATGAAGGCCGTCCAGGTGGTGGCGCGCATCCAGGAGTCCTGGAAGGTGGAGGTGTCCCTCCGCGTCCTCTTCGAGCACCCCACGCTCGACGCCCTGGCGAAGCACCTGGAGACGCTCCAGCAACCCGGTGCGCCCGCCGCGCCTCCGCCGCTGGTGGCTCGGCCACGACAGGCCCGCCGCGTCCAGGCCGCGACGCGCGCCGAGCTGAACCTCCCTGACTCGACTTCCTCGAAGAAGGAGTAGCGCCCCGGGTCCACGCCACGACTGGCGTGGCCCGCTTCGCCGCTGCCCCGTTCCTCGCCCTCACCTTTTCCGCCGGCCGGTTCTTACTCAGACATGAGCGCTGAATCCTTTGTCTTTCCTGTCTCCTTCGCACAGCAGCGGCTGTGGTTCCTCCACCTGATGCAGCCGGAGAACCCGAGCTACCACATCGCTGGCGCGGTCCGGCTGGGCGGCACGCTCGACACGGCCGCGCTCCAGCGCGCCTTCGACGTCCTGGTGGAACGGCACGAATCGCTCCGCACCACCTTCGCGCAGGAGGAGGGCCAGCCGGTCCAGGTCGTCGCGCCCGAAGGCACCGCGTCCTTCGCCGTCACCGACCTGTCATCACTGCCCCCAGCCGGGCGGGAGGCGGAAGCACGGCGGCTGGCCACCGAGGAGATTCGCCAGCCCTTCGACTTGATGAAGGGCCCGCTGCTGCGCACGCGGCTGCTGCGGCTGGCGGACACCGACCATGTCCTGGTGCTGACGATGCACCACATCATCTCGGACGGTGCGTCGCTGGGCATCCTCATCCACGAGATGACGCAGCTCTACGGCGCGTTCATCGCCCAGCGCGAGCCGGAGCTGCCCGAGCTGCCTATCCAGTACGCGGACTTCGCCGAGTGGCAGCGCGAGTGGATGGCGACGGAGGGCGCGCTCGACGCGCACGTGACGTACTGGAAGCAGCAGCTCGCGGGCGCCCCCGTGTTGCAGCTCCCCACGGACCGTCCACGCCCGGCCATCCAGACGCAGCGCGGAGACGCCCTGCCCCTGCACCTGCCGACGGCGCTGGTGAAGGCGCTCCAGCAGGTGGGCCAGCGTGAGAACGCCACCCTCTTCATGACGGTGCTGGCCGCGTTCCAGGCCTTGCTGTCGCGCTACACGCACCAGACGGACATCCTGGTCGGCGCGCCGCAGAACAGCCGCAACCGGGTCCAGACGGAGGGCCTCATCGGCTTCTTCGTCAACACGCTGGTGCTGCGCGCGGACCTGTCCGGCAACCCGTCCTTCCGAGAGCTGCTCCAGCGCGTGCGGGAGGCGACGCTGGGCGCGTATGCGCACCAGGACATCCCGTTCGAGAAGCTGGTGGAGGCGGTGCAGCCCGCCCGCAACCTGGCCTACACGCCGCTGTTCCAGGCCGCGTTCAACTTCCAGGGCATGGCTGGCCAGGCGCTGGCCCTGCCCGGCGTCACCATCCAGCCACTGGACCTGCAGCCGGGGACGTCGAAGTTCGACGTGACGCTGGACCTCCAGGAGACCGCGGACGGCCTGCGGGGCTTCATCGAGTACAACAGCGACCTCTTCGACCGCGCGACCCTGGAGCGCTTCGTGGGGCACTTCCAGACGCTGCTCGCGGGTGTCGCGGCCAACGCGGAGCTGCGCCTGGACGCGCTGCCGCTGCTCACGTCGCCCGAGCGGCGTCAGCTCCTCGAGGTCTGGCCCGCGCTGAAGTCCTTCCCGGGCTCGGACACGCTGCACGGCCGCTTCGAGGCCCAGGTGCGCCAGCGCCCCGACGCCATCGCCGTGGTCGCCGACGGAGAGCGCCTCACCTACGCGGAGCTGGACCGGCGGGCCAACCGGTTGGCCCATGCGCTGATTTCGCGCGGCGTCCAGCCCGAGGGCCTGGTGGGCCTGTGCGTGGAGCGCTCCTTGGCCACGGTGGTGGGCATCCTCGGCATCCTGAAGGCGGGCGCCGCCTACGTGCCGCTCGACCCGACCTATCCCGCGGACCGGCTGGCCTTCATGGTGGCGGACAGCCGGATGTCGCTGGTGGTGACGCAGCGGCCCCTCATCGAGCGGCTGCCCGCCGAGGGCGCGGCGCTGCTCATCCTGGATGAAGCCGCCGAGGAGCTCGCGCGGCAGCCTGCCCACGCCCCTGGACTCGCGACGACGCGGGAACAGCTCGCGTACGTCATCTACACCTCGGGCTCCACCGGCCTGCCGAAGGGCTCCCTGCTCCCGCACGGCAACGTGATGCGCCTGTTCGAGGCGACGGAGCACTGGTTCCACTTCAACGAGCACGACGCGTGGACGCTGTTCCACTCGTACGCGTTCGACTTCTCCGTCTGGGAGCTCTGGGGCGCCCTGCTCCACGGCGGCCGGGTGGTGGTGGTGCCGTATCTCGTCTCGCGCTCGCCAGATGCCTTCTTCCGGCTGCTGAGCGATGAGCGCGTCACGGTGCTGAACCAGACGCCCGCGGCCTTCCGTCAGCTCATCCAGGCCGAGGAGCGCCTGGGCGCCCAGGCGCCGCCCCTGTCGCTGCGCTACGTCGTCTTCGGCGGCGAGGCCCTGGAGCCGGCCACCCTGGTGCCCTGGTTCCGCAAGCACGGGGACGCCCAGCCTCGGCTCATCAACATGTACGGCATCACCGAGACGACGGTGCACGTCACCTACCGTCCCATGGACGCCGCCGAGGCGGAGCGCACGCAGCAGAGCCCCATTGGCGTCGCGATTCCCGACCTCCAGCTCTACGTGCTGGACGCGCGGCTGGAGCCAGCGCCCATTGGCGTGGCGGGTGAAATCTTCGTCGGTGGCGCGGGCCTCGCCCGTGGCTACCTGGGCCGGCCGCAGCTCACGGCGGAGCGCTTCGTCCCCCACCCGTTCAGCCGCGAGCCCGGTGCCCGGCTCTACCGCACGGGAGACCTGGCGCGCTTCACCGCGGACGGGCAGCTCGAGTACCTGGGCCGCATCGACCACCAGGTGAAGATTCGTGGCTTCCGCATCGAGCTGGGCGAAATCCAGACGGTGCTCAGCCTGCACCCGGCGGTGCGCGAGGCGCTGGTGCTCGTGCGTGAGAGCTCGCCCGGGAACAAGTCCCTGGTGGCCTACGTCGCGTCGGCCGAGCTGCCTCCGCCCAGCGTCAACGAGCTGCGACAGCACCTGCTCGGCAAGCTGCCGGACTACATGGTCCCCAGCGCCTTCGTGATGATGGAGCGCTTCCCGCTCACCGCGAACGGCAAGGTGGACCGCAAGGCCCTGCCGGAGCCCGACGGCGCGCGCGCGGACCTGGCTGGCCAGTACGTCGCGCCCCGGACGAAGGTGGAGGAGGCCCTGTGCGCCATCTGGGCCCAGGTGCTGGAAGTCCCTCGCGTGGGCATCCACGACAACTTCTTCGCGCTGGGTGGCGACTCCATCCTGAGCATCCAGGTGCTCACGCTGGCGCAGAAGCAGGACATCCGCTTCTCGTTGCAGCAGCTCTTCCAGCACCAGACGGTGGCGGAGCTGGCGGAGGCCGCTGGGGAGGCGGAGCCGGCGCGTGAGGTCTTCCCGCGCACCGAGCCCTTCAGCCTCATCTCCGCCGAGGACCGGGCGAAGGTGCCCGCGAGCGTGGAGGACGCCTACCCGCTGGCCCGCATCCAGGCCGGCATGCTCTTCCACATGGAGCTGGCGCCCACCTCGAACATCTACCACAACACCGACAGCTTCCATCTGCGCCTGAAGGCACCGTTCGACGCCGCGCGCTTCGTGGAAGCCGTGCAGGTGGTGACGGCACGTCAGCCCGTGCTGCGCACGGCGTTCGACATGACGTCGTACAGCGAGCCGTTGCAGTTGGTGCACCGCCAGGCCCACCTCTCCGTCGAGGTCACCGACGTCCGCCACCTGTCCACCGAGGCGCAGGACGCCGAGGTCCGCAAGCTGCTGGAGGACGAGAAGCAGCGGCACTTCGACCTCGCGTGCCCTCCGCTGCTGCGCTTCTTCGTGCACATCCGTGGGGAACGGGACTTCCAGTTCACGCTCACGGAGTGCCACGCCATCATCGACGGCTGGAGCCTCCACTCCACGCTGGTGGAGATGTTCAACCACTACTACGCGCTGGTGAACCACCAGGAGCCGCCGCGCTTCGAGCTGCTGAGCATCACCTACCGCGACTTCGTGGCCATGGAGCGGCAGGCCCTCGCGTCCGAGGACCACCAGCGCTACTGGCGCGAGCTGCTGCAGGACGGACAGGTCATGCGCGTGCCGCGCTGGCGCCGTCCGCTGGCGGAGGGTGAGCCGCGCATCGCCACGGTGAAGGTGCCCATCTCGCCCGAGGTGGGAGAGGGCCTGAACGCCCTGACGCGCAGCGCGGGCGTGCCCTTCAAGAGCATCCTGCTCGCATCGCACCTCAAGGTGATGAGCGTGCTGAGCGGCCAGGAGGACGTCATCACCGGCACGGGCGTCAACAGCCGCCCCGAGGAAGGTGATGGCTCGAAGCTGCGCGGCATCTTCCTCAACACGGTGCCCTTCCGCCTGAAGCTGGCCCCGGGCAGCTGGCTGTCGCTGGTCCGCGCCGCCTTCGACGCGGAGCGAGGGCTCTACCCGTACCGCCGCTACCCCATGGCGGAGATTCAGCGGCAGTGGGGCCGCGAGACGCTCTACGAAGTCATGTTCAACTACATGCACTTCCACGTCCTCCACGACATCGCGGGCACGCTCGCGGAGCTGGAGGCGCTGAGCACCATCCGCTCCGAGGGCACCAACGTCACCCTCGCCGTCCACTTCCAGACCGAGCCCCACACGCAGGAGCTCACGCTGGAGCTGGACTACAACGCCGTCGAGCTGGAGCACGCCCAGGTGGAGCAGATTGGCGCGTGCTTCGCGCGCGTCCTCCACGCGCTGGCCTTCGAGTCCGAGGCCCCGCACCACACCTCCAGCCCGCTGCCCGCCGACGTGCAGCGCCGGATGCTGGTGGAGTGGAACGACACCGCCGCCGCGCTGCCCGTGGAGCCCACGTTCCAGGCGCTCTTCGAGGCTCGCGCCGCCGCCACGCCGGACGCGCTCGCGGTGGTCGATGGCGAGCGGACGATGACGTATGGCGAGTTGGACATGCGCGCCAATCAGCTCGCGCATCAGTTGCTGTCGCTGGGCGTGGGCCCGGAGCGCGTGGTGGCGCTGGGACTGGACCGCTCCCTCGAGCTGGCCACCAGCTTGCTGGCCACGCTCAAGGCCGGCGCGGCCTATCTACCGTTGGACCCGAGCTATCCCGCCGAGCGGCTGGCGTACATGCTGTCCGACTCGCGCGCCGCGGTGCTGCTCACCACGCAGGCGCATGAGGCCACCTTCGAGGCCTCCAGCGTGCCCCGGCTCCTGGTGGAGCAGGAAGCGGCCCGGCTGGCGACGTTGCCCTCGAGTGCACCGGCCGCGACCGCCTCCGGCGACTCGCTGGCCTACGTCATCTACACCTCGGGCTCCACGGGCCTGCCCAAGGGCACGCTGCTCACGCAGCGCGGCCTGCTCAACTACCTGACGTGGGCCCAGGACGCCTACGCGGTGAAGCCGGGCCAGGGCTCGCTGGTCCACACGTCCATCGCGTTCGACGCGACCATCACCAGCCTCCTCACGCCGCTGCTCGCCGGAGCGACGGTCCACCTGGTGCCTTCGGGACGCGAGGTGGAAGCACTCGCGCTCGCGCTTCAGCAGCCGCGGGGGCATGACCTGGTCAAGCTCACGCCGGCCCACCTCCAGGTGCTGGCCGGGCTGCTGGCGCCAGACGCCCTGTCGAACCTGACGGGCACCTTCGTCGTGGGTGGCGAGGCCCTGCCGCCCACCACCGTGGCCTTCTGGCGGAAGCACGCGCCCCGGGTCCGGCTCATCAACGAGTACGGCCCCACGGAGACGGTGGTCGGCTGCTCCATCCACGACGTCAGCGCGGGCGAGCTGCCCGACGGCATCGTCCCCATCGGCCGGCCCATCGCCAACACGGCGCTCTACGTGCTGGACGCGCGCATGCAGCCGGTGCCCGTGGGTGTCTCGGGCGAGCTCTACATCGGCGGCACCGGCGTGGCGCGCGGCTACCTGGGCCGCCCTGCCCTCACCGCCGAGCGCTTCGTGCCGGACCCGTTCGGCCACAAGCCGGGACAGCGCCTCTACCGCACGGGCGACCAGGCCCGCTTCCTGCCGGACGGCGCGCTGGAGTTCCTGGGCCGCCGCGATGGGCAGGTGAAGCTGCGCGGCTACCGCATCGAGCTGGGCGAAATCGAGGCCACCGTCCGTCAGCACGCGTCCGTGCGGGACGCCGTCGTCATCGTGCGCGAGGATGTCCCCGGCGACCAGCGGCTGGCCGCCTACGTCGTCCCGCACGAGGGCACGGCGGCGGATACGGCCGGGCTGCGCGCCTTCCTCCAGCAGCGGCTGCCCGAGCACATGGTGCCCGCCGCCCTGGTCGCGCTGGAGGCCCTGCCACTCACGGCCAACGGCAAGGTGGACCGCAAGGCCCTCCCCGTCCCCGACGGCCTGCTGTCCACGGAGTCCCGCGCGGCGCCGCGAAACGGCACCGAGGAGCTGATGGCCAGCATCTGGTCGGACGTGCTGCGCACGAACCGGGCTGGCATCCACGACCACTTCTTCGACCTGGGTGGCCACTCGCTGCTGGCCACGCGCGTGGTGTCGCGAATTCGCGAGGCCTTCGGCGTGGAGCTGCCCATCGCGGCGCTCTTCGAGGCGCCCACCATCGCAACGCTGTCGGAGCGCGTCCAGGTGCTCCAGGCGCAGCAGACCGGGGAAGCACCGCCCCCGCCGCTGGTGCCCTACTCTCGCGATGGCGAGCTGCCCCTGTCCTTCGCGCAGCAGCGCCTCTGGTTCCTGTACCAGATGGAGCCCGACAGCCCCTTCTACAACATGCCCGCCGTCATCCGGCTGACGGGCGCGTTGGACCCGGACACCGTGCAGCGCTGCATGGAGGCGCTCATCCGTCGCCACGAGTCGCTGCGCACGACGTTCCGGATGAACGGCCAGACGCCCGTCCAGGTCATCCACCCGCCCGCGGCGCCGAAGGTGGAGACCGCCGACCTGCGCGGCCTTCCGCCCGAGCGCCGGGAAGTCGAAGCGCGCCGCCTGTCCGACGAAGAGGCGCGCCGCCCCTTCGACCTGACGACGGGCCCGCTCTGCCGGATGGGGCTCATCCAGCTCGATGACCAGGAACACCTGCTGCTGCTGACCCTGCACCACATCATCGCCGACGGCTGGTCGCTGTCCGTGCTGGTCCGCGAGGTCGCCGAGCTCTACGGCGCCCTGTCCGCGGGCCAGCCGCCACCGCTGGCCGCCCTGCCCGTCCAGTACGCGGACTACGCGAAGTGGCAGCGGGAGTGGCTGTCGGGCCCCGTGCTGGAGCGGCAGCTCGACTACTGGAAGCAGCGGCTCACCGGGGCGCCGCCCCATCTGGACCTGCCCACGGACCGTCCACGGCCTCCGGTGCAGAGCTTCCGCGGCGCCACGCACCGGGGTGTGCTGCTGCCCGTGGAGGCGGCCAAGGCGTTGCAGGCGCTCTGCCGGAAGGAGAGCGTCACCCCGTTCATGGCGGTGATGGCGGCCTTCCAGACGCTGATGCACCGCTACACCGGCGAGACGGACATCGTCGTCGGCACGGACATCGCCAACCGCAACCGCTCCGGCACCGAAGGGCTCATCGGCTTCTTCATCAACCAGCTCGTCATGCGGGGCGACCTGCGCGGGGACCCCAGCTTCCGCGCGCTGCTGGCGCAGACGCGGCGGGTGGCGCTGGATGCCTACGCGCACCAGGACCTCCCCTTCGAGGAGCTGGTGAAGGCGCTCAACCCGGAGCGCGACCTCAGCTACTCGCCGCTGTTCCAGGTGAAGCTCATCCTCCAGAACGCGCCGTCCTCCGACCTGCACCTGGACGGGCTGACGCTGCGCGAGGAGACCAGCACCACCGGCGCCGCCAAGTTCGACATGACGTGGGTGGCCACGGAGACCGAGCAGGGCCTGGAGTGCCTGTGCGAGTACAGCACCGACCTGTTCGACGCGGCCACCATCGACCGGATGATGGGCAACCTGCGCGAGCTGCTCCTGGGCGCCATGGCCGTTCCAGAAGAGCGCGTCTCGCGCCTCCCGCTGCTGTCCCAGCCGGAGCGTCAGCAGTCGCTGCTGGCGTGGAACGACACCGCCACACCCCGAAGCCCGGGCGTCTGCGCGCATCACCTCTTCGAGCAGCAGGCGGCGCGGACGCCCGACGCGGTGGCCGTGTCCTTCGAGGGACAGCAGCTCACCTACCGCGAGCTGGACGCGCGGGCGAACCAGCTCGCCTGGCACCTGAAGGCGTCCGGCGTGGGGCCCGAGGTCCGCGTGGGCCTGTGCGTGGACCGCTCGCTGGAGCTGGTGGTGGGCATCCTCGGCATCCTCAAGGCCGGAGGCGCGTGGCTGCCGCTGGACCCGTCCTATCCGGTGGAGCGGCTGACGCTGATGATGCGCGACGCGGCCATCCCGGTGCTCGTCACGCAGGAGCACCTGGCGGATGAGCTCCCCGCGCTCGGGTTGCTGGTCTGCCTGGACACGGACTGGCCGCTCATCGCCAGCCAGCCGCAAACGCCGCCCGCGGTGGAGCTGTCCGAGGACAACCTCGCGTACATCATCTTCACGTCGGGCTCGACGGGGCGGCCCAAGGGCACGCTGCTGCCCCACCGGGGCCTGTGCAACACGGCGCTGGCCGCCATCCAGGCCCACCGCGTCCACGAGAAGAGCCGCGTGCTGCAGTTCGCCGCCTTCGGCTTCGACGCCTCGGTGTGCGAGGTGTTCTCCACGCTGCTCGCGGGCGCGCGGCTCTGCCTCGCGCCCCGGGACGCCATCATGCCCGGCGCGCCGCTCCAGGGCCTGCTGACCGCGCAGGAGATAACCGGCGTCACGCTGACGCCGTCGGTGCTGGCGCAGCTGGAGCCGGAGGCGTTGCCGAAGCTGGAGTCCGTCGTCTCCGCGGGCGAGGCCTGCTCGCCGGAGCTGGCGCGCCGGTGGCTGAAGTCCCGCCGCTTCATCAACGCCTACGGCCCCACCGAGGCGACCATCTGCGCGGCGGTGGACGAGGCCGTGGACCCCGACCGGCTGGGCATCGGCCGCGCGTGGGCCAACGTCCGGCTCTACGTGCTGGATGGCCAGCTGCAGCCGGTGCCCGTGGGCGTGCCGGGTGAGCTGTTCATCGGCGGCGTGGGCGTCGCGCGTGGCTACCTGGGCCGGCCGGACCTGAGCGCCGAGCGCTTCGTTCCGGACCCGTTCGCGGTGGAGCCCGGAGGACGGCTGTACCGGACGGGAGACCGGGTGCGCTGGCTGGCCGAAGGACGGCTGGAGTTCCTGGGCCGCCTGGACCACCAGGTGAAGCTGCGCGGCTTCCGCATCGAGCTGGGCGAAATCGAAGCGGCGCTGGCCGGGCACCCGGAGGTACAGGACGCCGCGGTGCTGGTGCGGGAGGAGACACCGGGCCGCAAGCAACTGGTGGCCTACGTCGTCGCCGACGATGTGGAGCAGCCGCCCGAGCAGGACGCCCTGCGCCGGGCCCTGGAGTCGCGCCTGCCCGAATACATGGTTCCGTCCGCCTTCATCATGCTGAAGGCCATGCCGCTGACGCCCAGCGGCAAGGTGGACCGCAAGGCCCTGCCCTCGCTGGCGCAGGAGCACGTGAAGCGCGAGCACGTCCACGTCGCGCCCCGCGACCCGGTGGAGCAGGCGCTGGCGGACATCTGGGCGAAGGTGCTGTCCCGCGAGCGCGTCAGCATCCACGACAACTTCTTCGAGCTGGGTGGCGACTCCATCATCAGCATCCAGGTCATCGCGCGGGCGCTGGAGGCCGGGCTGCACATCAGCCCGCGTCAGTTCTTCCAGTACCAGACCATCGCCGCCCTGGCCCCGCACGTGGGTCAGGCCCAGGTCGTGGAGAGCGAGCAGGGACCGGTGACGGGCGCCGTCCCGCTCACGCCCATCCAGCACTGGTTCTTCGAGTGGCAGCTCCCGCACCTCCATCACTACAATCAGTCGCTGCTGCTGGGCCTGCGTCAGCCCGTCGCCACGTCCGTGCTCCAGGACGCGCTGCGGGCCCTGGTCGCGCACCACGACGCGCTCCGCCTGCGCTTCGAGCGGACCCCCGACGGCTGGCGTCAGGAGAGCCTGGGGCTCGACAGCACCGTGACGCTGCGCGAGGTGGACCTGTCCGGCCTGGACGAGGCCGCGCAGCGCGCCGCCTTGGAGGAAGAGGGCCTGCGCGCCCAGGCGGGCTTCCGGCTGGAGGAGGCGCCGCTGGTCGCGGCCGTGCGCTTCCACCTGGGGCCCCAGCGTGGCGACCGGCTGCTGCTCGGCATCCACCACCTCGCGGTGGACGCCGTGTCCTGGCGCGTCCTGCTCATGGACCTGGAGACGGCGTGTCAGCAGCTCAGCCAGGGGCAGCCGGTGGCGCTGCCTCCGAAGACGACCTCCTTCCAGGCCTGGGCGCGCCGCCTGGAGTCCTTCGCGGCCAGCGCGGAGCTGGAACACGAAGCCGACTACTGGCTGAGCCAGGGTGAAGACACGGCGCCGCTCCCCGTGGACACCGCGGACGGCGACAACACCCTGGCGTCCGCGCGCACGCTGACGGTGGCGCTGGAGGCCGAGGAGACCCGGCTGCTGCTTCAGGAGGTGCCGACAGCCTGGCGTGCCCGCATCGACGAGGTGTTGCTGACGGCGCTCGCGCAGGCACTCTCCACCTGGACAGGACAGCGTCGACTGCGCGTCCAGTTGGAAGGCCATGGCCGCGAGGACCTGTTCGACGGCGTGGACCTCAGCCGCACCGTGGGCTGGTTCACCAGCGCCTACCCGGTGACGCTGGAGCTGCCTCGGGATGGCAGCGTGGGTGACGAGCTCCGCGCCGTGCGTGATTCGCTGCGGCAGGTGCCGCGCAAGGGCCTGGGCTACGGCCTCGTGCGCTACCTGCGCCAGGACGAGCGAGGCGCCCGGCTCCGTGCGCGGCCGGAAGCGCCGGTGGCCTTCAACTACCTGGGCCAGCTCGACTCGGCGCTGCCCACGTCGTCGCTGCTGGCGCCCGCGGATGAGTCCTTCGGCGCGCAGCAGGGGGCGCTCGGTCAGCGGCGGCAGGTGCTGGAGGTGAATGCCCACGTCTTCGGCGGCAAGCTGGAGGTGTCCTTCACCTACAGCGAGGCGCTGCACCAGCGCACCACGGTGGGCGCGCTGGCCCAGGGCTACCTCCGAGCGCTCCGGTCCCTGGTGGACCAGCGGCGCGGCGAGGACGCGGCGCGGTTCTCCCCGGTGGACTTCCCGCTGGCGAAGGTGACTCAGGCCACGCTGAACGGCCTGATGCAGTCACACCCGGGAATGGAGGACCTCTACCCGCTGTCGCCCATGCAGCAGGGCATGCTCTTCCACGCCATGCTCGACCCGGACTCGGGGATGTACTTCGAGCGCGCGGCGTGGACGCTGGACGCGGACCTCGACCGCGAGGCGCTGCGCGAGGCCTGGCAGCAGGTGATGGCGCGCTATCCCATCCTCCGCACCAGCTTCGTGGGTGAGGAGCTGGAAGCGCCGCTCCAGCTCGTGAACCGCAAGGCCGTGCTGCCGTGGGAAGAGCAGGACTGGAGCCACCTGTCCGAGCCGGAGCAGCAGACCCGGCTGTCGGCCTGGATGGACGCGGACCGGGCCCGGGGCTTCAACTTGAAGCGGGCGCCGCTGATGCGCGTGGGCGTCCTGCGCCTGGGCGTTCGGACGTGGCGCGTGGTGTGGAGCTTCCACCACCTGCTGCTGGACGGCTGGAGCGTGGGCCGCGTCCTCAACGAGATGCTGGCCCTCTACGACGCGCAGCTCCGTCAGCAGCCGGTGCGTCTGGAGCAGCCGCCTGCGTTCCGCGACTACATCGCCTGGCTCCAGGGCCGGGAGATTTCGCAGGCGGAGTCCTGGTGGAAGGAAGCACTGCAAGGCTTCGGAGAGCCCACGCCCCTCCCCGGTGAGACAGGGGGCCAGGCGCGCACCGCGCCGCAGGTCATGGGCGAGCGCAAGGTCCACCTGTCCGCCGAGTTGACGGAGCAACTCCGCGCCTTCTCGCGGCGGCACCAGGTGACGCTCAGCACGCTGGTCCAAGCGGCCTGGGCCCTGGTGCTCGGACGTCACGCGGGACAGGACGACGTCGTCTTCGGCGTCACCGTCGCGGGCCGTCCGCCGGAGCTGCCGGGCGTGGAGCAGATGGTGGGCCTGTTCATCAACACGCTGCCGGCCCGCGTGTCGCTGCCGGCCCAGCGCAAGGTGGTGGACTGGCTGAAGGCGCTCCAGGCGTGGCAGGTGGAGCGGGCGCCGTTCGAGTACGCGCCGCTGGTCAAGGTCCAGGGCTGGAGCCCCGTGCCGCGTGGCACCCCGCTCTTCGAGAGCCTCGTCGTCTTCGAGAACTACCCCGTGGAGGACTCGGTGCGGCAGGGCGCGGGCGCGCTGGAGGTGCGCGACGTCACCGCCCAGGAGCGCACCAACTATCCGCTGACGCTCTCCGCCCACGCGGACAAGGAGCTGATGCTGAACCTGGACTTCGAGTCCCCGCGCCTCGGCGCGGACGCCATGGAGCGGCTGCTGGAGCAGCTCCAGACGGTCCTGGTGGGCATCCTCGGCGCGGAGGACCAGCACCTGTGCGAGCTGTCGCTGCTCACGCGGGAGGCCCGTCGAGAGGTGCTGGTCGACTGGAACGACACGCACGTCCCCGGGCTGGGCGCCTGCCTGCACGAGCTCTTCGAGGCGCAGGCCCAGCGGACGCCGGACGCCGTCGCCGTGGTCGCGCCGGAGGCGGGCTCGCTCACGTATGGGCAGCTCGACGCGAAGGCGAACCAGCTCGCGCACCACCTGCGCGCTCGGGGCATTGGCCCCGAGGTGCTGGTGGGCGTGTGCCTGGAGCGGACGCCGGAGCTGCTGGTGGCGCTGCTGGGCATCCTCAAGGCGGGCGGCGCCTACGTCCCGCTCGACCCCACCTACCCGGCCGAGCGACTGGCCCGCATGGCCTCCGAGGCCCGGCTCTCCCTGCTGCTCACCCAGCAGTCCCTGGTGGAGACCTTCACCAATCCCGAAGTGTCGCTCTACCTGCTGGACACGGAGGCACCGGCGCGCGCCGCGCTGCCCACCCAGGCTCCGACGCGGCTCACCACGCTGGACGGGCTGGCCTACGTCGTCTTCACCTCCGGCTCCACGGGCACGCCCAAGGGCGTGATGATTTCGCACCGGAGCTGGACCAACGCGTACCTCGGCTGGGAGCGGAGCTACGGGTTGCGGGAGCACTGCCGCGCCCACCTGCAGATGGCCAGCTTCTCCTTCGACGTGTTCGCGGGAGACCTGTCCCGGGCGCTGTGCTCGGGCGGCAAGCTGGTGCTCTGCCCGCGGGAGTGGCTGCTCGAACCGCCCCGGCTGCTCGCCCTGATGAAGGAGCAGGCCGTGGACTGCGCCGAGTTCGTCCCCGCCGTGCTGCGCGGGCTGCTCCAGCACCTGGAGGAGACGGGCCAGACGCTGGACTTCATGCGCGTCCTCGTGGCCGGCTCCGACGCCTGGTACGTGAACGAGTACCACCGCCTCCAGGCCGTCATCGGCGACGACACGCGGCTCATCAACTCGTATGGCGTCAGCGAGGCGACCATCGACAGCACCTGGTACGAGAGCAGCGACCTGGGCCTGAGCGACACGCAACTGGTGCCCATTGGCCGTCCCTTCGCCAACAACCGCCTCTACGTGCTGGACGCGCATCAGCAGCCAGTGCCCGCCGGCATCCCGGGTGAGCTCTTCATCGGCGGCGAGGGCGTGGCGCGCGGCTACTGCCACCGCCCCGACCTGAGCGCGGAGCGCTTCGTCCCCGACCCGTTCGCCACCGAGCCCGGCGCGCGGCTCTACCGCACCGGAGACCGGGCGCGGTACCTGCCAGGAGGCGACCTGGAGTTCCTCGGCCGGGCGGACACGCAGGTGAAGCTGCGCGGCTTCCGCGTCGAGCTGGGAGAAATCGAGTCCGCGCTGGGCAAGCACCCAGCCGTCCAGGGCGCGGTGGTGCTGCTGCGCGAGGACCCGGGGACGCCCCGCCGGCTCGTCGCCTACGTGGTGGGCTCGGACATCAGCGACACGGCGGTGCTCCGCGACCACCTGCGAGAGCGGCTGCCCGACTACATGGTGCCTGCCGTCTTCGTCCGCCTGGAGGCCATCCCCTTGAGCCCGAATGGCAAGGTGGACCGCAAGGCCTTCCCCGCGCCGGACGCGACCCAGCGCACGGGCGAGCAGCGGCTGGTCGAGCCCCGCTCGGAGACGGAGTCGAGCATGCTCTCGCTCTGGAAGGACGTGCTGGGCCAGGCGTCGCTGGGCGTCACGGACGACTTCTTCGACGTGGGCGGGCACTCGCTGCTGGCCACGCAGATCATCTCGCGCACCAACGCGATGTTCCAGGTGACGCTGCCGCTGCGCGCCCTCTTCGAGCACCCCACCATCGCGGGGCTGGCGGAGCAGGTGGTGCTCGCGCAGTTGGAAGGCGTGGACGAGGCCGCGCTGGCCGCGGCCATGGAGGACGTCGGCGACCTGTCGGACGCGGACCTGGAGAAGCTCCTGGAGGGGACGAATGAGTGAGCTGCTCAAGAAGCTCGCGAACCTCTCCCCGGAGAAGCGCGATGCGGTGCTCAAGAAGCTGCGGCAGCAGAACGTGGTCGCGGCGCCGAAGGAGGAGGCGCGCGCGCCTGGAATCCCGCGCGCCTCACGCGAGCAGCCGCTGCCGCTCTCCTTCCCCCAGCGCCGGCTCTGGTTCCTGGACCAGTTCGAGCCAGGGACGCCCGCCTACAACATCCCGGAGTTCGTGCGCCTCACCGGGCCGCTCCACGTCCCCTCGCTGGAGCGCGCGCTGAACGAGGTCATCCGGCGCCATGAGGCGCTGCGCACGACCTTTGTCGCGAAGGACGGCGAGCCCCAGCAGCGCATCCTCCCGGAGCTGACGCTGTCGCTGGGCGTGCTGGACCTGAGCTACCTGCCAGGCAGCAAGCGCGAGCCCCTGTGCGAGGAGCTGGCGCTCCAGCTCGCGGGGACGTCCTTCGACCTCGCGGCGGGGCCGCTGCTCCACGCGAGGCTGGTGCGCATGGGCGACGAGGACCACGTCCTCCTGCTCGTCGTGCACCACATCGTGTCGGATGGCTGGTCCACCGGCATCTTCGTCCAGGAGCTGACGGCGCTCTATGCCGCCTTCTCCCAGGACAAGCCGTCACCGCTGCCGGAGCTCCCGCTCCAGTACGCGGACTTCGCGGCCTGGCAGCAGCAGTGGATGCAGGGCGACGTGCTGGCGTCGCAGCTCGACTACTGGCGGCGGCAGCTCGAAGGGAGCGACAGCGCGCTCAAGCTGCCCACCGACAGGCCGCGCCCGCGCGTGCGCACCTACGCGGGCGGCAAGCGGAGCTTCCAGGTGGACCCGGCGGTGGCCCAGCAACTGAAGACGCTGGGGACGCAGGAGAAGGCGTCGCTCTACATGGTGCTGCTGGCGGCGCTCCAGACGCTGCTGCACCGCTACACGCGCGAGCCGCGCATCAGCGTCGGCACGTACATCGCGAACCGGAACCGGACGGAGGTGGAGCCGCTCATCGGCTTCTTCCTCAACACGCTCGTCATGCGCACGGGGCTCGAAGGCAACCCCACCTTCCGGGAGCTGCTGCGGCGCGTGGTGGACGTGACGCTGGGGGCCTACGGGCACCAGGACATCCCCTTCGAGAAGCTGCTGGAGGAGCTGGCGCCGTCGCGAGACACCAGCCAGTCCCCCTTCTTCCAGGTGATGCTGGTGCTCCAGAACACGCCCACGCCGCCCGCCGAGCTGGACGCGCTGCGGATGGAGTCCTTCAGCGTCTCGGGTGAAGCCTTCGCGCAGTTCGACCTGACGCTGTGGTTCTCCGAGGAGGCCGGGGGCCTGCAAGGCATCTGGGAATACAACCGGGACCTCTTCGACGCCTCCACCGTCGAGCGGATGGTCGCCCACTTCCAGACGCTGCTCGCGGGCATCGCCGCGAACCCGGCGCAGCGGCTCATCGAGCTGCCGCTGCTCCCGGCGAATGAGCGTCAGCGCATCCTGCATGACTGGAACCAGGCCCGGCTCGACGTCCCCCCGGGCACGTGCCTCCATCACCTCATCGAGGCGCACGCGGCGCGCACGCCCGACGCCATCGCCGTCACGGACTCCGAGCGCCGGCTCACCTACGCGCAGCTCAACGCGAAGGCCAACCAACTGGCGCACCACCTGCGCGCCGTGGGCGTGGGGCCCGAGCGAATCACGGGCGTCTTCCTGGACCGCTCCGTGGACATGGTGGTCGCGGTGCTCGCCGTGCTCAAGGCGGGCGGCGCCTACGTGCCGTTGGATCCGTCATATCCCCCGGAGCGCACGGCGCTGATGCTCGCGGACAGCCGGCCCGCGGTGCTCGTCACCCGCCAGGGACTGGCGTCCCTCCTGTCCGCGCCGCTGCCGCCCGTGGTGGACCTCGACACGGCCGCGGACGCTATCGCCGCCCAGCCCACGACGACGCCCGAGGGCGGCGGGAGCCCCGAGCACCTCGCCTACGTCGTCTACACGTCAGGCTCCACGGGCCGCCCCAAGGGCGTGATGATTTCGCACCGGAGCTTCGCCAACGCCTACCTCGCCTGGGAGCGCGACTACCGGCTGCCCGAGCTGCGCGCCCACCTCCAGATGGCGAGCTTCTCCTTCGACGTGTTCTCCGGCGACCTCGCCCGGGCGCTCGGCTCCGGGAAGACGCTGGTCCTCTGCCCGCGTGAATGGCTGCTCGAGCCCGAGAAGCTCTACGGGTTGATGCAGCGCGAGCAGGTGGACAGCGGCGAGTTCGTCCCCGCCGTCGCCCGCCTGCTGATGGGGCACCTCCAGGAGCACCAGCTCCGGCTGGACTTCATGCGCCTGCTCATCGTCGGCTCGGACACCTGGGACATGCGCGAGTACCACCAACTCCGCGGCCTGTGCGGCCCGGACACGCGGCTGGTGAGCTCCTACGGCCTGAGCGAAGCCACCATCGACAGCACGTACTTCGAGCAGCCGGAGCCCACGCCCAGCGAGCAGACCGTCCCCATTGGCCGGCCCTTCGCCAACTCGCGGATGTACCTGCTGGACAGCGCGATGCAGCCAGTGCCCATCGGCATTCCAGGGGAGCTCTTCGTGGGCGGCGACGGGCTCGCGCGTGGCTACTGGGGCCAGGCGCACCTGACCGCCGAGCGATTCGTGCCCAACCCCTTCAGCGCCACGCCGGGCGCGCGCCTGTACCGCACGGGCGACCTGGCCCGATACACGGAGGACGGCACCCTCGCCTTCATCGGCCGCAACGACACGCAGGTGAAGCTTCGCGGCCACCGCATCGAGCTGGATGAAATCAAGGCGAAGCTGCTGGAGCACCCGGCGGTCCAGGCCGTGGAGCTGCTCGTCCACGAGGACGCGGGCAACAAGCAGCTCGTCGCCTACCTCACGCTCACGGCGCCGGACGTGGCCACGGCCGAGGACTTGCGGCAGCACCTCAAGAAGCACCTGCCGCCGTACATGGTGCCCGCCGCCTTCGTCATCCTGGCCGCCTTCCCCCTGACGCCCAACGGCAAGGTGGACCGCAAGGCCCTGCCCGCGCCGGAGAGCGTCCGCCGCGACGCGCAGGAAGGCTTCGTCGCCCCACGCGACGAGGTGGAGACCCGGCTCGCGGCCATCTGGGAGGAGCTGCTGGCGGTGCGCCCCATCGGCGCGCACGACAACTTCTTCGACCAGGGTGGCCATTCATTGCTGGCCGTCCGGCTGATGGTGCGCATCCGCGAGCAGTTCGGCCGGGCCCTTCCGCTGTCGGTCCTCTTCCAGAACCCCGCGCTGGAGCAGCTCGCCAAGGCGCTTCACGAAGAGGCGGCGCCCGCCCCGTGGTCGCCGCTGGTGACGCTCCAGCCGGGGGCCAATCGCCCCGCCCTGTTCTGCGTCCCGGGCGCCGGTGGCAACGCCGTCTACCTCCGCGAGCTGGCCCAGGCCCTGGGCCCCACCCTGCCGGTGCACGCCTTCCAGGCCCGCGGGCTGGATGGACGCGCACAGCCGCACCGCTCCGTCGAGGAGATGGCCGCGTGCTACGTCGAGGCGCTCAAGCAGGTACAGCCTCAGGGGCCCTACCACCTGCTGGGCCACTCCTTCGGAAGCTGGGTCGCCTTCGAGATGGCGCAGCAGCTCCGGAAGCAGGGCGAGTCGATTGCCTTCCTGGGCATCCTCAACACCACCGTCCCGGTGAACGAGGCACCGCCGAGCGAGGCGCCCCCGTTCGACGACGCGGACTGGATGGCCTCCGTCGCGAGCACGGCGGGCCGCCTCTACGGCGTGGACCTGGGCATCTCCGCCGAGACACTCCGGCCGCTGTCCGCCGAAGCGCGCCGCGAGCACCTGACGCGCAGGCTGGTCCAGGCGGGCCTCCTCCCCGACGGCGCGGACAGCCAGCAGGTCCAGGGCTTCATCGAGGTCTACAAGGCCGCGTACGCGATTGACTACGTCCCCCGGGACACGCTCCCCGTCCCCGTCGCCCTCTTCCGGGCCCAGGAGCGGCACGAGGAAGACGGCATCGTCCCCGAGTCCTTCACGGACGACCCGAGCTGGGGCTGGGGCCACCACGCCTCCGCGGCCATCACCCCCGTGACGGTTCCGGGCGACCACATGACGATGCTGGCCGCGCCTCACGTCCAGGTGCTGGCGGAGCACGTGCGCCAGGGCCTCCTGCGCGCCGGGGCCCTTCGATGACGGCGGCGCCGGCCTTCCCCATGAAGACCGCCGTCTCCATCTGGCTGGGACAGGTCCTGTCGCTGCTGGGCTCGGGGCTGACGAGCTTCGCGCTCGGCGTCTGGACGTACAAGACGACGGGCGACGTGACGCAGTACGCGCTGGTCATGCTCTCCGCGACGCTGCCCGCCATCCTGCTCGGGCCCGTGGCCGGAGCGCTGGTGGACCGCTGGAACCGCCGCTGGGTGATGGTGCTCAGCGACACGGCCGCGGGCCTGTCGAGCCTCGTGCTGGCGCTGCTGCTGTTCAACGGGCTGCTGCAGCCCTGGCATGCCTACGTCACGACCGCCGTGGTGTCGGTGGCCAGCGCGTTCCAGCAGCCCGCCTTCGCCGTGCTCGTCTCCACGGTGGTGCCGCCACGGCACCTGGGACGGGCCAACGGCCTGGTGCAGATCGGGCTCGCGTTCTCCCAGTTGGTGGCGCCCCTGTTGAGCGCCACGTTGCTGGAGCTCATCGAGCTCAAGGGCATCCTGCTCATCGACGCGACGACGCTGGTGCTCGGCACGCTGCCCCTGCTCCTGGCGCGCATCCCCCGGGAACACCTCGTGTCTCCGTCCGGCGAGGAGCGGCCATCGCTGCTGGAGGCCATCCGGGCCGGCGGCGCCTACCTGCGCGCCACGCCGGGCCTGCTGGCGCTCATTGGCTTCCTCGCGGCCAGCAACTTCCTGACGGGCACGGTCGAAGTGCTCGTCACGCCGCTGGTCCTGTCCTTCGCGGACGTGCGGACGCTGGGCGCGCTCACCACGGCGGGTGGCGTTGGCATGCTGGTGGGAAGCCTGGTCATCAGCGCCTGGGGTGGGCCCAGGCGGCTGGTGCATGGCGTGCTCGGGTTCCAGCTCACCTGTGGCCTCGCGCTCATCAGCGTCGGGCTGGCCACCACCGTCCCCGTCCTGGCCGGGGTCGCCTTCGCGTTCTTCTTCGGCCTGCCCATCATCAATGGCTCCAGCCAGGCCCTGCTCCAGCGCATCGTGCCCCTGGCGCTGCGCGGCCGGGTCTTCGCCTTCACCGGAACCATCACCGGGGCCATGTTGCCGCTGGCGTACACCCTGGCCGGACCGCTGGCGGACCACGTCTTCGAGCCCGCCATGGCCCCGGGGGGAAGGCTCGTCCCCCTGCTGGGTGCGTTCGTCGGCGAGGGCCCGGGCCGAGGCATCGCCGTGATGTTCCTCATCGCGGGCGCGCTCGGCATCCTCATGACGCTGCTGTCCACGCTCTACCGCCCACTGCGCGAGCTGGAGGCGCCCCCGCCGCAGGCGCCCTCCGCCGAACCCGCGGTGAGCCCCTGAAGCCTCCCCACTTCCCACGACTCTCCCAAGGAGCCCCGCCGTGCCGAGTCCCAGCCGTTCCGTGCAGACCCTGACCGACCTGCTGCGCTGGCGCGCCTCGAATCAGAACGAGGCCCGCGCGTATACCTATCTCCAGGATGTCGAAGGCCAGGAGACCACCTGGACCTATGGCGAGTTGGATCGCCACGCCCGCGCCATCGCCGCGGCGCTTCAGGAGCACAAGGGCGCTGGCGAGCGCGCGCTGCTGCTGTATCCCCCTGGGCTGGACTACATTGCGGCGTTCTTTGGCAGCCTGTACGCGGGCGTCGCCGCGGTCCCCGCCTATCCGCCCGTGCAGCTCCAGGCCGTCAACCGCATCCTCGCCATCCTCCAGGACGCGAAGCCGCGCTTCGCGCTCACCACGCGCGAAATCCTGGAGAGCGTGAACGCGCTGGCCGACGCCTACCCCGTCCTGAAGGAGATCCGCTGGATCGCCACGGACGCGCTGGAGGAGGGACTGGAGGATGGCTGGAAGCGCCCCGCCATCACCGGCGACTCGCTGGCCTTCCTCCAGTACACGTCAGGCTCCACGTCGACGCCCAAGGGCGTGATGGTGCTGCACCGGAACCTGATGTCGAACGAGGAGATGATTCGCCAGGGCTTCAGCCACGACGAGCAGAACACCATGTGCGGCTGGCTGCCGCTGTACCACGACATGGGGCTCATCGGCATCGTGCTCCAGCCGATGTACCTGGGCACGCACTCCGTCGTGATGTCGCCCTGGTCCTTCCTCCAGCGCCCCATCCGCTGGCTGTCCGCCATCACGAAGTACCGCGTGACGACGAGCGGCGGCCCCAACTTCGGCTATGCGCTCTGCACGCGGAAGGTGAAGCCGGAGCAGCTCGCCACGCTGGACCTGAGCTCATGGCGCGTCGCCTTCAATGGCGCGGAGCCCGTGCGCGCCGACACGCTGGCGCACTTCGCGGACACCTTCGCGGCTGCGGGCTTCCGCCGGGAGGCCCTCTATCCCTGCTATGGGCTCGCGGAGGCGACGCTCTTCGTGTCGGGTGGCATCAGCAGCGAGCTGCCGCGCCACCTCACCGTGGAGTCGGAGGCGCTTGAGCAGCACCGCGCAGTGTTGACGCAGCCGGGCCCGTCCGCGCGGACGCTCGTCAGCTCCGGGCGGAGCTGGGGTGACAGCCTCATCCGCATCGTGAATCCGGAGACGCTGGTGGCGTGCGCTCCGGGTGAGGTGGGTGAAATCTGGACGGCCGGCCCCCACGTCACCCACGGCTACTGGGGACGTGAGGAGACGAACGCGGAGACCTTCCAGGCGCGCATCCAGGGCAGCGAGGAAGGGCCCTTCCTCCGCACCGGCGACCTGGGCTTCATGATTGACGGCGAGCTGTATGTCACCGGCCGCATCAAGGACCTCATCATCGTCGATGGCCGTAACCACTACCCGCAGGACCTCGAGCTGACGGCGGAGGGCCAGCACCCGGCGCTCCGGCCTGGCTGCTCGGTGGCGTTCTCCGTGGACCATCCGGAGGGCGAGCGACTGGTGGTGCTGGTGGAGGTCAGCGCCCGCTTCGCGCCCTCCGAACAGGGCGATGGCGTCCAGGCCCTGGACGCGAGCGCGCTCCAGAAGAGCATCCGGCAGGCCGTGGCCGCCGCGCACTCCGTGGAGGTCCACGAGGTCGTCCTGCTCCAGCAGGGCGAGGTCCTCAAGACGTCCAGCGGCAAGGTCCAGCGGCGCGCCTGCCGGGCGAAGTACGTGGAGGGCAGCCTCCAGCGCTGGGAAGCGTAGTCCGTCTCGAGCCCTTCCCAGTCCAGGACCAGGAACTCTGGCATCGGCTCACCCGCGGACACTCGGGGAGCGAATCAGGCGCGCGGGACTGCTGGTGCCTTGTGCGCGCGCCGCGGCTGAGGCATCCGGAGGGAGGCGGGAGACAGCACCCGCGCCTTCCGGGAGCGGCCCGCGCCGCTCCTGCTGGACATCCCACCGGGTACCCGCGACATGACGCTCCTCCCGCCGCCAGAGGTCCAGGACACCGCCCCTCGCAGGAAACGGTGGCCGCGCGCCGCGGCCTGGACGCTGGGCGCGCTCCTGGTGCTGGAGGTCTCCCTCAACGTGGCGCTCAACCTGGGCGCCGTCCAGGCCATCATGCGCCGGTCCACCAGCCGGACCGAGCTCGCCTGGAAGCGCGCCTGGTGGCTCTGGCCCTTCGGACAGCTGCACCTCCGCGACTTCACGCTGACCCAGCAGAATCAGCACCAGTGGTGGCAGGTGAACCTGGACACGTTGGAAGCCAGCGTGTCGCTGACCGCCCTGCTGCGCAAACGCGTGGACGTGAAGCACATCGACGGACATGGCGCGCGCTTCCGGATTGAGCCTTCGTTCGGCATCGAGAAGGAGCCCCCACCGGGACCGGACTACCGCCCGTGGGTCATCCAACTGGCGGATGTCACGGTCCACGAGGTCCGCGAGCTGGACTTCGGCCGGGTCCGCTTCGTGGGGGACCTGGACGTGCAGGGCTCGCTGGACATCAAGGGCCGGGAGCGCGTCCACGTCGAGACGCCTTCGATTCGCGTGGTCTCCGGCGCCATGGAGGTCGACCAGAAGCCCGTCACCCGGTTCGAGCGGCTGGAGGCGAAGGCAGCGCTCGAGGTGCCCTTCACGGACGAGAAGGGCTGGGACCTCTCACGGGCGCTCAGCGCGCAGGTGACGAGCCAGCTGGAGCTGCTCCCGCTGGACTGGCTGAACGCGCACCTGGGGTCCGACAACGCCGTCTCCCTGAGCGGGGGCGCGGGCAAGGTGGACCTGGACCTCCACCTCAAAGACGGCGCGCTGGCGGAGGACAGCCGGATTGACGTCCAGGGCCAGACGTTGAACGTGCGGGCAGGCCCCATCCGAGCGCGGGCGCCCTGGGCCCTCAAGGCCTCACTGACTTCGGAGCGCCCGGACATGCGGAGAGGAACAGCCACGCTCACCTTCGCGCCCGTGCGGGTGTCCGGTCCCGAAGGCACGGGGGCAGAGATCCCTGAAATCACCCTCACCGTCCTCGCGCGTCGCGTCGCGGAGCAGTCGGACTGGGAGCTGGAGCCAGACCTCCGCGTGGCCCGGAGCCGGCCGTTGGACCTGAGGATGCTCAACCCCTGGCTGGCGCGGACGATTGAAATCGACTCCGGCTCCATGACGGTGCAGAGCCGGGAGCGGGCGAAGTCCGCGAAGGCGCGGGACTCGCTGCGGCTGAGCGTGGACTCCGACCTGGTCTCCGGGCGAATGGGGAACGTCAAGGTCCTGCTGCGCGCCGAGGCGGACGTGGACGCGCGGAACCTGTCGTGGGACTCGAAGTCACTGTCCCTGACGGGGACGACGCTCCGGCTGACGAACGTGTCCACGAATGGCCCCGTGCCCATCCGGGCCTGGAGCGGCGTCTTCACCCTGCCCCAGGCCCGGCTGTCCCTGTCCCCGACGGTGCTGTCGGCGCGCTTCGCCAGCAAGCTCACGGACACGCAGCCCGTCGCCGCGCTGCTCACGTCCGCCAAGAATCTGCCGCGCTTCGTGACGTCCCTGCTCAACATCCGGGACGTCTCGGTGACGGGCCAGGTGCAGATTGACGAGGACGGGCTCCAACTGCGCGAGCTGAAGGCGGACGGAGAGGGCTTCTCCCTGCGAGGCCACCTGGACCTCGCGCAGGGCGAGCTGAAGGGCGCGCTCCTGGCGACCCTGGGCGCCCTCACCGGAGGAATCGAGTTCAAGCCTGGCGGCCAGGACCTGCACCTGCTGAACGCGAAGCAGTGGTTCGCGAAGCAGCCCGAGCCGCCGCTCCGGTAGGCGCCATCTACGCGCCCCGAATCAGACGGAGATGCCGGGCTGCTGCCGCAGGTACGTGCGGATGGCGTCGATGGCGTGTCGCACCTTGGCCGGCTGTCCCGAGCGCCGCGGCGTGACGGCCCAGAGCTGCAAGGGGGAGAGGCGCCATTCGGGCAAGAGCACTTCGAGCCGTCCCTGTCGCAGCTCGTCTTCCACGTCGGCCAGGATGCAGCGCGTGATGCCCAGCCCCGCCGCGCACATCTGGTGGAGGGTGAGCTGGTTGTTGCTGGAGACCCGCGGCGTCACCTGGACAGGACGGCTCGTTCCGGCAGGGCCCTGGAGGTCGAAGGACAGGGTTCGGCCGTCCGCCACGGCCGCGAGCCACTCGTGTCCAGGCAGGTCCTCGAGCGTGCGTGGCCGCCCCGCCTTCTTCAGATAGCCCGGGGCGGCACACAGCCCCAGGTGAAGGTGACAGAGCGGCTGCGCCACCCAGGAGGAGTCCTTCATCCGGCCCGCACGGAGCGCCAGGTCGATGCGTTCATCGATGAGGTCGACCAGGCCATCATCCGCTTCGAGGCGAAGCTTCAGGGACGCGTGTCTGGCGAGCAGCGGCTCCAGCGCGGGCGCCACATAGCGCGCCAGGCCGAGCGGCAGGGAGATGCGCAGCTCACCCGCGGGCATGTCCCTCGCGAGCGAGAGCTGCTCACGGGCCCGCTCCGCCACCTCCACCATCTCACGGCAGTGGGCGGCGAACCGCGCACCGGCATCCGTGAGCGACAGCTTGCGGTTCGAGCGCCGCACCAGGATGACGCCGAAGGACTCCTCCAGGATGCGGAGCTGCTGGCTCACCGCGGAGGTGCTGATGCGGAGGTGCCGGGCCGCCGCGCTCAGCGAGCCCGCGCGGGCAATCTCAGCGAAGAGCGCCATTCGCTTCAGGTCGTCCATGTTGAAGCGCAGCTTAAAGTTGATTCAGAGAGCCAGTCACTGCCGGCGTGCGCCTCACCGCCGTACCGTGACGGCCATGACACCTCAACGCATCGCAGTCTTTGGAGCGACCGGCACCGTAGGTTCGCTCCTGGTGGATGTCCTCGTGAAGCAGGGGCACCACGTCCGGGCGCTGTCCCGCAAGGCCACCGCCCTCTCCGGCGCCGAGGCCGTGCGCTTCGACTTCGCCCAGCCTGGCGAGCTCGGCGCCGTGCTGGAGGGGATGGACGCGGCCCATGTCCTCATGCCGGCGGACAACCTGAGCGTCATCGAATACCTCGCTCCCGTCATCCGCGCGGCGGCCGAGCGGGGCGTGAAGGTGGTGTTCCAGTCCGTCATGGGCGTGGAGGCGAATGAGGCAGACCCGTATCGACAGGTCGAGCTCCAGTTGGAGCGCTCAGGCGTCCCCTACGTCATCCTCCGGCCCAACTGGTTCTCCGACAACTTCCACCTCATGTGGAGCCATGACGTCCGCGCGGGACGGCTGATGCTCCCGGCGGGCGCCGGTGAGACGAGCTTCATTGATGCGCGCGACATCGCGGACGCCGCCGCCGTGGCGCTCACGACGAACCGGTTCGACGGGCAGGCCTTCACGCTCACGGGCCCCAGGGCGCTCAGCTTCAGCGAGGCCGCGGCCGTCGTGGCACGCGTGACGGGCCGGCCGCTCGAATACGTCGCGATTTCGGAGGGCGCCTTCATCCAGCGCATGTGCGACGCCGGCTTCGACGTCCCGTACGCGGAGATGCTCGCCGCGCTCTGCGCCGCCGTGCGTGAACAGTGGACCGCGGCCACCACGGACAGCGTCCAGGTGCTGACAGGCCACGCGGCGCGCTCGTTCGAGCAATACGCCCAGGAGCGCCTGAAGCTGTAGTTCGCGCGGGCCCAGGGCCCGCCCTACCCGGCCCAGCCTTCCTGCTTCAGTAACGCCAGGACGCGGGCGCGCACGTCATCGCGAATCTCACGCACGCGCTCCACCGGCTTGCCCTTGGGGTCCTCCAGCGGCCAGTCGCCGCGCTTCAGCCCCGGCACATAGGGGCACGCATCGCCGCACCCCATGGTGATGAGCCATTGAGCGCCCTGGGCCAGCTCGTCCGTGAGGCGCTGGGGCCTGGCCGCGGACAGGTCGATGCCCACCTCGGCCATGGCGGCCTGGACCTCGGGGTGGACGCGCTCCCCGGGCTGCGTCCCGGCGGACACGGCGCGCGCGCGGGCCGGGTCCGCCAGCGCGTTGAAGAAGGCCGCCGCCATCTGCGAGCGGCCGGCGTTGTGCACGCAGGCGAAGATGACCGTGTTCATGGGAAGAGCCGGCGCTTGAGCCAGAGCGACAGGTAGACGAGCGCGATGAGCGCGGGCACCTCGATGAGCGGCCCCACCACGCCAGCCAGCGCCTCGCCGGAGGCCATGCCGAAGACGCCCACCGCCACCGCGATGGCCAGCTCGAAGTTGTTCCCCGCCGCCGTGAAGGACAGCGACGCCGTCTCCTCGTAGCTGAAGCCCAGCTTGCGCGAGAGGAAGAAGGCGCTGGTGAACATGATGGCGAAGTAGACAATCAGCGGGAGGGAGATGCGCACCACGTCCAGCGGCAGGCGGGTGATCTTCTCCCCCTGCATCGCGAACATGAGGACGATGGTGTAGAGCAGGCCGATGAGCGCGGTGGGCCCCAGGCGCGGCAGGAAGCGCTGCTCGTACCAGGCCTCGCCCTTGAGCCGCGTCAAGCCGATGCGCGTCAGCGCGCCAGCCACCAGGGGCACGCCCAGGAAGATGAGCACGCTCTTGGCGATGCTCCACATGGACACGTCGAACGCGGTCACCTCCGCGCCGAGCCAACCCGGGATGACCGTGAGGAAGAGCCAGCCCAGCACCGAGTAGAAGAGAATCTGGAACACAGAGTTGAGGGCCACCAGCACGGCGGCGACCTCGTTGCTGCCACACGCGAGCATGTTCCAGATGAGCACCATGGCGATGCAGCGGGCCAATCCGATGAGCACCAGGCCGTTGCGGTACTCCGGCAGGTCCGGCAGGAAGAGCCACGCCAGCGCGAACATCAGCACCGGCCCCACCACCCAGTTGAGCACCAGCGAGGTGGTGAAGAGCTTGCCGCGCGTGCGCAGCCGGCCCAGCTCGCCGTAGCGCACCTTCGCCAGCACCGGGTACATCATCCACAGCAGGCCGATGGCGATGGGCAGCGACACGGTGTCCAGCTTCACCGTGTCCAGCCGGGCGCCCAGGTCCGGGAAGGCCCTGCCCAGGCTGATGCCCAGGCCCATGGCGGCGAAGATCCACACCGGCAGGAGCCGGTCGATGACAGAGAGCTTCTTGACGATGCTGGAGGAAGGAGCGGCGGCGTTCATGGACAGGCTCTTGGACTACTTGCAGGCGTTGGGGCCGCGGCTCTCGAGGAGGCGTGCCACGTCCTCGCGGAGCACGTCGCGCTTGGAGAAGGCGGCGACCAGGGCCTTGAGCTGCGCCTTGCACACCTCGTCCAGCTGCGGGGCCAGCCGGTAGTAGACCCAGCTCGCGTCGCGGCGAGCCTCGACGATGCCGGCGTTCTTCAGCACCGCGAGCTGGCGGGAGGTATTCGACTGCGTCAGCGCGAGCGCGGACTCGAAGTGGCAGACACACAGCTCCCCGTGGCTGAGGAGCGCGACGATGCGCAGGCGCGTCTCGTCTCCCAGCGCCTTGAAGAGGCGGGAGGCGGAGCGGACATCCAGGGACGTGATGGCGGCTGGCATGACGAAATCACAATATTGAAATGTCGTGGTTCCGCAAGCCCGGCTCCCGTGACGGTTGTGTGACGGCCCCCCCGGTGTTCGCGGATTCAAGCGCTCGATGTCCAGAGCAGCAGCCCGGTGAGCGCGCCGCCCAGGACCAGCCAGGCGGAGTTGAGCCGGAAGCGCGCCAGCAGCACCGCGCTCAGGAGCGCCAGGCCCACCGTCCAGGCGTCCACCAGCGCCGAGCGGCCCAGTTGCCACGTCACCACCGCCATCAGCGCGAGCGAGGCCACGTTGACGCCGTCCAGTACGGCCCCCGCCACCCATGAGCGGCGCAGGCGCGGCACCAGCGGCCCACTCACCGCGACGAAGAAGAAGGCCGGCAGGAAGATGCCCACGGTGGCCACCACCGCCCCCACGCTGCCTCCCAGGAGGTAGCCGATGAACGTCGCCGTCGTGAAGACGGGGCCAGGGGTCACCTGCCCCACTGCCACGGCGTCGAGCAACTGCGCCTGCGTCAGCCAGCCCCACCGCTCCACCAGGTCCGCGCGCAGGAAGGCCAGCAGCACGTAGCCGCTCCCGAAGAGGACCGCGCCTACCTTCACGAAGAAGAGGAACAGCCCGCCCAGACTGAAGGGCACGGCGCCCGCCGCACCGACCGCCAGCCCGTGGAGGGCCAGGGGCATCCCCAGCGTCATCGCCCCAGGCCCCTGCCGTGTCCCAGGGG